>NZ_VFVQ01000007.1:0-246205 GCF_006442195.1 Mesorhizobium sp. B2-3-13
CCGCGGGGGGGGGCAGGGGGGGCGGTTTCTGGCTGAGTTGCCGACTATCCCGATTTCTGGCGCAGGGTTAAGGCATGTTTGCTTGCAAACCGCTCTTTACAGAGCGTGCGGAAGCTTTTAGGAAGCGCCTGCGCCGAGGCGCACGTGTACGGGCATAGCTCAGTTGGTAGAGCGGCGGTCTCCAAAACCGCAGGTCGTAGGTTCGAGCCCTGCTGCCCGTGCCATTTTCCAAGATGGCATCACAACGATTTTGCAGGCGGCCTTTGAAAATCGGTGACCCGCTTGCCATATTGGGCTCATTGGGGCATAAAGGTGCCATAGCCGGAACGGAACGACTGGATGGTTCCGAGGCGGCGTTTGGTCATAAAGCGGACACTTGCCACTTGCGTGGATCAAGAATCGGTTTTATGTAGACGAAACAGACACGCGACGCGTGAAGCTGGGAAGCCGGCTTTACGCGTCTGATTTGCATGGGCGAAATGATTGCGCTGATTCGGCGCGAGATTGGGCTCAGGCGGCACGTCCCGGCCAGCGGGATCATCCAGGGGACCCGGCCAACGGGTCTTGAAGACAGGCGGCATATGGCTTCGAAAACCACAAATCCTTTCGTCTTTCTCCAGCAGGTGCGCGCGGAGACAGCCAAGGTGACTTGGCCGTCGCGCCGCGAGACGATGATCTCGACGATCATGGTCCTGGCCTTCGCTGTGATCGCGATGATCTTCTTCTTCACCGCCGATCAGCTCATGGGCCTCGCGGTCGAGCAGATTCTGGGCATTGGACGCTAAGTCCGGCGATTAGGAGAAGTCGTAAAAATGGCTACGCGCTGGTACATCGTCCACGCCTATTCGAACTTCGAGAAGAAGGTCGCCGAGGACATCGAGAACAAGGCCAAGCAGAAGGGTCTGTCCGCCGATATCGAGCAGATCGTGGTGCCGACCGAGAAGGTCGTCGAGGTTCGTCGCGGCCGTAAGGTCGACGCCGAGCGCAAGTTCTTCCCGGGCTACGTGCTCTTGAAGGCTAATTTGACCGACGCCGTGTTCTCGCTGGTCAAGAACACGCCGAAGGTCACCGGTTTCCTCGGCGACTCCAAGCCGGTGCCGATCACCGAGGCGGAAGCGCAGCGCATCCTGAACCAGGTGCAGGAAGGCGTCGAGCGGCCGAAGCCCTCGGTCACCTTCGAGATCGGCGAGGCGATCCGCGTTTCGGATGGTCCCTTCGCGTCGTTCAACGGTTTCGTCCAGGAAGTGGACGAGGAGCGGGCGCGGCTCAAGGTGGAAGTTTCGATCTTCGGGCGCGCCGTGCCTGTCGATCTGGAATTCGGGCAGGTCGAAAAGGGCTGATCCGAAATCCCTGATGCCGGTCTGGCGATCAGGTGAGGCGGTGCGGCAACGCGCGGCCTTGAGAACGGTGGGAGGCGAAGGCGGCTTTAGCCGGCCGCAAGAACCGCACCACCAGACTGCAACCGCCGGTGTTTCCCAGATCGTGGGGCCGGCATAGACAAAGGCAGGAAAAGAGATGGCTAAGAAAATTGCAGGCCAGCTCAAGCTCCAGGTCTCCGCGGGATCGGCTACGCCGTCGCCCCCGATCGGCCCGGCGCTTGGTCAGCGCGGCATCAACATCATGGAGTTCTGCAAAGCGTTCAACGCGCAGACCCAGGAAATGGAAAAGGGATCGCCGGTTCCGGTCGTCATCACCTATTACCAGGACAAGTCGTTCACCTTCGTCATGAAGACGCCGCCGGTGAGCTACTTCCTGAAGAAGGCCGCGAACCTGAAGTCGGGCTCGAAGGAGCCGGGCAAGGTCAAGGCTGGCACCGTTTCGCGCGACAAGGTTCGCGAAATTGCGACCGCCAAGATGAAGGATCTGAACGCGAACGACGTCGAAGCGGCCATGCGTATGGTCGAGGGCTCGGCCCGCTCGATGGGTTTGGAAGTGGTGGGCTAAGATCATGGCAAAGATTGCAAAGCGTGTATCGAAGACCCGTGAAGGCATCGATCCCAACAAGGCTTACGCGCTCGGTGATGCGCTGAAGTTGCTCAAGGATCGCTCCTCGGTCAAGTTCGATGAGACCGTCGAAGTCGCCATGAACCTCGGCGTCGACCCGCGTCACGCGGACCAGATGGTCCGCGGCGTGGTCAACCTGCCGAACGGCACCGGCCGCTCGGTCCGTGTTGCCGTGTTCGCCCGTGGCGACAAGGCTGAAGAGGCCAAGGCCGCCGGTGCCGACATCGTCGGTGCCGAGGATCTGGTCGACATCGTCCAGAAGGGCACGATCGATTTCGATCGCTGCATTGCCACGCCGGACATGATGCCGCTCGTCGGCCGTCTCGGTAAGGTGCTCGGCCCGCGCGGCATGATGCCGAACCCGAAGGTCGGCACCGTCACCACCGACGTCGCCGCGGCCGTCAAGGCATCGAAAGGCGGCGCTGTCGAGTTCCGCGTCGAAAAGGCCGGCATCGTTCATGCCGGCGTCGGCAAGGTCTCGTTCGACGTCAAGGCGCTGGAAGAGAACATCCGTGCCTTCGCCGATGCGGTGACCAAGGCAAAGCCGACCGGCGCCAAGGGCAACTACGTCAAGAAGGTGTCTGTCACCTCGACGATGGGCCCAGGCCTCAAGCTCGACGTCTCGACGCTCGCCGCGTCATGATTGGACCATTTGGATCGGCCTCTCGAAGGCCGGTCCGTGACTGAATTCCGGGCCTTGGATTAATCCTGGGCCCGGTACCGGAAGCCGGAAGGCTTCCGGACATCCTGTCCGAGATTGCGGGCGGCCCGAACCTTGATTCAAGAGGAGGGCCTTAATTCATGTGGGCCTGCATGAGACGGGTGAAAACCGGACAACGGAGCAACAAGCTCCAATGAAAGGTTCGAACCGTGTTTGCCTTTTGTCTGCGCATCGCCGGCTTGGCCGTCGATGTGGCGAAAGGGGGCAGGATCCTCGAGCGTCGTTCGGGAGATCCGTTACTGGATGGCCCGGCCGGCAAAGGCAACCCGACGCCTGTCCTCGAAAATGGGAATGTTCCCATTAACGGGACTGGGGTCAACTGGAGATAGGCAGTGGACAGAGCGGAAAAACGCGAACTCGTCACGGGCCTGAATGATGCGTTTTCGGGCGCAGGTTCAGTCGTCGTGGCCCACTATGCCGGTATCACCGTCGCGCAAATGAACGACCTTCGGTCGAAAATGCGCGCCGCCGGTGGCACCGTTAAAGTCGCGAAGAACCGTCTCGCCAAAATCGCTCTTCAGGGCACGGACTCCGCATCGATCATCGACCTGTTCAAGGGACAGACGCTGATCGCCTATTCGGAGGATCCGATTGCGGCGCCGAAGGTCGCGTCCGATTTCGCCAAGGGGAATGACAAGCTCGTCATCCTCGGCGGCGCAATGGGCACCACCTCGCTCAACGCCGACGGTGTGAAGGCACTCGCCACACTTCCGTCGCTCGATGAGCTGCGCGCCAGGCTGGTTGGCATGATCGCCACGCCGGCAACCCGGATCGCCCAGATCGTCAATGCGCCAGCGGCCTCGGTCGCGCGCGTCATCGGCGCTTACGCCCGGAAGGACGAGGCGGCATGAGGCCGTTCCTCGCTATCAAAAACACACGTTCGAACCTAACGAAGGAATACAACAATGGCTGATCTCGCAAAGATCGTAGACGACCTTTCGAAGCTGACCGTCCTCGAGGCGGCTGAGCTGTCGAAGCTTCTGGAAGAAAAGTGGGGCGTTTCGGCTGCTGCTCCGGTCGCGGTTGCCGCTGCCGGCGGTGCTGCCGCTGCTGCTGCTCCCGTCGAGGAAAAGACGGAATTCGACGTCGTCCTCACCGACGCCGGCGCTCAGAAGATCAACGTCATCAAGGAAGTCCGCGCCATCACCGGTCTTGGCCTCAAGGAAGCCAAGGACCTGGTCGAAGCGGCTCCGAAGCCGGTCAAAGAAGCCGTTTCCAAGGCCGACGCCGACAAGTTCAAGGCCCAGCTGGAAGCAGCCGGCGCCAAGGTCGAGCTGAAGTAAGCGTATCAAGCGGCGGGCGGCCTCGCGCCGTCCGCCACTCCCTTGGGTGACAGGGGAGGCTGCGTGACGCGAGATGTACGAAAACCTCTTTCCTGAGGGCCGTAAACCGGCCTTCAGGAAACGGGTTTTCTCCCGTTTTAGCCGGTAACCGCCAAGCAATTGGAGAGGCGGCCGGAGAACAGACAGAGAGCCGCCGCCCAGGTGGCTCAGTATGCAAGACGAACCGCGGCGAGGTTCGTCCCGAGTTTAGAGCTAAGGAGCGACGATGGCCCAGACCCAGACTTTCAATGGCCGCAGACGCGTACGCAAGTTCTTCGGGAAGATCCCGGAAGTTGCGGAGATGCCGAACCTCATCGAGGTTCAGAAGGCATCCTATGACCAGTTCCTGATGGTGGACGAGCCCAAGGGCGGACGTCCCGACGAAGGACTGCAGGCTGTTTTCAAGTCGGTCTTCCCGATCTCCGATTTTTCCGGCTCCTCCATGCTGGAGTTCGTGAAGTACGAGTTCGAAGGACCGAAATTCGACGTTGACGAATGCCGTCAGCGCGATCTGACCTATGCCGCGCCGCTGAAGGTGACGCTGCGCCTCATCGTGTTCGATATCGACGAGGATACCGGTGCCAAGTCGATCAAGGACATCAAGGAGCAGGACGTCTACATGGGCGACATGCCGCTCATGACCTTGAACGGCACCTTCATCGTCAACGGCACCGAGCGCGTCATTGTCTCGCAGATGCACCGCTCGCCGGGCGTCTTCTTCGACCACGACAAGGGCAAGTCGCACTCGTCGGGCAAGCTTCTGTTTGCCGCCCGTGTGATCCCCTACCGTGGCTCGTGGCTCGACATCGAGTTCGATTCCAAGGACGTCGTGCACGCCCGCATCGACCGTCGCCGCAAGATTCCGGTGACGTCGCTGCTGATGGCGCTCGGCATGGACGGCGAGGAGATCCTGTCGACCTTCTACAACAAGATCACCTACAAGCGCGCCGGCGACCATTGGCGCATTCCGTTCAACGTCGAGCGTTTCCGCGGCCTCAAGGCCGTCGGCGACCTGGTCGACGCCGACACCGGCGAGATCGTCGTCGAGGCGGGCAAGAAGATCACCGCCCGCCAGGCACGTCAGCTCGGCGAGAAGGGTCTCAAGGCGATCAAGGCGACCGACGAGGATCTGCTCGGCAACTACCTTGCCGAGGACATCGTCAACTATGCCACCGGCGAGATTTTCCTCGAGGCCGGCGACGAGATCGACGACAAGACGCTCAAGGTGCTGCTCGGCACCGGCGAGCAGGAGATCCAGGTCCTCGACATCGACCATGTCAATGTCGGCGCCTATATCCGCAACACGCTCGCCGTCGACAAGAACGAGAGCCGCCAGGACGCGCTGTTCGACATCTACCGTGTCATGCGCCCGGGCGAGCCGCCGACGCTCGAGACCGCCGAAGCCATGTTCAACTCGCTGTTCTTCGACAGCGAGCGCTACGACCTGTCTGCCGTCGGCCGTGTCAAGATGAACATGCGTCTCGAGCTCAAGGCCGAGGACACCGTGCGCGTGCTGCGCAAGGACGACATCCTGGCCGTGGTCAGGACGCTGGTCGAACTGCGCGACGGCAAGGGCGAGATCGACGACATCGACAATCTCGGCAACCGCCGCGTGCGTTCGGTCGGCGAGCTGATGGAGAACCAGTACCGCGTCGGCCTGCTTCGCATGGAGCGCGCGATCAAGGAACGCATGTCCTCGATCGAGATCGACACGGTCATGCCGCAGGACCTGATCAACGCCAAGCCGGCGGCAGCCGCCGTGCGCGAGTTCTTCGGTTCCTCGCAGCTGTCGCAGTTCATGGACCAGACCAATCCGCTGTCGGAGATCACCCACAAGCGTCGCCTGTCGGCGCTTGGACCGGGCGGCCTGACCCGCGAGCGCGCCGGCTTCGAAGTGCGCGACGTGCACCCGACGCATTACGGCCGCATCTGCCCGATCGAGACGCCGGAAGGCCCGAATATCGGTCTGATCAACTCGCTGGCGACCTTCGCGCGCGTCAACAAGTACGGCTTCATCGAAAGCCCGTACCGCAAGATCGTCGACGGCAAGCTGACCAATGACGTCGTCTATCTCTCGGCGATGGAAGAGGCCAAGCACCATGTCGCGCAGGCCAACGCCGAGCTCGACAAGAACGGCGGCTTCGTCGACGAGTTCGTCATTTGCCGCAGCGCCGGCGAAGTGATGATGGCGCCGCGCGAAAACGTCGACCTGATGGACGTGTCGCCCAAGCAGATGGTGTCCGTTGCCGCGGCGCTCATCCCGTTCCTCGAGAACGACGACGCCAACCGCGCTCTGATGGGCTCGAACATGCAGCGTCAGGCCGTGCCGCTGGTGCGCGCCGAGGCGCCGTTCGTCGGCACCGGCATGGAGCCGATCGTCGCCCGTGACTCAGGTGCCGCCATCGGCGCCCGTCGTGGCGGCATCGTCGACCAGGTGGACGCGACGCGTATCGTTATCCGCGCCACCGAGGATCTCGACCCGGGCAAGTCCGGCGTCGACATCTACCGGCTGATGAAGTTCCAGCGTTCGAACCAGAACACCTGCATCAACCAGCGTCCGCTGGTGCGTATGGGCGACCGGGTCAACAAGGGCGACATCATCGCCGACGGTCCGTCGACCGAGCTCGGTGATCTGGCGCTCGGCCGCAACGTGCTGGTCGCGTTCATGCCGTGGAACGGCTACAACTACGAGGACTCGATCCTGCTCTCCGAGCGTATCGTGGCCGACGACGTCTTCACCTCGATCCACATCGAGGAATTCGAGGTCATGGCCCGCGACACCAAGCTCGGTCCGGAGGAAATCACGCGCGATATTCCCAACGTCTCGGAAGAAGCGCTGAAGAACCTGGACGAAGCCGGCATCGTCTATATCGGTGCGGAAGTTCAGCCTGGCGATATCCTGGTCGGCAAGATCACGCCGAAGGGTGAAAGCCCGATGACGCCGGAAGAGAAGCTTCTGCGCGCCATCTTCGGTGAAAAGGCTTCCGACGTGCGCGACACTTCGATGCGCATGCCTCCGGGCACCTTCGGCACCGTCGTCGAGGTGCGCGTGTTCAACCGCCACGGTGTGGAGAAGGACGAGCGCGCCATGGCGATCGAGCGCGAGGAGATCGAACGCCTCGCCAAGGACCGTGACGACGAGCAGGCGATCCTGGATCGCAACGTCTATGCGCGTCTTTCCGACGTTCTCGTCGGCAAGGAAGCGATCGCTGGACCGAAGGGCTTCAAGAAGGGCTCTACGCTGTCCAAGGACACGCTCGACGAGTATCCGCGTTCGCAGTGGTGGCAGTTCGCGGTGGAGAACGAAAAGCTCCAGAGCGAACTGGAAGCCCTGCGTGGCCAGTACGACGATTCCAAGAAGGCGCTTGAGCAACGCTTCATGGACAAGGTCGAGAAGGTGCAGCGCGGCGACGAAATGCCTCCGGGCGTCATGAAGATGGTCAAGGTCTTCGTGGCGGTGAAGCGCAAGATGCAGCCCGGCGACAAGATGGCCGGGCGTCACGGCAACAAGGGTGTCGTGTCGCGCATCGTTCCGGTCGAGGACATGCCTTTCCTCGAGGACGGCACGCATGCCGATATCGTGCTCAACCCGCTGGGTGTGCCGAGCCGCATGAATGTCGGCCAGATCCTGGAAACGCATCTAGGCTGGGCTTGTGCCGGCATGGGCAGGAAGATCGGCGAGCTGATCGACACGTATAAGGCTGCCGGCGATATCAAGCCGCTGCGCAAGACGTTGGAAAGCTTCATGCCGGCCAACGACCGCAACGAGCCGGTCCGCGAGTATGACGACGAGAGCATCGTTCGCCTCAGCGAGCAGATGCGCCGCGGCGTCTCCATCGCGACCCCGGTGTTCGACGGCGCGCATGAGGCTGACATCAACATCATGCTGGAGCAGGCAGGCCTGCATACCAGCGGTCAGTCGCAGCTCTATGACGGCCGCACCGGCGAGCCGTTCGATCGCAAGGTGACGATGGGCTATATCTACATGCTCAAGCTTCACCACCTGGTGGACGACAAGATCCACGCGCGTTCGATCGGCCCGTACTCGCTCGTCACCCAGCAGCCGCTGGGCGGCAAGGCGCAGTTCGGTGGCCAGCGCTTCGGCGAAATGGAGGTCTGGGCGCTGGAAGCCTACGGCGCCGCCTACACGCTGCAGGAAATGCTGACAGTGAAGTCGGACGACGTCGCCGGCCGCACCAAGGTCTACGAGGCGATCGTGCGTGGCGACGACACGTTCGAGGCAGGCATTCCCGAGAGCTTCAACGTGCTCGTCAAGGAAATGCGGTCGCTTGGCCTCAATGTCGAGCTGGAGAACACCAAGCTCGACGAAGCTCCGGTTCGACTGCCGGACGCAGCCGAGTAACGGCTACGGCGCGTCGCGGAATGCCGCGGCGCGTCCACGAAATTCGACGGCCGGTGGGCCGACCACTCAGCGGGCATTCGGCCCGCGTTAGATGCAAGGGGTTTTCGAGGACCCCGAAAAGGAGAACGGCATGAACCAAGAGGTCATGAATCTCTTCAATCCGCAGGCGCCTGCGCAGGTGTTCGATTCCATCCGGATTTCGCTTGCCAGCCCTGAGAAGATTCTGTCCTGGTCGTTCGGCGAGATCAAGAAGCCGGAGACCATCAATTACCGCACCTTCAAGCCGGAGCGTGACGGTCTGTTCTGCGCGCGCATTTTTGGCCCGATCAAGGACTACGAATGCCTGTGCGGCAAGTACAAGCGCATGAAGTACAAGGGCGTCATCTGCGAGAAGTGCGGCGTCGAAGTCACGCTGTCGCGCGTTCGCCGTGAGCGCATGGGCCATATCGAGCTGGCGGCACCCGTCGCCCATATCTGGTTCCTGAAGTCGCTGCCCTCGCGCATCGGCACGCTGCTCGACATGACGCTGAAGGACATCGAGCGCGTCCTCTACTTCGAGAACTACATCGTCACCGAGCCTGGCCTCACCGCGCTGAAGGAGCACCAGCTGCTCAGCGAGGAAGAGTACATGATCGCCGTCGACGAGTATGGCGAGGATTCGTTCACCGCCATGATCGGCGCCGAGGCCATTCATGACCTTCTGGCCGGCATGGACCTGGAGAAGATCGCCGGCGACCTGCGTTCGGAATTGGCTTCGACCACGTCCGAGCTGAAGCAGAAGAAGTATCTGAAGCGGCTCAAGGTCGTCGAGAACTTCATGGAATCCGGCAACCGCCCGGAATGGATGATCATGAAGGTCGTTCCGGTGATCCCGCCGGACCTGCGCCCGCTGGTTCCCCTGGATGGTGGACGCTTCGCGACGTCCGACCTGAACGATCTCTATCGCCGCGTCATCAACCGCAACAACCGCCTGAAGCGGCTGATCGAGCTGCGGGCGCCGGGCATCATCGTGCGCAATGAAAAGCGCATGCTGCAGGAAGCCGTCGATGCGCTGTTCGACAACGGCCGTCGCGGCCGCGTCATCACCGGCGCCAACAAGCGTCCGCTGAAGTCGCTGTCAGACATGCTCAAGGGCAAGCAGGGCCGGTTCCGTCAGAACCTGCTCGGCAAGCGCGTCGACTATTCCGGCCGTTCGGTCATCGTCACCGGTCCGGAGCTCAAGCTGCATCAGTGCGGCCTCCCGAAGAAGATGGCGCTCGAACTGTTCAAGCCCTTCATCTACGCCCGTCTCGACGCCAAGGGTTACTCCTCGACGGTCAAGCAGGCGAAGAAGCTGGTCGAGAAGGAGCGTCCGGAAGTCTGGGATATCCTCGACGAGGTGATCCGCGAGCATCCGGTTCTCTTGAACCGCGCGCCGACGCTGCACCGCCTCGGCATCCAGGCGTTCGAGCCGATCCTGATCGAAGGCAAGGCGATCCAGCTTCACCCGCTGGTCTGCACGGCCTTCAACGCCGACTTCGACGGCGACCAGATGGCCGTTCACGTGCCGCTGTCGCTTGAAGCGCAGTTGGAAGCCCGCGTGCTGATGATGTCGACCAACAACATCCTGCACCCGGCCTCCGGCGCGCCGATCATCGTGCCGTCGCAGGACATGGTTCTGGGTCTCTACTACCTCTCGATCGTCAACCAGAACGAGCCGGGCGAGGGCATGGTGTTTGCCGATATGGGCGAACTCCAGCACGCGCTCGAGACCAAGGCCGTGACCTTGCACGCCAAGATCAAGGGCCGCTTCCGCACGGTCGACGCCGAAGGCAAGGTCGTGTCGAAGATCCATGACACCACGCCTGGCCGCATGATCATCGGCGAGCTCTTGCCGAAGAACGTCAATGTGCCTTACGAGACCGCCAACCAGGAGATGACCAAGAAGAACATCTCCAAGATGATCGACACCGTCTACCGCCATTGCGGTCAGAAGGAGACGGTCATTTTCTGCGATCGCATCATGGCGCTCGGCTTTGCTCATGCGTGCCGTGCCGGCATCTCGTTCGGCAAGGACGACATGCTGATCCCGGACACCAAGATCAAGCTGGTGTCGGACACCGAGGCCTTGGCCAAAGAGTACGAGCAGCAGTACAATGACGGCCTGATCACGCAGGGCGAAAAGTACAACAAGGTCGTCGACGCCTGGGCCAAGTGCTCGGAAAAGGTCGCCGACGAAATGATGGCCCGCATCAAGGCGGTCGAGTTCGAAGACAATGGCCGTCAGAAGCCGATGAACTCGATCTACATGATGTCGCACTCCGGGGCGCGTGGCTCGCCCACCCAGATGCGCCAGCTTGCCGGCATGCGCGGCCTGATGGCCAAGCCGTCGGGTGAAATCATCGAGACGCCGATCATCTCGAACTTCAAGGAAGGCCTGACCGTGCTCGAGTACTTCAACTCGACCCACGGCGCCCGCAAGGGTCTGGCCGACACCGCCTTGAAGACGGCGAACTCGGGTTACCTCACCCGTCGTCTGGTCGACGTGGCGCAGGACTGCATCGTCAACTCCGTGGATTGCGGCACCGACAAGGGCCTCACCATGCAGCCGATCGTCGATGCCGGTCAGGTTGTCGCTTCGGTCGGCCAGCGCGTGCTGGGCCGTACATCGCTCGACGATATCACCCATCCGGTGTCGGGCGAGGTTCTGGTCAAGGCCGGAACGCTCATGGACGAACGTGACGTCGAGCAGATCGAAAAGGCCGGCGTGCAGTCGGTCCGCATCCGCTCGGCCCTGACCTGTGAGGTCAGGATCGGCGTCTGCGCGGTCTGCTACGGACGCGATCTGGCCCGCGGCACCCCGGTCAACCAGGGTGAAGCCGTCGGCGTCATCGCGGCGCAGTCGATCGGCGAGCCGGGCACGCAGCTCACCATGCGCACCTTCCACATGGGCGGTACCGCGCAGGTGGTGGACAGCTCGTTCCTTGAAGCCTCCTATGAGGGCAAGGTCGAGATCCGCAACCGCAACGTGGTGCGCAACTCGGACGGCCAGCAGATGGTCATGGGCCGCAACATGGCGGTGCTGATCCTCGACGAAGCCGGCAAGGAGCGCGCGACGCACCGTGTCACCTATGGTTCACGCATCTTCGTGGACGATGGCGACAAGGTGAAGCGCGGTCAGCGTATCGCCGAGTGGGATCCCTATACCCGTCCTGTCCTCACTGAAATCGAGGGCAAGGTGTCGTATGAGGATCTGGTCGACGGCATTTCCGTTCAGGAAACGGCCGACGAGTCGACCGGCATCACCAAGCGTGAGGTCATCGACTGGCGGTCGACGCCGCGCGGCAACGACCTCAAGCCTGCGATTGCCATCCTGGACTCCAAGGGCAAGGTCGGCAAGCTGTCGAAGGGGGGCGATGCCCGCTTCCTGCTCTCGGTCGAGGCCATTCTCTCGGTCGAGCCGGGTTCCCAGGTTCGCCCCGGCGACGTCCTGGCGCGTATCCCGATGGAAAGCGCCAAGACCAAGGACATCACCGGCGGTCTGCCGCGTGTCGCCGAACTGTTCGAGGCACGTCGTCCGAAGGATCACGCCATCATCGCCGAGATCGATGGCACGATCCGCTTCGGTCGCGACTACAAGAACAAGCGCCGCATCATCATCGAGCCGCACGACTCGACGCTTGAGCCGGTCGAGTACCTGATTCCGAAGGGCAAGCCGTTCCATCTCCAGGACGGCGACGTCATCGAGAAGGGCGATTACATCCTCGACGGCAATCCGGCGCCGCACGACATCCTGGCGATCAAGGGCGTGGAGGCACTTGCTTCCTATCTCGTCAACGAGATCCAGGAAGTCTACCGCCTGCAGGGCGTGTCGATCAACGACAAGCACATCGAGGTGATCGTTCGCCAGATGCTGCAGAAGGTCGAGATCACGGTGCAGGGCGACTCGACCTACATCCCGGGCGATCATGTCGACGTGATCGAACTGGAAGAGGTCAACGAGCGTCTGGTCGAGGACGGCAAGAAGCCGGCCGAGGGCCAGCCGGTGCTGCTCGGCATCACCAAGGCATCGCTGCAGACGCCGTCCTTCATCTCGGCCGCCTCCTTCCAGGAGACGACCAGGGTGCTGACGGAAGCCGCGGTTGCCGGCAAGACCGACATGCTGCAGGGCTTGAAGGAAAACGTCATCGTCGGCCGGCTGATCCCGGCCGGTACCGGCGGCACGATGAGCCAGATCCGGCGCATCGCCACCTCGCGCGACGAACTCATCATCGACGAGCGCCGCAAGGCCTCCGGTGTGGAAGTCGCCGAGCCGATGCTGGCGGACATGACAACCGCCGCGCAGTAAGCGAGGCGGCAAAAATCTCAGGCAACAGAAGCCGTCGGGGCAACCCGGCGGCTTTTTCATTTCTACAATCGGAGGAAAACAGATGAGCACGAAGATCTGGACGGCTGTCGATAACTACATCGTCTCCTCGCTCTTCGAGGCGGATCCCGTTCTCGACGCGGTTCTGGCGGCCAACCGCGACAACGGCCTGCCGGCGATCGACGTCTCGGCGGCGCAAGGAAAACTGCTCTCGCTGCTGGTGCGCATCAGCGGCGCGAAGAAGGTGCTCGAGATCGGCACGCTGGGCGGCTATTCGACCATCTGGATGGCGCGGGGATTGCCCGCCGACGGCAAAGTCGTGACGCTCGAACTCGATCCGCACCATGCCAGCATCGCGCGTTCGAATTTCGTGCGGGCAGCAGTTGCGGACCGTGTGGAATTGCGCGTCGGCCCGGCGCTCCAGTCGCTTGCAGCACTGGATGGCGAGAACGCCGGTCCGTTCGACCTCATCTTCATCGATGCCGACAAGCCGAACAACCCGAACTATCTGTCCTGGGCCTTGCGGCTGTCGCGCTCCGGAACGGTCATCATCTGCGACAACGTCATCCGTGACGGCGCCGTGCTGGATGAGGATGGTCGCGATGCCAATGTCGAAGGCGCACGCGCGGCGTTTTCCTTCATCGGCGGCGACAAACGGCTGGACGGCACCGCCATCCAGACCGTGGGCGCCAAGGGCTATGACGGGTTTGCGATTGCGGTTGTCAAGTGAAAGTGGCGCCGCTGGCTGTCGTCGAACAGATCTATTGCGCCCGTTGTCATTTTAGGATTGGTCCACGCACACCTATAGGAGGGCATGACTTTCTGTTCGACGCATCCGCGTTCTAAATGGGAGCGGCCTATCGTTGGGATTCTTGGATGTCAAAAATGGCTCAAGGCGTTTGCAAGCTAACCGGTTCAACTGGAAGGTTTGTGGATTCTCATCTAATCCCGAAAGCGTTGACCAGAGCGGGTGGATTGGGTGAACCACTTGTTCAGGGTGGTATCGGAAGGCGACCTGTGACACGGCACAGCAGCTGGTACGACCCAGAACTTGTGACGCAAGAAGGTGAGACAATACTCGCTAAACTCGACGATTGGGCCATCCGTGCGCTGCGGGAGACCAAGCTGGTATGGAGTGGCTGGGGGCCAACGAGAACGCTCACTGACAATGAGCTTATCCCGGGCTCCGAGTGGGGAATTCGCTTCGTTGGAAATAACAACTGGAGACGGCTTCGCGTCTTCTTTCTCAGCTTGCTTTGGCGGGCTGGGGCCTCAACGCGCGAAGAGTTTTCAGAGGTGCGGCTTTCAGAGGGAGATTTGGAAACGCTGCGAAGAATGATCGTTGGAGAAAATCCAGATCCGATCGATTACTTCCAGATCCAACTTATCCAGCTTTCAACGTTTGGATTTGAGCATAATCACACTCCCATTCCTCGCGTCAAAACTATTCAAGGTAACAACGGAGAGCCGGATTATGAGGTGCCATTCTACCGGTTTTATTTTGATGGTCTAATAGCTCACTTTGATCGCCGACCTCTCGCCGAAATCCAAAAAACGCCTTTGGAAGAGCTCGTACTCGGATACGGCGAACGCCTTTGCGTTTCGACGGTCTCTTATTGGGAGTCATCCCAGCGGAAAATGCTGGAGCGAATGTGGCAGGAGGTAGATAAGTGGCCCCGAAAAAGAGATTTGCCTGAGCGGTAATCGGTCAGTCGAAAAACGCCTCGACTACGTTGCGCTTGCCCAGCATGAACGCGTCGGCCACGTGCTGGAGCGGCGCCAGGTCCACATCCGATACGCCGGCGTGCACGATCTCGGCAAAACGCCGGTAGAGCATCGGATATTCCGCTTCCGGCTCCTGATGTACGACACTGCCGTCGACGGCGAGCTTCGAGCCGCCACCCGAGAGCACCATCTGTCCAGCATCCGTGTCGGCCAGGATGTCCCAGCTCTGCGGTCCGGTCTGCAACCAGTCGAGGTCCATCGTCACATCAGATCCGTTCGCCGCGCGGAAGGCGACCTGCGCCGCGATCGGTGCATCACGGTTCTCGGGAAAATCGAGCACGGCCGAACTGATGTACATGGCCGGCAGGATGTAGGTTGCGATCGACAGCGCGTTGATACCGGGATCGAAGACGCCGAAGCCGCCAGGCTGCCAGATCCAGTCCTGATTCGGATGCCAGCGCCGTACATCTTCCTTCCAGACGATCGCCGCCGATTTGATTTTGGTCGAAGCCAGGAATGTCCGTGCGGCTTCCACCGCCGGCGCGTATCGCGAGTGCCAGCTGGCGAACAAAGAGACGCCTTGTTTCGTCGCGAACGCCTTCAGGTCCTCGACTTCGCTGACCGTGGCACCCGGAGGCTTTTCCAGGAAGACGTGCTTTCCGGCCTCGAGCGCCTTGCGCGCGGCGTCATAGCGGAACTGCGGCGGCATGCACAGCGACACGGCGTCGAGTTCGGGAACCGCGCCAAGCATCGTCTCAATATCAGGGTAATTCGCGATGCCGTCGACCTTGCCGTGCCGGCTGGCCGCCGCGATCAGCTGGTAGTCCCGATCCTTGGCCAGTGCCGGAAGGTGTTGGTCGCGGACGATCTTGCCGACGCCGACAATGCCGATTCTTATGGGCGAGATGGATGAGGACATGAGGCTCCGCCGGGTTTGGACGACTGCGCGTCTCTTAGCAGATCGGACATGACGGGCAAGCACCGGCCATGCCAGTTATCCGAACGAATCGGCACTGCGGCCCAGGGCAGGTGAGGGGCATCACGCTTGCGATCAGATCGGAACGTCGAAGGTCACGATCGACACTTCGCCTTCGAGCGCGCCCTGAAAGGCCGAAAGATGCGGCTCATCGTCGGGCTCGCCCTCCATGTCGCCGATCTGGTCGAGTTCGGCTTCGGCATAGCCTTCCGCCGCGAGCGATTCGAGCGCGCGGCGCACCGCCGAATCGTCATCGGGCGCCACCAGCATGACATGCACGCCTTCCGGCTTGCCGCCTTTCTTCTTCCACACCCGGCCGGTGATGATGGTGACCGGGCGTTCTTCATTGTCGTTCACGGGCCGATTCCTCCGCGGCGAGGGATTGTCAGTGTTCATGCGGCCTTTTTCGCATGAAGCAAGGCCCCGCAACAGCCAAAGGCCGGTCACTTTCTTCCTCGCCCTTGCAAAACGGCGAAAGAAAATTACTTGCGGTTTTCGCATGGCTGCCAAGCCCCGCCTTCAATGCAATATTTGCCACTGCGGGCTTGACGGTTCGCGGGCTTACGAGTAGAAGCCGCCCAGTCAGAACCGATGTGAGGCTCTTGCTTCCGAAGCGACACGCTTTGGAGTTTGCCTCAAACAGGGTTCGTTTTACGAGCGAAAAGACATCTCCGGCGTGCACGAAGCGGTTTCCGCTTCCTCTGCGATTTGTTCGGGCAAGACCGCAAGGCGCGGTTTGTGGCCCGAATTTGCGTATGGAAATGACGCTTTGAGCGAGCCTTGACCGGCACGAGACACGGAATTGAGAGACAAGAGGGTTTAATGCCTACCGTCAACCAGCTGATCCGCAAGCCGCGCATTGCGCCGGTGAAGCGCAACAAGGTCCCGGCCATGCAGCAGAACCCGCAGAAGCGGGGCGTCTGCACGCGCGTCTATACGACGACGCCGAAGAAGCCGAACTCGGCGCTGCGCAAGGTGGCCAAGATCCGCCTGACCAATGGTTTTGAAGTGATCGGTTACATCCCCGGCGAAGGTCACAACCTTCAGGAACACTCCGTGGTCATGATCCGCGGCGGCCGCGTCAAGGATCTTCCGGGCGTGCGCTATCACATCATCCGCGGCGTGCTCGACACGCAGGGCGTGAAGAACCGCAAGCAGCGCCGTTCGAAGTACGGCGCCAAGCGTCCGAAGTAAGGGGCGTCCGAAGTAAGATTTTCCGGCCTTGTCGCTTTCCGGCGCAAGGCTACGAGATTGAGAGACAAAAGCCATGTCGCGTCGTCACAGTGCAGAAAAGCGTGAGATCAACCCGGATCCCAAGTTCGGTGATCTGATCGTCACCAAGTTCATGAACGCCGTCATGTATGACGGCAAGAAGTCGGTCGCCGAGACGATCGTCTATGGCGCGCTGGACCAGGTCCAGTCGAAGACCAAGCAGGAGCCGGTCACCGTTTTCCACCAGGCGCTCGACAATGTCGCGCCGCATGTGGAAGTGCGTTCGCGTCGCGTCGGCGGCGCCACCTACCAGGTTCCGGTCGACGTGCGCCCCGAGCGCCGCCAGGCGCTGGCGATCCGCTGGCTGATTGCCGCGGCCCGCAACCGCAACGAGACCACCATGGTCGACCGCCTCTCCGGCGAGCTGATGGACGCGGCCAACAACCGCGGCACTGCCGTGAAGAAGCGTGAAGACACCCACAAGATGGCTGAAGCCAACCGCGCTTTCGCACACTACCGCTGGTAAAGCGCGAACAGGACTGAGAGGCAGCTACGATGGCCCGCGAATACAAAATCGAAGACTACCGCAATTTCGGTATCATGGCGCATATTGACGCCGGCAAGACGACGACTACCGAGCGCGTCCTCTATTACACGGGCAAGTCGCACAAGATCGGCGAAGTGCACGACGGCGCTGCCACCATGGACTGGATGGAGCAGGAGCAGGAGCGCGGCATCACCATCACGTCCGCTGCGACCACGACCTTCTGGAAGGCTCGTGACGGCAAGATGCACCGCTTCAACATCATCGACACCCCTGGACACGTCGACTTCACCATCGAGGTCGAGCGTTCGCTGCGTGTGCTCGACGGCGCCATTGCGTTGCTCGATGCCAACGCCGGTGTCGAGCCGCAGACGGAAACCGTCTGGCGTCAGGCCGATAAGTACCGCGTGCCGCGCATGATCTTCTGCAACAAGATGGACAAGATCGGCGCGGACTTCTACCGCTCGGTCGAGATGATCGGCTCGCGCCTCGGTGCGCAGGCTGTCGTCATGCAGCTGCCGATCGGCGCCGAGACCGAATTCAAGGGCGTCGTCGACCTCGTCGAGATGAACGCGCTTGTCTGGCGCGATGAAACCCTAGGTGCTGCCTGGGACGTCGTCGAGATCCCGGCCGACCTCAAGGCGCGTGCCGAGGAATATCGCGAGAAGATGATCGAAGCCGCCGTCGAAATGGACGAGACGGCGCTCGAGAACTACCTCGAAGGCAAGATGCCGTCGAATGACGAGATCCGTTCGCTGATCCGCAAGGGCACGATCGCGGTCAAGTTCTACCCGATGTTCTGCGGCTCGGCCTTCAAGAACAAGGGTGTGCAGCCGCTGCTCGACGCCGTTGTCGAATACCTGCCGTCGCCGGCCGACGTTCCGGCCATCAAGGGTGTCGATGCCAAGACCGACGCCGAGATCGAGCGTCATGCGGACGACAACGAGCCGCTGTCGATGCTCGCCTTCAAGATCATGAACGACCCGTTCGTCGGTTCGCTGACCTTTGCCCGCATCTATTCGGGCAAGCTCACCAAGGGCGTCTCTGTCGACAACACCGTGAAGGGCAAGAAGGAGCGCATCGGCCGCATGCTGCAGATGCATGCGAATTCGCGCGCCGACGTCGAAGAGGCTTTCGCCGGCGACATCGTCGCCCTGGCCGGCCTCAAGGACACCACCACCGGCGACACGCTGTGCGATCCGTTGCACCCGGTGATCCTCGAGCGCATGGAATTCCCCGATCCGGTTATCCAGATCGCCATCGAGCCGAAGACCAAGAACGACCAGGAAAAGATGGGGCTCGCCCTTCATCGCCTGGCTGCCGAGGACCCGTCCTTCCGCGTCAAGACGGACGAGGAAAGCGGCCAGACCATCATCTCCGGAATGGGCGAACTGCACCTCGACATCATCGTCGACCGCATGCGTCGCGAGTTCAAGGTCGAAGCCAATGTCGGCGCGCCGCAGGTGGCTTATCGCGAGACGATCACCCGCAAGCACGAGCAGGACTACACGCACAAGAAGCAGACCGGCGGTACCGGCCAGTTCGCGCGCGTCAAGGTTGTGTTCGAGCCGAATTCCGAGAGCGAGGACTTCGTATTCGAGTCCAAGATCGTCGGCGGCGCGGTGCCGAAGGAATACATTCCGGGCGTTGAAAAGGGCATCCAGAGCGTCATGGGCGCTGGTCCGTTCGCCGGCTTCCCGATGATCGGCGTCAGGGCAACGCTCATCGACGGCGCCTACCACGATGTCGACTCCTCGGTTCTTGCCTTCGAAATCGCGTCCCGTGCTTGCTTTCGTGAAGCTGCTCCCAAGCTTGGCGTGCAGTTGCTCGAGCCGATCATGAAGGTCGAGGTGGTGACGCCGGAAGATTACGTCGGCAGCGTCATCGGTGACTTGAACGGCCGTCGCGGCCAGATCCAGGGCCAGGAAGCGCGCGGCGTGGCCGTCGTCATCAACGCGATGGTGCCGCTCGCCAACATGTTCAAGTACGTCGACAACCTGCGCTCGATGAGCCAGGGCCGCGCGGCTTACACGATGCAGTTCGATCACTATGAGCCGGTCCCGACCGCGGTCGCTCAGGAAGTCCAGAAGAAATACGCGTAACTCGAAAGAGCTGCCGCGGTAACGCAATTCAAAGCCCGCATGGGCGAGCAGGAAATGGAGACATCACATGGCAAAAGGTAAATTCGAGCGCACTAAGCCTCATGTGAACATCGGCACGATTGGTCACGTCGACCATGGCAAGACGTCGCTGACGGCTGCGATCACCAAGTATTTTGGCGAATACAAGCGCTATGACCAGATCGACGCGGCGCCGGAAGAGAAGGCGCGCGGCATCACGATCTCGACGGCTCACGTCGAATACGAGACGGCCAACCGCCACTACGCGCATGTCGACTGCCCCGGCCACGCCGACTATGTGAAGAACATGATCACCGGTGCCGCGCAGATGGACGGCGCGATCCTGGTCGTGTCGGCCGCCGATGGCCCGATGCCGCAGACCCGCGAGCACATCCTGCTTGCCCGTCAGGTCGGCGTGCCGTCGATCGTGGTGTTCCTGAACAAGGTCGACCAGGTCGACGACGCCGAGCTGCTCGAACTGGTCGAGCTCGAGGTTCGCGAACTTTTGTCGAAGAACGAATTCCCCGGCGACGACATTCCGATCGTCAAGGGTTCGGCGCTGGCAGCGCTTGAGGATTCGAACAAGACGATCGGCGAGGACGCGATCCGCGAGCTGATGGCTCAGGTCGACGCCTACATCCCGACGCCGGTTCGTCCGCTCGACAAGCCGTTCCTGATGCCGATCGAGGACGTGTTCTCGATCTCGGGCCGTGGCACGGTCGTGACCGGCCGCGTCGAGCGCGGCGTGGTCAAGGTCGGCGAGGAGCTGGAAATCATCGGCATCCGTCCGACGACCAAGACGACCTGCACGGGCGTAGAAATGTTCCGCAAGCTGCTCGATCAGGGCCAGGCCGGCGACAACATCGGCGCGCTGCTGCGCGGCGTCGACCGTGAAGGTGTCGAGCGCGGCCAGGTTCTGGCGAAGCCCGGCACGGTGAAGCCGCACAAGAAGTTCGTGGCCGAAGCCTACATCCTGACCAAGGACGAAGGTGGCCGTCACACGCCGTTCTTCACCAACTACCGTCCGCAGTTCTACTTCCGCACGACCGACGTGACCGGCATCGTGTCGCTGCCGGAAGGCACCGAGATGGTGATGCCCGGCGACAACATCACGGTCGATGTCGAGCTGATCGTGCCGATCGCCATGGAAGAGAAGCTGCGCTTCGCCATCCGTGAAGGCGGCCGCACCGTCGGTGCCGGCATCGTCGTCACCATCAAAGAGTAATTTGGACTTAAACCGATCTGTCGCGGGCGCCGCAGTTGCCCGCGCCGCGCCAGAACAAGGAAGTGACGCATGAACGGACAGAATATCCGCATCCGCCTGAAGGCGTTTGACCACCGCGTGCTCGACGCCTCGACGAAGGAAATCGTGTCGACGGCCAAGCGCACCGGTGCAAACGTCCGCGGGCCCATTCCGCTGCCGACGCGGATCGAAAAGTTCACGGTCAACCGGTCGCCTCACGTCGACAAGAAGAGCCGCGAGCAGTTCGAGATGCGCACGCACAAGCGTCTGCTCGACATCGTCGATCCGACCCCGCAGACCGTCGATGCTTTGATGAAGCTCGATCTGGCCGCCGGCGTCGACGTCGAGATCAAGCTCTAAGGGAATGAGAGCGCGGTAGGGGGCGGTGTCCCTGGCCCGGAACTCTAAAGGAATTGAACCGATGCGTTCAGGTGTGATTGCAAAGAAGGTGGGAATGACCCGCATCTATAATGATGCCGGGGAACATGTTCCCGTCACCGTTCTCCAGATGGAGAACTGCCAGGTCGTGGCACAGCGCACGCAGGAGAAGAATGGCTACACCGCCGTTCAGCTCGGCGTTGGCCTCGCCAAGGTGAAGAACACGTCGAAGGCGATGCGCGGCCATTTCGCGACCGCTTCCGTCGAGCCGAAGGCGAAGGTTGCCGAGTTCCGCGTCTCCGCCGACAACATGATCGATGTTGGCGCCGAGATCACCGTCGAGCACTTTGTCGCCGGCCAGAAGGTCGATGTGACGGGCACGACGATCGGCAAGGGTTTCCAGGGCGTCATCAAGCGCCACCACATGGGTGGTGGCCGTGCCACGCACGGTAACTCGGTCTCGCACCGTACTCACGGTTCGACTGGCCAGCGTCAGGACCCTGGCAAGGTGTTCAAGGGCAAGCATATGGCTGGCCACATGGGCGACACCCGCGTCACCACGCAGAATGTCGAGATCGTCTCGACCGACGCCGACCGCGGCCTGATCCTGATCCGCGGTGCGGTTCCCGGATCGAAGGGCGCCTGGATCCTGGTCCGCGACGCGGCCAAGGTGGCGCTGCCGGCCAATGCGCCGAAGCCCGCCGCGATCCGCGCTGTTGCGGCGGCTGCGAAGAACGAGGCTCCGGCCACAGAGGGAGCGGAATAATGGATCTCAAGATCACAACGCTCGGCGGTAAAGACGCCGGCAAGCTGGAACTTTCCGATGGAATTTTCGGCCTTGATCCGCGCGAAGACATCCTCCAGCGCGTCGTGCGCTGGCAGCTTGCCAAGAAGCAGCAGGGCACGCACAAGGCAAAGGGCCGCGCCGAAATCGCGCGCACCGGCGCCAAGATGTACAAGCAGAAGGGTACGGGCCGCGCCCGTCACCACTCGGCACGCGCTCCGCAGTTCCGCGGCGGCGGCAAGGCCCACGGCCCGGTCGTTCGCAGCCACGAGCATGAACTGCCCAAGAAGGTTCGTGCGCTTGGCCTCAAGCATGCTCTCTCGGCCAAGGCCAAGAGCGCGTCGATCATCATCATCGACGAGCTGAAGCTGACCGAGGCCAAGACGAAGGCGCTGATCGCGAATTTCGCGACGCTGGGCCTGACCAACGCCCTGGTGATTGGCGGTGCCGAGCTTGACAAGAACTTCAAGCTGGCAGCCACCAACATCCCTAACATCGACGTGCTGCCCATCCAGGGCATCAACGTCTACGACATTCTGCGCCGCGGCACGCTGGTCCTTTCGAAGGCCGCCGTCGAGGCTCTCGAGGAGCGCTTTAAATGACCGACCTTCGTCACTACGACGTGATCGTCTCGCCGGCGATCACCGAAAAGTCGACCATGGCCTCCGAGCAGAACCAGGTCGTCTTCAACGTCGCCAAGAAGGCGTCGAAGCCGGAAATCAAGGCCGCCGTCGAAGCGCTGTTCGGCGTCAAGGTGATGGCCGTGAACACGCTTGTCCGCAAGGGCAAGATCAAGCGCTTCCGCGGCACGATCGGCCGCCAGAGCGACGTCAAGAAGGCGATCGTGACGCTGGCCGACGGCCAGTCGATCGACGTCGCGACGGGTCTCTGAGCAAGGCCGCGAGGACAGGACAATGGCACTTAAGAAATTCAACCCGATAACGCCGAGCACCCGCCAGCTGGTCATCGTCGACCGCTCGGGCCTCTACAAGGGCAAGCCCATCAAGGGCCTGACCGAAGGCCTGACCAAATCGGGCGGTCGCAACAATCACGGCCGCATCACCGCCCGCTTCATCGGCGGCGGTCACAAGCGTTCGTATCGCATTATCGACTTCAAGCGTCGCAAGTTCGACGTTGTCGGCACGGTCGAGCGCATCGAATATGATCCGAACCGCACCGCCTTCATCGCGCTGATCAAGTATGATGATGGTGAGCTGTCCTACATCATCGCTCCGCAGCGTCTGGCTCCCGGCGACAAGATCGTGGCAGGCGAAGCGGTCGACGTGAAGCCGGGCAATGCGATGCCGCTGGCCTCGATGCCGGTCGGCACCATCGTCCACAACATCGAGCTGAAGCCCGGCAAGGGCGCCCAGGTCGCCCGTTCGGCAGGTGGTTACGGCCAGCTGGTCGGCCGCGACCAGGGTATGGCGATCCTGCGCCTCAACTCGGGCGAACAGCGTGTCGTTCACGGCTCCTGCATGGCCACCGTCGGTGCCGTGTCCAATCCGGACCACGGCAACATCAACGATGGCAAGGCCGGCCGCACGGTTTGGCGTGGCAAGCGTCCGCACAATCGCGGCGTGACCATGAACCCGGTCGACCATCCGCACGGCGGCGGCGAAGGCCGCACCTCCGGTGGCCGCCATCCGGTCAGCCCGTGGGGCAAGCCGACCAAAGGCAAGAAGACGCGGTCCAACAAGGCGACCGACAAGTTCATCCTGCGCTCGCGCCATCAGCGCAAGAGCTAAGAAGAGGTAACGCCAAGTGACTCGTTCTATTTGGAAAGGCCCCTTCATCGACGGCTACCTTCTCAAGAAGGTGGACAAGGTTCGTGAAGGTGGTCGCAATGAGGTGATCAAGATGTGGAGCCGTCGCTCCACCATCCTGCCGCAGTTCGTCGGCTTCACCTTCGGTGTCTACAACGGCCAGAAGCATGTTCCCGTCTCGGTGAACGAGGACATGGTCGGTCACAAGTTCGGTGAATTCGCTCCGACGCGGACCTATTACGGTCACGGCGCGGATAAGAAGGCGAAGAGGAAATAATCATGGGCAAGGCCAAAGCTCCGCGCAGGCTTGCTGACAACGAAGCGCGCGCCGTGTTGCGCACGATCCGTATCAGCCCGCAGAAGCTGAACCTGGTTGCCGCGCTGATCCGCGGCAAGAAGGTCGCGACAGCGCTTTCCGATCTCGAATTCTCGGCCAAGCGGATTTCCGGCACGGTCAAGAAGACGCTGGAATCGGCAATCGCCAACGCGGAAAACAACCACGACCTCGACGTCGATGCTCTGATCGTGGCGGAAGCCTATGTCGGCAAGTCAATCGTCATGAAGCGGTTCCACGCTCGTGGCCGTGGTCGCGCCAGCCGTATCGAGAAGCCGTTCTCGCACCTCACGATCGTCGTTCGTGAAGTCGAAGAAAAAGGGGAGGCCGCATAATGGGCCAGAAAGTCAATCCGATCGGTCTTCGCCTCGGCATCAACCGCACCTGGGATTCGCGCTGGTTCGCGAACACCGGCGAGTACGGCAAGCTGCTGCATGAGGACATTAAGATCCGCAAGTATCTTGAGAAGGAGCTCAAGCAGGCCGCGATCTCGAAGGTCGTGATCGAGCGTCCGCACAAGAAGTGCCGCGTCACCATCCATGCCGCGCGCCCGGGTCTGATCATCGGCAAGAAGGGCGCCGACATCGAGAAGCTTCGCAAGAAGCTGATGGAGATGACGAAGTCCGAGACGCACCTCAACATCGTCGAAGTGCGCAAGCCGGAAATCGACGCGACCCTGGTCGCCCAGTCGATCGCCCAGCAACTCGAGCGTCGCATCGCGTTCCGCCGCGCCATGAAGCGTGCCGTGCAGTCGGCCATGCGCCTCGGTGCCGAAGGCATCCGCATCAACTGCGCCGGCCGCCTTGGCGGCGCCGAGATCGCGCGCATGGAATGGTACCGTGAAGGTCGCGTGCCGCTGCATACGCTGCGCGCCGATGTCGACTACGGCACGGCCGAGGCGAATACGGCCTACGGCATTTGCGGCGTCAAGGTCTGGGTATTTAAGGGCGAAATCCTCGAGCACGATCCGATGGCTTCGGAGCGTCGTGCGACCGAGGGTGATGCTGCGCATGGCGGTGGTGGTGATCGCGAACGCGGTCGTCGTCGCGAAAACGCCTGAGACATTTAGGAATTTGGAGTTAGAACGATGCTGCAGCCAAAGCGCACAAAGTTCCGCAAGCAGTTCAAGGGCCGTATCCATGGTACCGCAAAGGGCGGCACCAACCTGGATTTCGGTGGTTTCGGGCTGAAGGCGCTTGAGCCGAACCGTGTCACCGCGCGTGAGATCGAGGCGGCCCGCCGCGCGATCACTCGCGAAATGAAGCGCGCCGGCCGCGTGTGGATCCGTATTTTCCCGGATGTCCCGGTCACGTCGAAGCCGACCGAAGTCCGCATGGGCAAGGGCAAGGGCGCGGTCGACTACTGGGCGGCGCGCGTCAAGCCGGGCCGCATCATGTTCGAGATCGATGGCGTCAATGAAGAAACCGCCCGTGAGGCGCTGCGTCTCGGCGCGGCCAAGCTCTCGGTCAGGACGCGCTTCGTACAGCGCATCGCAGAATAAGGACGGGCTGATCATGAAAGCCGAAGACATCCGGACCAAGACCCAGGACCAGCTGACCGACGACCTGGCCAGCCTGAAGAAGGAGCAGTTCAACCTGCGCTTCCAGAAGGCCACCGGCCAGCTCGAGAAGACCGCGCGCGTGAGGCAGGTTCGCAAGGACATTGCGCGTATCAAGACCATCGCTGCGGAAAAGTCCGCGGCCAAGAAGGCTTAAGGACGAAAACCATGCCAAAGCGCATTCTGCAGGGCACCGTCGTCAGCGACAAGAACGAGAAGACGGTTGTCGTCAAGGTCGAACGGCGCTTCACGCATCCCGTGATGAAGAAGACCGTGCGCATGACCAAGAAGTACAAGGCGCACGACGAGAACAACGCCCACAAGGTCGGCGATCAGGTGTTCATCCAGGAATCGAAGCCGATTTCCAAGGACAAGCGCTGGATCGTCGTGTCCTCGGACCAAGCCTGACCTCCGGGCGTAAACAACGAATTTTGGACAGACCGGGGAGGGGCTTCGAGCCCGTCCCGTTAGAAAAGAAGAAGGCGGCCAGTCATGATTCAGATGCAAACAAACCTCGACGTGGCGGATAATTCCGGCGCGCGTCGTGTCATGTGCATCAAGGTGCTGGGCGGCTCGAAGCGGAAATACGCTTCCGTGGGCGACATCATCGTGGTGTCGATCAAGGAAGCCATTCCGCGCGGCCGCGTTAAGAAAGGCGATGTGATGAAGGCGGTCGTGGTTCGCACGGCCAAGGACATCCGCCGCCCGGACGGCAGCGTGATCCGTTTCGACAAGAACGCGGCCGTTCTCGTCGACAACAAGAAAGAGCCGATCGGCACGCGTATCTTCGGACCGGTTCCGCGCGAACTCCGCGCCAAGAACCACATGAAGATCATCTCGCTCGCGCCTGAAGTGCTGTAAGGAGCCGGACCAATGCAAAAGATTAGAAAAGGCGACAAGGTCGTCGTGCTGGCCGGCAAGGACAAGGGCCGTTCGGGCGAAGTCCTCTCGGTTCAGCCGAAGGATGACACCGCATTGGTGCGCGGCGTCAACATGATCCGTCGTCACCAGAAGCAGTCCCAGTCCCAAGAGGGCGGGATCATCACCAAGGAAGCGCCGATCCAGCTGTCGAACATCGCGCTGGCCGACCCCAAGGATGGCAAGCCGACCCGCGTCGGTTTCATCTTCCAGAAGGACGGCAAGAAGGTGCGCGTCGCCAAGCGCTCGGGAGAAGTCATCAATGGCTAAGGCTCAAACCAAGCAGGCGACTGCCAACAACACGCCGCGCCTCAAGCAGGTCTACAACGAGACCATCCGCAAGGCGCTGCAGGAGCAATTCGGCTACGACAACGAGATGCAGGTTCCGCGCATCGACAAGATCGTGCTGAACATGGGTGTGGGCGAAGCGACCGCCGATTCGAAGAAGCCTTCGGTCGCGGCCGAGGACCTGGCGATGATCGCCGGCCAGAAGGCCGTCGTGACCCGCGCCCGCAATTCGATCGCGGGCTTCAAGGTTCGCGAGAAGATGCCGATCGGCGCCAAGGTCACGCTGCGCAAGGAACGCATGTACGAGTTCCTCGATCGCCTCGTGAACATTGCGCTGCCGCGCGTCCGCGACTTCCGCGGATTGAATCCGAAGAGCTTCGATGGCCGTGGCAACTACGCCATGGGCATCAAGGAACACATCGTGTTCCCGGAGATCAACTACGACAAGGTTGATCAGATCTGGGGCATGGACGTCATCGTTTGTACGACTGCGAAGACGGACGACGAAGCCAGGGCTTTGCTCAAGGCTTTCAACTTCCCCTTCCGCCAGTAACGGCAGCGAGAAAAGGAAAAATCTGAAATGGCAAAGACCAGCTCAGTCGAGAAGAACAACAGGCGCCGCAAGCTTGCCGACCAGTACGGTCCCAAGCGCGCCGCGCTGAAGGCGATCATCATGGATCAGTCCAAGCCGATGGAAGAGCGCTTCCGCGCTCAGCTGAAGCTTGCTGCCCTGCCGCGCAACTCGGCCAAGATCCGCATCCGCAACCGCTGCGAAGTCACCGGCCGTCCGCGTGCCTACTATCGCAAGCTCAAAGTATCGCGCATCGCGCTTCGGGACCTCGGCAATAACGGCCAGATCCCGGGCCTGGTCAAGTCGAGCTGGTAAGGAGGACATAACATGTCATTGAGCGATCCTCTCGGCGATATGCTGACCCGCATCCGCAACGCCTATGGCCGCAAGAAGTCGAGTGTCTCGACGCCGGCCTCGCGTCTGCGCACCCGCGTCCTCGACGTGCTGAAGGCTGAAGGCTATATCCGCGATTACAGCCAGACCGACTTCGACAACGGCAAGTCCGAGATCGAAATCGAGCTGAAGTATTTCGACGGTGCTCCGGTCGTGCGCGAAATCGCCCGCGTTTCGAAGCCCGGCCGCCGCGTTTACGTTTCGGCCAAGTCGATCCCGCACGTCGCCAACGGCCTCGGCATCGCCATCCTTTCGACGCCGAAGGGCGTGATGGCCGACCACGAAGCACGCGAGCAGAACGTCGGCGGCGAGATCCTCTGCCAGATCTTCTGATCTGGCAGCTCACCGCAAATTGGAATCCGGTCTTCGGATCGTTCCGAAGACAGAGACCTGAAACAAGAGAAGTGACGAGGACAACAAAATGTCTCGTATTGGAAAGAAACCCGTTTCGCTGCCGCAGGGCGTGACCGCGACCGTCAACGGCCAGACCGTGACGGCGAAGGGCCCCAAGGGCGAGCTGAAGTTCGTGGTGAACGACGAAGTGCTGGTCAAGATGGAAGGCAGCGAGATCGCTGTCCAGCCGCGCGACCAGACCAAGACAGCTCGCTCCAAGTGGGGCATGTCGCGCACGCAGATCGTCAACATCCTGCAGGGTGTCAAGGACGGCTTCGAGAAGAAGCTCGAGATCACCGGCGTCGGCTATCGCGCTGCCTTGCAGGGTAAGAACCTGCAGCTGGCTCTTGGCTTCAGCCATGATGTCGTCTACGAGACGCCGGCCGGCATCACGATCACCGTGCCCAAGCCGACCGAAATCACCGTGGCCGGCATCGACAAGCAGCAGGTCGGCCAGGTTGCCGCGGAAATCCGCGAATACCGCGGTCCCGAGCCTTACAAGGGCAAGGGTGTCCGTTACGCCGGCGAGAAGATCGTCCGCAAGGAAGGCAAGAAGAAGTAGTCTGCTTGGCCCTGAAAAGTTGCAGACTTTTCGGACAGGGCCAGGCCACGGAAGTGGTAACGCCGCGGGGAGCGGTCGCGGGAGGCGCTTCGCCTGCCGCATATGGCGGCCCCCGTTTTTTGAAGGCAAGGAAGACATCATGGGTACCAAGGAAGCCATCCAGCGCCGTGCGCAACGCGTCCGCCGCCAGATCAAGAAAGTCGCCGGCGAGCGTCCGCGCCTTTCTGTGCACCGCACATCGAAGAACATCTACGTCCAGGTGATCGACGACGCCAAGGGGCACACTATCGCTGCCGCCTCGACGCTCGAGAAGGACCTCAAGGGTTCGCTCAAGACCGGCGCCGACACCGCCGCCGCCGCCGCGATCGGCAAGCTGATCGCCGAGCGCGCCGCCAAGGCCGGCGTCAAGGAAGTCGTCTTCGACCGTGGCCCGTACATCTATCACGGCCGCGTCAAGGCGCTGGCCGAGGCTGCCCGCGAAGGCGGTCTCAGCTTCTAATGCATGATCCCGAAAAGTTGCAGACTTTTCGGACAAGATCATGCAAAGGAGAAGTTCACCGCTGATGACCCAAAAGCGGCATCAGCAATCAGCAACCCGTGCTTCCGGAAAAGAACAAGGAACAGGATATGGCACAGGAACGTAGGGAAGGCGGCCGCGGCCGCGAGCGTGAAGAGCGCGATGACGGCATGGTGGACAAGCTCGTCCACATCAATCGCGTCGCCAAGGTCGTCAAGGGTGGCCGCCGCTTCGGCTTCGCCGCACTCGTCGTCGTCGGCGACCAGAAGGGCCGTGTCGGCTTTGGTCACGGCAAGGCGCGCGAAGTGCCGGAAGCCATTCGCAAGGCAACCGAATCGGCCAAGCGCGACATGATCTTCGTGCCGCTGCGCTCGGGCCGCACGCTGCATCACGACGTCGAAGGACGCTGGGGTGCGGGGCGCGTGCTGCTGCGCGCCGCCAAGCAGGGTACCGGCATCATCGCCGGCGGCCCGATGCGCGCCGTCTTCGAGACGCTCGGCATGCATGACGTGGTCGCCAAGTCGATGGGTTCGTCGAACCCCTACAACATGGTTCGCGCCACCTTCGACGCGCTGAAGAGCCAGATGCATCCCAAGGATGTGGCTGCGGCGCGCGGCATCAAGTATTCGACCCTTCAGGCCCGCCGCGGCACCGCCGTTGCGGCTGAAGAATAGTCGACCTGACCAGGGATTTTGACCATGGCCAAGAAAGCAACCAAGACCATCACCGTTGAGCAGATCGGCTCGCCGATCCGCCGTCCGAAGGAACAGCGCGCGACGCTGGTCGGCCTCGGCCTCAACAAGATGCACAAGCAGCGCACGCTGGAGGATACGCCCTCCGTGCGCGGCATGATCGCTGCCGTCCAGCATCTCGTCCGCGTCGTGGACGAGGGCTGAGCCAAAGCGCAGGAGAAGCAAGATGAAACTCAACGATCTGCGTGACAAGGACGGCGCGACGCACTCCAAGAAGCGTCTCGGCCGTGGCATCGGCTCAGGTTCCGGCAAGACCGCCGGTCGCGGCGTCAAGGGGCAGAAGGCGCGCTCCGGCGTTGCCGTCAACGGCTTCGAGGGTGGCCAGATGCCGCTCTACCGGCGCCTGCCGAAGCGTGGCTTCAACAACATCTTCGCCAAGAGCTTCGTTGTCGTCTCGCTGGCCCGCATCCAGGAAGCCGTCGATGCCAAGAAGCTTGACGTCAAGGCAACCGTGACGGCCGAAACGCTTGTCGCCGCCGGCGTCATCCGTCGCGTCAAGGATGGCGTGCGCGTGCTGTCCGACGGCGAACTCAAGGCCAAGCTTGCCTTCGACGTCGCCGGCGCCTCCAAGGCCGCGATCGAGAAGATCGAAAAGGCCGGTGGTTCGGTCAAGCTGCCGGAAAAGGCAGCTGCCGAGTAACGGCAATTTGAAGCGCGGTCGGCAAGTGTGGCATTCGCTTTTTGCTTTCGATCGAGCTTTGATCTGCTCAATTTAGCGGCCGCGTCAACGCGGCCGCTTGCATGTTTACAGCCCGGAGCTTATCTCGTGAGCTTCGGTGAAACGCACCGCCTGACCCCACGGGCCATCAAGCGTTACCAAGCGGAGAATCAGGCATGGCTTCGGCTGCTGAACAACTAGCCTCGAATCTGAATTTCTCGGCCTTCGCCAAGGCGGAGGACCTGAAGAAGCGCATCTGGTTCACCATCGGCGCGTTGCTCGTCTATCGCCTCGGCACCTATATCCCGCTTCCCGGCATCAATCCCGACGCCTTCGCCCAGGCTTTCTCCTCGCAGAGCAAGGGCGTGCTCGGCATGTTCAACATGTTCGCCGGCGGTGCCGTGCAGCGCATGGCGATCTTCGCGCTCGGCATCATGCCCTATATCTCCGCCTCCATCATCATGCAGCTGATGACCTCGGTCATTCCCTCGCTCGAAGGGCTTAAGAAGGAAGGCGAGCAGGGCCGCAAGGTCATCAACCAATACACGCGCTACGGCACCGTGCTCCTGGCGCTGGTGCAGGCCTACGGCATTTCGGTCGGGCTGGAGAACGGTAACGGCATCGTCAATGATCCCGGCATGTTCTTCCGTCTCTCGACCGTCGTCACGCTGGTCGGCGGCACCATGTTCCTGATGTGGCTTGGCGAACAGATCACCGCGCGCGGCATCGGCAACGGCATTTCACTGATCATCTTCTCCGGCATCGTCGCCGGCCTGCCGCGTGCCATTTCCGGCACGCTGGAACTTGGCCGCACCGGCGCGCTGTCGACCGGCCTGATCCTGGCGATCATCGTGCTGGCCATTGTCGTCATCGCGCTCATCGTCTTCTTCGAGCGCGCGCAGCGCCGCCTGCTGATCCAGTATCCGAAGCGCCAGGTCGGCAACCGCATGTTCCAGGGCGATACCTCGCACCTGCCGCTCAAGCTCAACACGTCGGGCGTCATCCCGCCGATCTTCGCGTCGTCGCTGCTCCTGCTGCCGGCCACCGTCGCCGGCTTCTCGCAGACGACCAACATGCCGGCCTGGGCGAGCACCATCCTGGCCTCGCTCGGCCACGGCCAGCCGCTCTACATGGCTTTCTACGCGGCGATGATCGTGTTCTTCGCCTTCTTCTATACCGCGATTGTCTTCAATCCGAAGGACACCGCCGACCAGCTCAAGAAGCATTCGGGCTTCATCCCGGGCTACCGCCCGGGCGAGCGCACCGCCGACTACATCGATTACGTTCTCACCCGCATCACCGTCGTCGGCGCCATCTACCTGGTGCTGGTGTGCCTGCTGCCGGAGTTCCTGATCTCGGCGACTGGCGTACCATTCTACCTTGGTGGCACATCGCTTCTGATCGTGGTCAGTGTCACGCTCGATACGGTTGCGCAGATTCAGGGTCACCTGATCGCTCACCAGTATGAAGGGCTGATCAAGAAGTCGAAGCTGCGCGGGGGGAAGAAAGCCAGATGAGGTTGATTTTGCTTGGGCCGCCGGGGGCGGGCAAGGGGACACAAGCACAAAGACTGGTAGAAAAACACGGCATACCCCAGCTCTCGACGGGTGACATGCTGCGTGCCGCCGTCCAGGCGGGTACCGAGGTCGGCAAGCGCGCCAAGGCGGTGATGGATGCCGGCGAGCTGGTCTCGGACACCATCGTCAACGCCATTGTCGCTGAGCGTATTGATCAGGCCGACTGCGCCAGGGGTTTCATCCTCGATGGTTATCCGCGTACGCTGGTGCAGGCCGATGCGGTCGAATCGATGCTCTCGGAGCGCGGCATTGGTCTCGATACGGTCATCGAACTTGTCGTCGACGACAGGGCCCTGGTCGGTCGGATCGTCAAGCGCGCCGATGATGCCAAGGCGGCTGGCCAGCCGGTGCGCAAGGACGACAATCCCGCTGTGTTCGAAGAGCGCCTGCGGGAGTACTATAAGAAAACCGCTCCGCTGACGGGCTACTATTACGCCAAGGGCAAGCTCAAGACCGTGGACGGCATGGCCAGTATCGACGCGGTGACCGCGGAGATCGAAGCCGTGGTCGTGGCGGCGGCGAAGGCGCGGTAAGGGAATTTAAAGATTAAGCTTGACGGAGGCGGCTCGCTGCGGTATGGCGGCCCGTCTTCCTATCAGGTGCGCACTTTGCTTGCCCGCAAGGGCAAGGCAGTCGCTTTGAACTGGAAACTCCCGCAAGGGCCGGCCTCCACCGGACGCGGGGCAATGTGGATAGCGCCGGATCTGCCTTTTTGAGGGTTGGCCGGCCCATATGGAGAAGAGAAGAACATGGCTCGTATAGCCGGCGTCAACATTCCGACCAACAAGCGCGTCGTCATCGCGCTTCAGTACATTCACGGCATTGGCAAGAAGTTCGCCCAGGAGATCGTCGACAAAGTCGGCATCCCGGCCGAGCGCCGCGTCAACCAGCTGACCGACGCGGAAGTGCTGCAGATCCGCGAGACCATCGACCGCGATTACCAGGTCGAAGGCGACCTGCGCCGCGAAGTGTCGATGAACATCAAGCGTCTGATGGATCTCGGCTGCTACCGCGGCCTGCGTCACCGCCGCTCGCTGCCGGTTCGCGGTCAGCGCACGCACACCAATGCACGTACCCGCAAGGGCCCGGCCAAGTCGATCGCCGGCAAGAAGAAGTAATTGGGGGTGAGTAGCTGTTAGTGAGTAGTGAGAACCGGCGTTAACGCCTGCACCTCGTCACTACTCACCAATTCACTATTCACTTTTCCAGGTGGAGCCGCTGGCATTACGGCGGTGTAGAGATCAACTGAAAGGACTACCATGGCCAAGGAAGCCGCACGTGTTCGCCGCCGCGAACGCAAGAACATCTCGTCGGGCGTTGCCCACGTCAATTCGACCTTCAACAACACGATGATCACCATTACCGACGCGCAGGGCAATTCGATCGCCTGGTCGTCGGCCGGTGCCCAGGGCTTCAAGGGTTCGCGCAAGTCGACCCCGTTCGCCGCCCAGATGGCTGCCGAGGACGTTGCCAAGAAGGCCCAGGAACACGGCATGCGCATGCTCGAAGTCGAGGTCTGCGGACCGGGCTCCGGTCGTGAATCGGCGCTGCGCGCCCTGCAGGCGGCTGGCTTCACCATCACCTCGATCCGTGATGTGACGCCGATCCCGCACAATGGCTGCCGCCCGCGCAAGAAGCGCCGCGTCTAAGCAATTTATCGAACGCCGCGTGAGCGCCCAAGGCGCTCCTCCGCGGTATTCCAGGTCGCCCGCCACGATTGGATGGTGGTGGGTCAACGGAAGGAAAGCATCATGATCCAGAAAAATTGGCAGGAACTGATCAAGCCGAACAAGATCGAGTTCTCGTCGAAGAAGAAGACGCTGACCACGCTGGTCGCTGAGCCGCTCGAACGCGGCTTTGGCCTGACGCTCGGCAACGCGCTGCGCCGCGTGCTCCTGTCTTCGCTGCGCGGTGCGGCTGTCACCGCCGTGCAGATCGACGGTGTTCTGCATGAATTCTCGTCCATCGCCGGCGTGCGCGAGGACGTGACCGACATCGTCTTGAATATCAAGGAAATCGCCATCCGCATGGAAGGCGATGGCCCCAAGCGCATGGTCGTGCGCAAGCAGGGCCCGGGCGCGGTTCTGGCCGGCGACATCCAGACGGTTGGCGACGTCGAGATCCTCAACCCCGACCACGTCATCTGCACGCTGGACGAAGGCGCTGAAATCCGCATGGAATTCACCGTCGACACGGGCAAGGGCTATGTGCCTGCGGAGCGCAACCGCGCCGAAGACGCGCCGATCGGCTTGATCCCGGTCGATAGCTTGTATTCACCGGTCAAGAAGGTCTCCTACAAGGTCGAGAACACCCGCGAGGGCCAGGTTCTCGACTATGACAAACTGACCATGACCATCGAGACCGACGGTTCGATCTCGGGCGAGGATGCGGTGGCTTTCGCCGCCCGCATCCTGCAGGACCAGCTTGGCCTGTTCGTCAACTTCGACGAGCCGCAGAAGGAAGTCGCCGCGGAAGCCGTCACCGAGCTCGCCTTCAATCCGGCGCTGCTCAAGAAGGTCGACGAACTCGAGCTTTCGGTGCGTTCGGCCAACTGCCTGAAGAACGACAACATCGTCTACATCGGCGATCTCATCCAGAAGACCGAAGCCGAGATGCTGCGCACCCCGAACTTCGGCCGCAAGTCGCTGAACGAGATCAAGGAAGTTCTGGCGGCGATGGGCCTGCACCTCGGTATGGAAGTGCCGGACTGGCCGCCGGAAAACATCGAAGACCTCGCAAAGCGTTACGAAGACCAATATTGAGCATGAACTCCAAGGATCGGCGGCGTGAGCCGCTCGATCCGACGGTCGTGCGGAAAACCATCAGAGGCCGTGGCCTCTTGAACTGAAGAAGGAAGAGAGCCATGCGCCACGGTTTCAAAGGCCGCCGCTTCGCCCGCAGCATAAGCCACCGCAAGTCGATGTTCGCCAACCTGGCGGTGTCGCTGCTCGAGCACGAGCAGATCGTCACCACCTTGCCGAAGGCGAAGGACCTGCGTCCAATCGTCGAGAAGCTGGTGACGCTCGGCAAGCGCGGCGACCTGCACGCCCGCCGCCAGGTGATCGCGCAGATCGGCAATGAAGGCGTCGTCAAGCGCCTGTTCGATACCATCGCCCCGCGCTACGCCACGCGCAACGGCGGCTATTTGCGCATCATGAAGGCCGGCTTCCGTCACGGCGACAATGCCGCGATGGCGGTCATCGAGTTCGTCGACCGCGACACCTCGGCCAAGGGCGCCGGCGACCGCGCCCGCATCGAAGCCGAAGGCACGGACGAAGCCGCAGCCGCATAAGGTTTCGTCTTTCCAGATTGATTTAAAGGGGCCCGCGGGCCCCTTTTTCATATTCGGCGCGCAAGGCGTACCCAAAAATATTGATTGTCGCGAAAATAATCGGATTTCAGCGGCTTAGCCTTTCATTTTGCACATTCGTCGGGACAATGCGCCCGAACTCGCTTGGAGGATTCGCAATGCGCGCCAAAAAACTGTCCCTTGTTCTGCTCTGCGCCTTCATGGTGTTCGCAGCCGCACCGGCAGTCCGGCAGGCGCTGGCCGAGGACGCCGCCAAGCCAGCCGATCCGGGGCTCTCCGATGTACTGACCGACTTGTTGCATGGCGTCGAAGGCGAGAATGCCACTTCCGGCCCGGACAAGCGCGTGCCGTTCGGCCGCGAGGAGGTCCAGCTTTCCTTCGCGCCGCTGGTCAAGCAGACGGCGCCGGCCGTGGTCAATGTCTATGCCTCGCAGACGGCCAAGGTGACCTCGCCTTTCGAAGGCGATCCCTTCTTCGAGGAGTTTTTCGGCCGCGCCCAGCCGCGTGCGCAGTCTTCGCTGGGCTCGGGCGTGCTGGTCGATCCGAGCGGTGTCATCGTCACCAACTTCCATGTCATCAAGGACGCCGACGAGGTCAAGGTGGCGACCGCCGCCGGCCGCGAATTCGCCAGCAAGGTGATGCTCAAGGACGAAACGCTCGATCTGGCCGTGCTCAAGATCGAGTCCGACAAGCCGTTTCCGGTCATCGCCATCGGCGATTCCGACGCGCTCGAGGTCGGCGACCTGGTGCTGGCCATCGGCAATCCCTTCGGCGTCGGCCAGACCACCACCAGCGGTATCGTTTCCGCCCTTGCTCGCAGCCATATCGGCGTTTCGGACTCTGGCTATTTCATCCAGACCGATGCCGCCATCAATCCCGGCAATTCCGGCGGTGCGCTGATCAATATGGGCGGTCAACTTGTGGGCATCAACACCGCCATCTACAGCCGCAGCGGCGGCTCGATCGGTATCGGGTTTGCCATTCCCGCCAATATGGTGCGGGCTTTCGCCGATGCCGCCAAGGCCGGCCTCGATTTCTTCGAACGGCCCTATATCGGCGCCGAATTCGAAGCGGTGACGCCGCAGATCGCCGAATCGCTCGGCATGGAAAAGCCAATCGGGGCGCTGGTCTCCTCGGTCGACGCGACGGGTCCCGCCGGCAAGGCAGGGCTGAAGCCGGGCGATGTCGTGCTGCAGATCAACGGCAAGCCGGTCGAGAGCATCGAGGCGCTGGACTATCGCATGGCGACGCTGTCGATCGGCACCAAGGCAAATTTCGCGATCCTGACCAAGGGCCAGCAGGCGGCGATGGACATCGCGCTGGAGCGCGCGCCGGAGGGGGCAAAAGCCTCGGAAGTGACGCTGCATGGCCGCAGCCCGTTCTCGGGCGCCAAGGTCTCGGAACTGTCGCCGCGGCTTGCCCAGAAGCTCGGCCTGCGCACCGATCTCAAGGGCGTGACCGTGATCGACATCAACCGTGATTCGCCGGCCGCCGATTTCGGCTTCCAGCCGGGCGACGTCGTGCGCGAGGTCAACGGCACCAGCATCGACACCGCCGCAACGCTGGCGCAGGTAGCGCAGCAGGATACGCGCTGGTGGCGCTTTACCGTCGAGCGCGGTGGGCAGATACTGCGCCAGGTATTGCGTTACTGAGTTCGAGCCCCTGAAGGGATCGCGCTTCAAACTTACAGCGGATCAGCGTTTTGCCGAAACGCCGATCTGCTCTATCTCCTTGTTTTGACGCAATTCCGGACGGAAAACCGCTTCACGGTTTTCCTGGGATTGCTCTGAGGAAGTGCATGGCCGATCTGTTCAGCGTCGACGAACCGGATAAGGTGCCGCCCGGGCGGCCGCTGGCCGACAGGTTGCGTCCGAAGAACCTTGGCGAGGTCGTCGGCCAGGAGCATTTGACGGGCCCCGATGGCGCGCTGACCCGGCTGATCGGCTCCGGTTCGCTGGGCTCGATGATCTTCTGGGGGCCGCCCGGCACCGGCAAGACCACGGTGGCGAGGCTGCTCGCCGGCGAGACCAGCCTTGCCTTCGAGCAGATATCGGCCGTCTTTTCCGGCGTCGCCGATCTGAAGAAAGTGTTCGAGGCGGCCAAGTTGCGCCGCGCCAACGGCCGCCAAACCCTGCTTTTCGTCGACGAGATCCACCGCTTCAACCGTGCCCAGCAGGATTCTTTTCTCCCCGTCATGGAGGATGGGACGGTCGTCCTGGTCGGCGCCACAACCGAAAACCCGTCCTTCGAACTCAACGCGGCCTTGTTATCGCGCGCGCGGGTCATGGTCTTCCATTCGCTCGGCGAAGACAGTATCGCCAAGCTGATGACGCGGGCGGAGGAGACAGAGGGCAGGGCGCTGCCGCTCGATGACGAGGCGCGGGCGATGCTCATCCGCATGAGCGATAGCGACGGGCGCGCATCGCTGACGCTGGCCGAGGAAGTCTGGCGTGCCGCCAAGCCTGGCGAGATATTCGATCCCGAAGGGCTGCAGCGCATCGTCCAGCGCCGTGCGCCGATCTACGACAAGGGCCAGGATGGCCATTACAACCTGATCTCGGCGCTGCACAAGTCGGTGCGCGGCTCGGATCCGGATGCCGCACTCTACTATCTCGCGCGCATGTTCGATGCCGGCGAGGATCCGCTCTATCTCGGCCGCCGGCTGGTACGCATGGCGATGGAGGACATCGGGCTTGCCGATCCGCAGGCACTGGTCATCGCCAATGCCGCCAAGGATGCCTATGACTATCTCGGTTCTCCGGAGGGCGAACTCGCTTTCGCCGAGGCCACCGTTTATCTCGCCACCGCGCCCAAATCCAACGCCGTCTATACGGCCTTCAAGGCAGCCACGCGGGCCGCGAAGGAACATGGCTCACTGCTGCCGCCCAAGCATATCCTCAACGCACCGACCAAGCTGATGAAAGAGGAGGACTACGGCGCCGGCTACCGTTACGACCATGATGAGCCGGACGCCTTTTCAGGCCAGGACTATTTTCCCGAAAAGATGGGTCGACAGACCTTTTACGATCCGCCTGAGCGTGGTTTCGAGCGCGATATCAGAAAGCGGCTCGACTACTGGGCAAAGCTGCGCAAAGAGCGGGAATAGCCGATTTGCGTCGCCCGGTGGTCGTCACGCTTCGGGACGAGGCTTCGCCCTGGGGCATTTCAACTTCGGTCGTCCTCCATACACTGTTCGCCGCGACACTGGCATTGATGCCGTTGCCGAAGCGGCCGAACCGGCTGGAGGAAGAGCGGGTGTCGGTCAACATCCTGGCGCCTGAACAGTTCGAGGCATCGGCGAGACCGCCGCCGGCCTCCGCCGCTGCGGCGGTGCCGGAGGCGAGGGCGGCAGAGCCACCGCCTGCTTCGAACCCGCCCAAAACTCAACCGCCCGCCGCGCCTGCCATGATTCGCCCGACGCGGATGCTGTCGGCCAAGACCCTGGCCGGTCGGCGCAGCAGGCACGCGCGCGCCGATCTCAAGACCTTCGCATCCGACAAGGGGATGGTGCAGCTTTGCAATCTGGAGGCCATGGATCAGATCCGCCAATGGCATGCGGATTTCCAGCCGGAGCGGATGGTGCCCTATGCAACCGCCGAGGAAAAGATCACCGGCACGACGATCGCCGCTGATGGTGCGGCTTTTCGCAGCCGCAAAAACTGGTACAGTCTTAAGTTCAAATGCCGGCTCGCACAGGACGGCGAAAGCGTCATTGGCTTTGAGTTCCTGGTCGGCGATCCCGTGGCCAGGGACAAATGGGACGAGCTTGGCTTGCCGGCGGTGCATTGACAGCCCGGCAGGCTCCACCAGGCAGCCAGCCCGGCCGGATACCATGGCCGTTGTGCGGTGACCCAAAAAACCTTATCAAGGCGCACGGTCGGGCGGTGGCCGTTGCCATGATTTGGGCACCTCATTCGCAACAGGATCGCGCATCGCGCGTGGAAAAATGACAAAAACCCTTCGCAAATCGCTTCGCAAATTCGCTATTGCCATCCCGATTCTTGCCCTTGGCTTCTATTTCATACCGATCCTGACGACGATCTTCATCGTCTGTGGTCTGATCGATGTGCTGCGCAACGACAGGAAGGATCTGGCGCTGTTCAGCGGCTACTTCCTTGGCAACGGGCTTTTCACCTGGTTGCTCTCACCCTTCAACCTACTGGTCGATCTTCTGTGCTACAGAAATCCGGGCGTGTGGAAGCTGGAGCAGTTTCCCGCCGACTATCAGCGTGAGGTCAACGAGGTCCTTGATGTCTTCAAGGCGCGCAAGGATGAGATCATCGCCGATATCGACGCCAATTTCGGCGCCGGCCGGCGCGGCATGTATGTCTACCAGTGGTACGGCAAGCACAGGATAGACAACGTCGAGGAATTCAACAAGGATTTCAAATACATCAAGACGATCGCCGTTTCCGTCTTCAGCAAGCGCGAATCGACCTCCTGGCATTTCGGGCCGCTGCGGCTCAGCCTGCGCATCCTCTACAATCTGATCCCGGTGAAAGCTGAGATTTTCGTCGAATGCGGCAATGTCAAGAACTACTGGTACGACAATCCGCAGTTCATTTTCGACGACACGCTGCTGCATCGCTCGGTCAACGAATATGATGGCCGCCGCTACTGCGTGTTCATGGATATTATCAGGCCGTCCCCGGTGCCTCGCCTGATCGCTGGCATGCTTGCGGTCGTCTCGGTGAGCGTCGAGCGCATCAATTCGATGTTCTACAAGAACTGGAAGATGATCGGCTCCACAAAGCCGAAAACCACCTGATCTGAAGAGCGGCTGAAGCTGCCTGGTCCGCCGGCAGCGCAGCCGCTTCCTGCGCAAGGAGCGGCATTTTGGTGGCCGCTCGCGCCATCTTAGTATGCATTTTGAACATTGGATCTTATGAGATCCTGTCTCTGAACGCCAGTGACCCACCTGCAGCCGGGGGCGCAGATCCGCATTACAATGCCTGCGCAATACATTGTTTCGGGGGAAAGACATCGGAGCCGCATACAGACGCATTGCGGAATACCGGCTGTCGGGCAACGTTACCGGCTATCTCTACGAGCAGATGCGTCCGGTCAGCAAACCGGAAATCGATGCCCTGTATGGCGAATTCAGGAAGAAATATCCAGGCTGGACAACGCCTGAGTGGTGACGGTCGATCGGCATTGACCGAGGCTACTGTGTGAGGCAGTAAACTTCCATGTTCAATCTGCTTCTCGTTATGGTCGGCGGCGGCATCGGTGCCGGCATCCGCCATTTGACCAGTATGGGCGCGCTGCGCCTTGTCGGCCCCAATTATCCCTGGGGAACGATGGCGATCAACATCATCGGCTCCTTTGCGATGGGCCTGTTCATCGCCATTTTGGCGCGCCGCGGCGGATCGAACGAGCTCAGGCTATTCGTCGCCACCGGCATCCTTGGCGGCTTCACCACTTTTTCCGCCTTTTCGCTCGATTTCGCGGCGCTGTGGGAACGGGGAGCCACGCTGCCTGCGTTCGGCTACGCGCTTGCAAGCGTCATTGGCGCGATCATTGCCCTGTTTCTGGGACTTTGGCTCGCAAGAAGCCTGTCATAAAGCACGCCATGGCATGCTTTATGGTTTTGGCCGGCATGCATTAGTGTTATTGCCGCGCCAAGCGCAGGCCAAGAGCCCTGCTCGGGAAAACGGATAGCGAAAAATGGCAGGCGTTGAACAGATCACGGTGGAGGCCGGCGAGGCGGGCATGCGGCTCGATCGCTGGTTCAAGACGCATTTCCCGGGACTTGGCTTCGGCCATCTGCAGAAGCTGCTGCGCTCCGGCCAGATCCGCGTCGATGGCGGCCGGGTCAAGGCCGACACCCGCGTCGAGCCGGGCCAGATGGTGCGTGTGCCGCCGCTCGAGGTGGACAAGAAGGGCGAGAGTGCGCTCACGGGCCACTCGATCCGCAACCAGGGCGACGCCGATGTGCTCGCCAAGATGCTGCTCCATGAGGACCCGAAGGTCTTCGTCTTCAACAAGCCGGCGGGCCTTGCGGTTCAGGGCGGCTCCGGCGTCACGCGCAATGTCGACGACATGCTGGAAGCCTGGCGCAGCCAGAAGGGCGAGAAGCCGCGGCTGGTGCATCGGCTCGACCGCGATACGTCGGGCGTGCTGGTTGTCGCCCGTACCAGGCTTGCCGCCATGAAGCTCTCGGAGGCGTTCCGGGCGCGAGAAACCAAGAAGACCTACTGGGCGTTGGTCAAAGGCGTGCCGCCCAAGCGCGAGGACAAGATCTCGACCTGGCTGATCAAGGAGCCGACAGAGGATGGTGACCGCGTGCGCGTGGCCGCGCATGGTGAAAAGGGCGCCGACCATGCCGTGTCCTACTACCGCATCATCGAGCAGGCGGCGCAGACCATGACCTGGCTGGAGATGGAGCCCTATACGGGCCGCACCCACCAGCTCCGCGTCCATGCCGCCTATATCGGCTGCCCGATCATCGGCGACCCGAAATACTTCGAAGCCGACACCAACTGGGATTTTCCCGGCGGCATTCAAAACCGCCTGCACCTGCACGCACGCCGCATCATTATCCCGCACCCGGACAAGGGCGTTATCGACGTCACCGCGCCGATGCCGCCGCACATGCGCCAGAGCTGGAACCTGATCGGCTTCGACGACGCCAGCGCGGAGGATTGACCGTGAGCGGCGCCACCGACGCGCTCGATCGGCGCGACACGGTCGATATGGCCGCCGCCGCCATCATGGTCGGGCTGACCTTTTCCTGGGGCCTGAACTACGTCGCCGCCAAGATCTCCTACGCCGGCTACGACCCAGTCTTCCTGTCAATCGCACGCTCGGTCATTGGCGGCTTCTGCGTCTTCCTCTGGTGCCGCTGGCGCGGCATTGCGCTCTTCACCAGGGATGGGACATTGCTGGCCGGCATCGCGGTCGGCGTGCTTTTCGGCGTCGAGTTCCTTTGCCTCTATGTCGGGCTGGAGCACACCACCGTTGCCCGCAACACGCTGCTGGTCAACTCAATGCCGTTCTGGATGCTGATCGGCGGCCACTTTCTGCTCGGCGAACAGATCACCACGCGCAAGTTCCTTGGCCTGCTGTTGGCTTTCGCGGGTCTCGCCACCGTTTTTTCCGACAAGCTCGGGGGTACCGGAAACATGCTGTTCGGCGATCTCCTGAGCCTTGGTTCCGGGTTTTTCTGGGCCCTGACCAACATCCTCATCAAACGATCGAAACTGGTCGAGGCAAGCGCGGAGAAGCTGCTGCTCTATCAACTCGCCGGCGCGGCGATCGTTGGCGTGTTGGTAATGCCTCTCGCTGGCCCACCCGTTCGCGATCCAGCCTTGCTGCCGACATTGGCGCTGCTTTTCCAGGCAATCTATATCGTCGCCTTTACATACGTGCTGTGGTTCTGGCTGCTGCGCCGCTATCCGGCCTCAGGGCTGTCGAGCTTCACCTTCCTGTCGCCGGTCTTCGGTGTTTTATGCGGTGCGATCATCTTGAACGAGCCGCTGACCATTCGCATTTTTCTGGCACTTGGCTTGATTGCGGCGGGGCTGATCATCGTCAACCGGCCGGCGCGCAAGCTGACACCGGTGTGAGAAAGAGACTTCATGCGTGACATCCTCAACGACCTTGAAGCGGCCAAGTATCTTTCCGATCCGGATCCGGTACGTCGCGCCCAGATCCAGATGAAGATGCCGCTGCCCAAGCGCTTCTACAAGGAGGTCTCGGTCGTGCCGGTGGAAGCTGGTTTTGCGGTGCAACTCGACGGCAGGCCGGTGCGCACGCCGGGCAAGGCGCTGCTGGCGCTGCCGACTGAAACGGCCGCGGCGCTGGTTGCCGGCGAGTTCGCGGAACAGGGCGAGACGATCAATCCGGTGACGATGCCGGTGATGCGGCTGGTCAACACCGCCATCGATGGCGTGGCCAGCGATCCTCAGGCGGTGCTGGAAGACATTCTGCGTTTTGCCTCGTCGGATCTGCTCTGTTACCGCGCCGATGCCCCGCAAGGGCTGGTCGCGCGGCAGAACGAGCAGTGGGATCCCGTCATCGACTGGGCACGCGCCGCGCTTGGGGTTCGCTTCAACCTTGCCGAGGGTATCATCCATGTCGAGCAGCCGCGCGAAACCATTGCCGTGCTGGGCAGCCATCTGGCGCAGCGCGCCGAGCCGCTGCGCCTGGCCGCCATTCATGTCATGACATCGCTGACCGGATCGGCATTGCTGGCGTTGGCGGTCGATTTCGGCGAGCTCGATGGCGAGGAGGCCTGGGCCGCCGGCCATGTCGACGAGGACTGGCAGATCGCGCATTGGGGACAGGACGCCGAAGCAGCCGCGCGTCGTGCCGCCCGCAAACGAGACATGATGGCCGCTGTCAGCTTGCTCGAAGCGCTGCGGGCCTGAGCGCTTCGCTCCGCCTTCGCACTGCACCTAATACGAAAGTCATAATCCCATCGTCGCGGTGCCTTTCCCCGGCGCTTTCTGCCATTTTTCATGTGCTGGCTGCGCTTTTCGAGTCCGCGTTCGGAGGAGAACGCGGACGTTGGCGCACAGCATCTAGGGCTGGGTCTCACGGGAGGATAACTCAATGGCAATGGCATCGACCGTCGGCGGAAGGAGCCGGGGCATGACGCGGGAGGAGAAGAAAGTCATCTTCGCTTCCTCGCTCGGCACCGTTTTCGAATGGTATGATTTCTATCTCTACGGCTCGCTGGCGGCTTTCATCGGCTCGACCTTTTTCAGTCCGACGATTCCCGAGGCAACGCGCAACATCTTCGCGCTGCTGGCCTTTGCCGCAGGTTTCCTGGTGCGTCCGTTCGGCGCGCTGCTGTTCGGTCGCATCGGCGACCTCGTCGGCCGCAAATACACATTCCTGGTCACCATGACGATCATGGGCCTGTCGACCTTCCTGGTCGGCCTGTTGCCCGGCTATGCAACCCTGGGCATCGCTGCTCCGGTGATCCTGATTGCCCTGCGCATGCTGCAGGGTTTGGCGCTGGGCGGCGAATATGGTGGTGCGGCGACCTATGTCGCCGAGCACGCGCCCGATGACCGCCGCGGCTTTTACACCTCTTGGATCCAGACGACAGCGACGCTCGGCCTGTTTCTGTCGCTGATCGTCATCCTGATTGTGCAGGGATCGCTGAGCAAGGAGAGCTACGCCGCCTGGGGTTGGCGCATTCCTTTCATCGTCTCTTTCCTGCTGCTCGCCATTTCGATCTGGATCCGGTTGTCTCTCTCGGAGTCCCCGACCTTCCAGAAGATGAAGGACGAGGGCAAGGGCTCCAAGGCGCCGCTCTCGGAAGCCTTTGGTCAGTGGAAAAACGCGAAGATCGCTCTCCTGGCGCTGCTCGGCCTCACCGCCGGTCAGGCCGTCGTCTGGTACAATGGCCAGTTCTACGCGCTGTTCTTCCTGCAAAACGTGCTGAAGGTCGACGCGCAGTCGGTCAACATCATGATCGCCGTCGCGCTGGCGCTCGGCTCGATCTTCTTCGTCGTGTTCGGCTGGCTCTCCGACAAGATCGGCCGCAAGCCGATCATCATGGCTGGCCTGGCGCTTGCCATAGTCTGCACCTTCCCGCTGTTCAAGGCATTGACCTGGGCCGCCAATCCGGCGCTCGCCAAGGCACAGCAGAGCACTCGGGCAACTGTGACGGCAGCACCCGGCGACTGCAGGTTCCAGTTCAATCCGGTCGGAACCGCGAAATTCACGACGTCCTGCGACATCGCGACTTCGTTCCTGACCAAGAACTCGGTTCCGTACGATGTGGTGTCGACGGCCGCGCCCGGGACGGCCGCGTCAGTCAAGATTGGTACAGAGACGGTGGCGTCCTACGACGCGGTCGCCGCCGGCGATCAGGCCAAGGCCAAGGACGCGGCCTTCGCCAAGGCTGTCAACATGTCCCTGCGGGACGGCGGTTATCCGCTGAAGCGTGCGGCGATCAAGGTTGCGGACCCGAAACTCGATGCGTTTGTTGCCGCCAACCCGGAACTGAAGCTGGACGCTGCCGCGATCCGTGCCGGTGAGAAGGCGACTGTGCCGATTGATCAGGCGGTCAAGGACAAGCTCTTGACTACCGAGGAGGCAGCGGGCGCACCCGAGGTCACCGTCTACAACATACCGGGCGGCGGCGCCTTCGCCATGTTCGCCGATCCGGCGGCGGTGAACTGGCCGATGACAATCGGTATCCTGTTCATCCTGGTGCTGTTCGTGACCATGGTCTACGGGCCGATCGCGGCGATCCTTGTCGAGATGTTCCCGACTCGCATTCGCTACACTGGCATGTCATTGCCCTACCACATCGGCAATGGCTGGTTCGGCGGCCTGCTGCCGGCGACGGTGTTCGCGCTCAGCGCCTACAAGGGCGATATCTATTATGGCCTCTGGTATCCGGTGGTAATCGCGGCAATGACGCTGATCATCGGCATGATCTTCGTCAAGGATACGCTCGGTACCGACCTGCACGCCAAGGAGTAGCCGATCGGCCGATACGAGCGAAAAGCCCGGCGCGAGCGATCGCGCCGGGCTTTTTCATGTGAGATCGACGTGGAGGGCTTCAGCTCTTCCGTTGCGGGTTCTCTTCCTCGACGGCGGCCTCGTGATACCAGCCATCGGAATCGGCGTGCTCGCCGCGAAGCGCGGCAAGCTCTGCCGCGAATTTGGCCTTGGCGCCTAAATTTAAGGCAGATTTGCGCGCTGCCAGCGGGAACATCAGGATTTTCGCCGACGGACGCGATTGCGTGACTTGCATTGCCGGTCTCCCTGCTTTTCAGAAGCTTGCCGATTCAGTTCTCATCAAAATAGGTTCTGCGATTCATTTAGGCAATATGCTCATGAAAAGATCATGATTTGCCTATGATTTAAGCAGTATTGCCGTTTGGGCGATCTTGACGCATTGCTGAGACGGCTCAGCAAAATCAAAGCCTTGGCATGACCATTTTGCCGCACCCGTCCGAGGCCGAGTGGCATACGAATTGCTTTTTAATCATCGGCAGGCCGGCCTGTTTCGGCCATGCATCGACATCGCCTGCTTGCGGTGTCCAAGCAACGAGAGGCTCTAGAATGACCAAATACAAGCTCGAGTATATCTGGCTCGATGGATACACCCCGGTCCCCAATCTTCGCGGCAAGACGCAGATCAAGGAATTCGCCGAGTTCCCGACGCTCGATCAGCTGCCGCTGTGGGGTTTCGACGGGTCCTCGACGCAGCAGGCCGAGGGGCATAGCTCCGATTGCGTGCTGAAGCCGGTCGCCGTCTATCCCGATCCGGCCCGCACCAACGGCGTGCTCGTCATGTGCGAAGTCATGATGCCCGACGGCGTTACGCCGCATGCATCCAACAAGCGCGCCACCATCCTCGACGACGAAGGCGCCTGGTTCGGCTTCGAGCAGGAGTATTTCTTCTACAAGGATGGCCGTCCGCTCGGCTTCCCCGAAAGCGGCTATCCCGCGCCGCAGGGCCCGTACTATACCGGCGTCGGCTATTCGAATGTCGGCTCCGTTGCGCGCCAGATCGTCGAGGAACATCTTGATCTCTGCCTCGCGGCCGGCATCAACCACGAAGGCATCAATGCCGAAGTGGCCAAGGGCCAGTGGGAATTCCAGATTTTCGGCAAGGGTTCCAAGAAGGCCGCCGACCAGATGTGGATGGCCCGCTATCTGATGCAGCGCCTGACCGAGAAGTACGGCATCGACATCGAATACCACTGCAAGCCGCTCGGCGACACCGACTGGAACGGCTCGGGCATGCATGCCAATTTCTCGACGTCCTATATGCGTGAAGTCGGCGGCAAGGCCTATTTCGAAGCGCTGATGGCGGCCTTCGACAAGAACCTGATGGACCACATCGCCGTCTACGGCCCGGACAACGACAAACGTTTGACCGGCAAGCACGAGACAGCGCCGTGGAACAGGTTCAGCTATGGCATCGCCGATCGCGGCGCCTCGATCCGCGTCCCGCATTCGTTCGTCAAGAACGACTACAAGGGCTATCTGGAAGACCGCCGTCCGAATTCTCAGGGCGACCCCTACCAGATCGCCTCGCAGATCCTGAAGACGATCGCTTCGGTGCCGGCGAGCGCAGAGGTTTCGGCCGCTGCCTGATTCTCTTTGCGGCGTGGTCAGCTCCGCGCCGCACGCGGATGTTCATTGTGGAAAAGGCCCGGCGGAAACGCCCGGGCCTTTTTTGCCGGAACGGCGAATTCCCCCAAAAAAAGTCAGGTTGAAAAGGGACGGGCAATTTCAGCCGAACGAGAGGCTTTGGTTGACGCCCCTTGCCGCCACTCGTCTCATGCATTTCCGAGTTTCATTGAAAAAGCCCGGAAAACAGCCTGTTTCAGCTCGTCCGTACACACCGATCCTTTATATAAGCCACTGTTCATGCATCGAAATCGGCGATTTGTGCCTCCGGCAGGCGGCGTTGACAGGCCACGCCGCGGCATGCGTATTCGTCGCCTTGGGGGTTACGCCAAAGCGATGCTGTTCGAACGGGGCGGGGGTTTCGTGAACGACGGCATTGGCGGGGCGCCGGACGAGCGGGCATTGCAGCCTGAGGCAGTGCGCCGCTCGCTCCTGGCGTTCGATTGCGTCCCGAAAGGCCATCCGCCAACTTGCTCGAACGGGTTTTTTGCCACCCAATCGGAGGTCTTCTGCGGCGGCCAAGAGGGCCGGCTGCCCCAGCTGAGATGCGTCCTCCTTGGATCAGCAAAAAGCCCTTGAAGGGGGAAATCCTTCAAGGGCTTCGAAACACTATCCGAACGGAATCTTAGACCGAATAGTACATATCGTATTCGACCGGATGCGGGGTCATTTCGAAGCGCATCACTTCGGCCATCTTGAGCTCGATATAGCTGTCGATCTGGTCGTCGTCGAAGACACCGCCGGCCTTCAGGAAGCCGCGATCCTTGTCGAGGCTCTGGAGCGCTTCGCGCAGCGAACCGCAGACGGTCGGGATCTTCTTCAGCTCCTTCGGCGGCAGGTCGTAGAGATCCTTGTCCATCGGCTGTCCCGGGTGGATCTTGTTCTTGATGCCGTCGAGGCCGGCCATCAGCATGGCGGCGAAAGCGAGATAGGGGTTCGCGCCCGGATCCGGGAAGCGGACTTCGACGCGCTTGGCTTTCGGTGAACTGCCGAATGGGATGCGGCAGGACGCCGAACGGTTGCGCGCCGAATAGGCGAGCAGCACCGGCGCCTCGTAGCCCGGCACCAGACGCTTGTAGGAGTTGGTCAGCGGGTTGGTGAAGGCATTGATCGCCTTGGCATGCTTGATGATGCCGCCGATGTAGAACAGGCAGCTCTCCGACAGACCGGCATACTCATTGCCGGCGAAAGTTGGCTTGCCGCCCTTCCAGATCGACTGGTGGACGTGCATGCCCGAGCCGTTGTCGCCGAAGATCGGCTTCGGCATGAAGGTCGCCGTCTTGCCATAGGCATTGGCGACCTGGTGCACGACGTACTTGTAGATCAGCATCTTGTCGGCGTTGCGGACTAGCGTGTCGAACTTGATGCCGAGTTCGTGCTGGGCGGCGGCCACCTCATGGTGATGCTTTTCGACGCGCACGCCCATTTCGGCGAGCACCGTCAGCATTTCGGAGCGCATGTCCTGTGCCGAATCGATCGGCGGCACCGGGAAATAGCCGCCCTTGATGCGCGGGCGGTGACCGAGATTGCCGGTCTCGTAATCGGTGTCGTCGTTCGACGGCAGTTCGGTCGAATCCAGCTTGAAGCCGGTGTTGTAGGGATCCGCTTTGTACTTGACGTCGTCGAACACGAAGAACTCGGCTTCCGGGCCGACATAGATGGTGTCGCCGATGCCTTCCGACTTCATGTAGGCCTCGGCCTTCTTGGCCGTGCCGCGCGGATCGCGGTTGTAGGATTCGCCCGAGACCGGATCGAGGATGTCGCACAGGATGACCATGGTCGACTGCGCGAAGAACGGATCCATGTGGACCGTGTCCGGATCGGGCATCAGTACCATATCGGACTCATTGATGGCCTTCCAGCCGGCGATCGAAGAGCCGTCGAACATGACGCCGTCGGCAAACATGTCTTCCTCGACCTCGACAACATCCATCGTCACGTGCTGCAGCTTGCCCTTCGGGTCGGTGAAGCGCAGGTCGACGAATTTCACGTCGTTGTCCTTGATCTGCTTCATGATGTCTTTGGCTGTCGTCATGTCATGTATCCCTGTGTGCTGACGTTTTTTGATGGATGACGTTTCTTAGAGGATGGCCGGTCTTAGAGGATGGCCGGCTCGGATCAAACCGCGTCCATTCCGGTTTCGCCGGTGCGGATGCGCACGACTTCCTCGATGTTGGAGACGAATATCTTGCCGTCGCCGATGCGGCCGGTCTGGGCCGCCTTGCGGATGGCCTCGATCGCGCCTTCCACGGCATCGTCGCCGAGCACGACCTCGATCTTCACCTTGGGCAGGAAGTCGACGACATATTCGGCGCCGCGGTAGAGTTCGGTGTGACCCTTCTGGCGCCCGAACCCCTTGGCCTCGGTCACGGTGATGCCTTGCAGTCCGGCCTCCTGAAGCGCTTCCTTCACTTCGTCCAGCTTGAATGGCTTGATGATCGCTTCGATCTTTTTCATGTAAAAAGTGGCCTCCACTGCCAAAAAAACGGGTTGTGAGCCCCCGCTTGCGCCTCAATCAAGCACGAACTGTGCCAGTCGGAGGGAACAGAAGCGGTGTCATGCGATTTCAAAGCTATGTTACCCCCAGATGCAAATTCGCGTCATGCGCTGCATTGGAAGCGGCATGAATGGCTGTAGCCTATCCGGCACTCCTGTGCATGTCTGCCCAATATCTGGGCAAATTGCTCATCTGGTGCGCAGCTTGGTGCCTGCGATCCTTGCGCCGATCGACATGGTCATGACAGCGCCAGCTCCTCCCCGTTTGCGTCGAGCCGAAAACTGGACAATGCTTGATCGAATGCGGATCGGCAATCCATGAGCCACGAACTTCTTACTTCCGCCGAGATGGACGAGGCGGATCGGCTGACAATTGCAGCAGGTCCAACCGACGGCATTGAATTGATGCGACGTGCAGGTCAAGCCGTCGCGGCCGAAGTGCTCAGGCGCTATCCAGCGGCGGCGCACGTCCATGTGTTGTGCGGCCCGGGCAACAATGGTGGCGACGGTTATGTCGTTGCCCGGATCCTCGCCGGCAGCGGCGTCGCCACCACGGTCTGGGCGTCTGCCCCGCCGAAGCCGCATAGCGATGCGGCACTCGCCGCCGCCGAATGCCCAATCAAGCCCCGGCCGCTATCGGACTTGGATGCCGGACCCGGCTCGATCGTCGTCGATGCGCTTTACGGGGCAGGGCTGTCCAAGCGGCTGTCGGGTGAGGCCGCCAGGGCGGTCGATCTGGTCACCGACCTGCATTTGCCGGTTGTCGCGGTCGACCTGCCTTCCGGCATTGCCGGCGACAGCGGCAAGGTGCTCGGCAGGTCGTTTTCGGCCGAGCTCACAGTGACCTTTGCGCGCAAGAAGCCCGGCCATCTGCTCCTGCCCGGCCGGGAGCGATGCGGCGAGATCGTGCTTGCCGATATCGGCATTGGGCTGGAGATCATTGCAAGGCTCCAGCCCCGGACGTTCGAGAATGGACCAGCGCTTTGGTTGCGCTATTTGCCGGTGCCGGCCGTCGACGCGCACAAATACAAGCGCGGCCATGTCGGTGTCTTTTCCGGCGGCCCCAATGCCACCGGCGCGGCGCGGCTCTCTGCATTTGGCGCTGCCCGAAGCGGGGCAGGGGCGGTGACGGTCCTGTCGCCGGGCAACGCCATGCAGGTCAATGCCGCGCACCTGACCTCGATCATGCTGCGCAGGGCCGACGACGCTGCCGACATTGAGGCATTTGTCGAGGAGCGCCGGCCATCGGCCTTTGTTCTCGGGCCTGGCTTTGGCGTCGGTGAAAAAACCCAGGCGTTCGCGCTTGCGCTACTCGCGTTGGGCAAGCCAGCGGCCGCGTCCACTGGAATTGCCGGCCTGGTCTTCGACGCCGACGCGATCACTTCGTTTCGTGAGGCGCCAGATGTCTTGTTCGAAGCCGCCCGCGGGCCGAACGCGCCCGCGCTGGTGATGACACCGCATGAAGGGGAGTTCGCCAGGCTGTTTCCTGGCATCGCCGATGACAATGCCTCATCGAAGCTTGACAAGGCACGCGCGGCGGCCGCACGAGCCAATGCCGTCATCGTCTACAAGGGCGCCGATACGGTGATCACCGCTCCGGACGGCAGGGCAGCGATCAATTCCAATGGCGCGGCCTGGCTTGCCACCGCTGGGTCGGGCGATGTGTTGTCCGGCATCACGGCCGGACTGCTTGCGCAAGGCATGCCGGCCTTCGAAGCGGCCTGCGCGGCGGTCTGGATTCACGCCGAGACCGGCAGTCGGTTCGGGCCGGGGCTGGTCGCCGAGGATTTGCCGCAGGCGATGATGCCGGTGCTGCGCGAACTGGTTGCTGCCGGAGGCGGGCGCTGATCAACCGCGATGCCCGCGACACCAGCTCACAGCGGAATGTTGTCGTGCTTCTTCCAGGGGTTCTGCATATCCTTGTTGCGCAGCATGCGAAGCGCCCGGGCGATACGGCGGCGGGTCGAGTGCGGCATGATCACCTCGTCGACATAGCCGCGCTCGGCGGCTACGAACGGCGACAGGAAGCGGTCCTCGTAAGCCTTTGTATGGGCAGCGATTTTTTCGGCATCGCCGATGTCCTTGCGGTAGATGATCTCGACCGCGCCTCTCGCCCCCATAACGGCGATCTGCGCCGTCGGCCAGGCATAGTTCATGTCGCCGCGCAGATGCTTCGACGCCATGACGTCGTAGGCGCCGCCATAGGCTTTGCGGGTGATGACGGTGATCTTCGGCACGGTCGCCTCGGCATAGGCGAAAAGCAGCTTGGCGCCATGCTTGATCAGGCCGCCATACTCCTGCGCCGTGCCGGGCAGAAAACCCGGAACATCGACGAAGGTGACTATCGGGATTGAAAAGCAGTCGCAGAAACGCACGAAGCGCGCCGCCTTGCGGCTGGCGTCGGAATCGAGCACGCCCGCCAGAACCATTGGCTGGTTGGCGACAAAGCCGACCGTGCGGCCCTCTACCCGGCCGAAACCGGTGACGATGTTCTTCGCAAAACTCTGCTGGATCTCGAAGAAATCACCCTCATCGGCGACCTTCAGGATCAGCTCCTTGATGTCGTAGGGCTTGTTGGCATTGTCGGGGATCAGCCGGTCGAGCGACATGTCATGGTCGGTGACCGACTGGTAGCATTCGATCTCGGGGAGCTCCGACGTATTGGAAGCTGGCAACAGGTCGACCAGCCGGCGCATCTGCAAGAGTGCTTCGACGTCATTGTCATAGGCGCCGTCGGCGATCGAGGATTTCGTTGTGTGGACGGAAGCGCCGCCGAGGCTCTCGGCGGTCACCGTCTCGTTGGTCACGGTCTTCACCACATCCGGCCCTGTGACGAACATGTAAGAGGTATCGCGCACCATGAAGATGAAATCGGTCATCGCGGGCGAATAGACGTCACCGCCGGCACAAGGGCCCATGATGACGGAGATCTGCGGAATGACACCCGAAGCGAGCACATTGCGCTGGAAGATCTCGGCATACCCGCCGAGGGCGGCGACGCCTTCCTGGATGCGCGCGCCCCCGGCATCGTAGAGGCCGATGATCGGCGCGCGATTGCGCAGCGCCATCTCCTGCACCTTGATGACCTTTTCGGCATGGGCTTCCGACAGCGAGCCCCCGAACACCGTGAAATCCTTGGCGAAGAGATAGACCGGCCGGCCGTTGACCGTGCCCCAGCCGGTGACGACGCCATCGCCTGCGATCTTGGTCTTCTCCATGCCGAAGTCGGTCGAGCGGTGCTCGACATACATGTCGAACTCCTCGAAAGAACCCTCATCGAGGAACACCTCGATGCGTTCGCGCGCTGTGAGCTTGCCCTTCTTGTGCTGGGCGTCGATGCGGGCCTGGCCGCCACCCATGCGGGCGATGTCACGCCGCCGCTCGAGTTCCTTCAGCACGTCTTTCATCGCTCGGTCCCCAGAAAACGGAAGCTGCGTTTGTGGTAATGATGCCCGTCGGGGAGCGCAAGCGTCGGCTTTTGGTTGGTTTTTGCTGCACCGCAACATCGCGCCTCTTGCATTCCGGGGCGAACTCAGCCATATGCAACCCATAGGCGCTTGGGCCGGGAGATTCCGGCCTTCTCGACAAATGAGACTGGTTGCGTCTGTTTTCCCTCTTTCCGGTATATCGGCCCCTCTTTCCGGTACATCACAAAGTGGCGAAAAAGCCCCGTGGCATGATGCCTGCGGGCACGACAGCGCAGCCGAGTGGACGCACGTGTCCGCCCGCCTTGTCGTTCCATATCAAATTTTCGACGGCAGGTTGCGCCCTGCCGCGATTGACGTTTGCGGCCAGAGGCCGCGTGAAAGAAGATTATTTTGACCAACGAAAACACTTTGCCCGGCAACGACACCGCGGAACTCTCCGGTTTCGCGGCGCTGGGAATTACGGGTGCGCTGCTCAAGGCCACCCACAATGCCGGATTCGCCGAACCGAAGCCGATCCAGATGCAGGCCATCCCGCCGCAGCTGGAAGGCCGTGACATTTTCGGCATTGCGCAGACCGGCTCCGGCAAAACCGCGGCCTTTGCGCTGCCGATCCTATCGAAGATCATCGCGCTCGGCACCAAGCGGCGCGCCAAGACGACCCGCGCGCTGATCCTGGCGCCGACCCGCGAACTTGCGGTGCAGATCGAGGACACCATCAAGATCCTCGCCAAAGGCGCGCATGTCTCGACGGCACTCGTGCTGGGCGGCGTCTCGCGCTTCAGCCAGGTGAAGAAGGTTGCTCCCGGCGTCGATATCCTCATCGCCACGCCCGGTCGCTTGACCGACCTCGTGCGCGAGGGCGACCTCATCCTCTCCGACACCAAATGGCTGGTGCTGGACGAGGGCGATCGCATGCTCGACATGGGCTTCATCAACGACGTCAAGCGCATTGCCAAGGCGACCGCGCCCGATCGCCAGACGGCGCTCTTCTCGGCCACCATGCCGGACGAGATCGCTGAACTCGCCAAGGGCCTCCTGAAGAACCCTGTCCGTGTCGAAGTCTCGCCGCAAAGCACTGCGGCCGCCGAAATCGTCCAGGGCGTCGTCTTCGCCCGCACCAAGCAGAAGCGCCAGGTGTTGTCGACGATGCTCGCCGATGAGGCGATGAAGTCCGTCATCATCTTTTCGCGTACCAAACATGGTGCGGACCGGGTGACCAAGGACCTCGAGCGCGACGGCTTCAAGGCCGCCGTTATCCACGGCAACAAGTCGCAGAATGCCCGTCAGAAGGCGCTGAATGATTTCCGCGACGGTTCGGTGCGCATCCTGGTCGCGACCGACATCGCCGCGCGCGGCATCGACGTGCCCGGCATCAGCCATGTCGTGAATTTCGACCTGCCGGACGAGGCTGAAAGCTACGTCCACCGCATCGGCCGCACCGGTCGCAACGGGATGGATGGCATCGCGATCACGCTTTGCGATCCTTCGGAGAACAGCAAGCTGCGCCAGGTCGAGCGGATCATCCGCACCAAGCTGCCTGTTGTTGCCGACCATCTCGGCAGCCCCGATCCGGCACGCAATCCGGCGGAAAAGAACGAGCGCTTCGAACCCGCCAATGATCGCAGCGACCGCAATGGGCGTCGCGACGGCCGGCGACCGGGCGGCGAGAAGAAGCAGAACAACGGCTTCGGCAACAAGCGTTTCGGCGACAAGCCAGCCTTTGCCGGCGAACGCAAGCCCGAAGGCGCCAAGCCCTTCAAGGGCAACAACAAGCGCCGCTTCGGCGGCAAGCGTCCGGCGGCGCGAGCTGCTTAATACGCCTTATGCAGTTGGCCAACCCTTGGTGGTTGGCTGGTGACTGACCAACAAAGAAAGGGGCTGATGAAGCAATGCTTCATCAGCCCTTTTCGTCTCCGAACCTTACTTCGCCACCGCCTCGACCCAGACAGCAATCCGTTGCGCCAGGAAAGCCGTGGTGGATGGCGACAGCGCGTCGCCGGCGATGACATGATTGTCGGGATCGCCACTGCTTTCGATGGGGACCAGCTCATGCGGGCCACCCCAGCGCGCGGCGATTTCGCGGGTACGGTCGGCCCGCACCACTCTGTCCAAATCCGAGAAGATGAACAAAGCCGGGATGGTCGCCTTCTCCACGGGCGCGCCATAGGCTAGCTCCGTCAGGGCCTGCATCGGCATTGTCGCTGCGATCGGATATCTGGTGGTCCAGAATTTCTCATGCAGCGCGTTGCGCGGCGCGAAGTTGCGTTCCCTGCCGGCGACGAGTTCGGCGATCTGCTTTCCCCATGGCATGGTCAGGACCTCGGCGCCGGATGCCTTCACGCCGAAATTAGGCGAGATGAATGCAATGGCCGCCACGCCCTCGGATGCACCGGCCTGCGTCGCCGCCCAGGCCGCCAGCGAGCCGCCGGTCGACGTTGAGATGACGATCACCTTGTCGCCGATCGCCCGGCCGATGGCGAGCGCCTCCTCATAGTCGTTGATCCAGGCATTGACACTGCCTTGCGTCATCGCCGCGCCGTCCTGGCCGTGACCGGTGAGGCGGGTGTAGAACAGGTTGGCGTCGAGCTGGTCGGCAACGTCGTCGGGCAAGGGCCGGACCTCGCCCTTCGATGCGGAAAAGCCATGGACGTAGACGATCGACAGCGGCGTCTTGGCGTGCACCATCGGGTTCGCCCAGACGATCTCCTTCTCCAGCCCGTCGCGAATACCGGGCATGGCGGCTTCAACCTTTGCCACATAGGCTTGTGGGTCGTCACCGATGACGGAAGGATCGAAACGGATCGTGGTGTCGACGGGTACGCGTGGACCCAATACGGAGGCCAGTGCGAGGATGGCGATCAGGCCCAGCACAGCAAACACGATCCGTCGCCCCATCGCAGACTCCACGCAACAACATTCAAGCTATGGTGGTGGCCATGCACAGGCAACGGCCGTTCAGGCAGCCAAGCCACCAATCCTGTGGGCATCTACTTGTTGGGCGGTTTGCGCTCATAATACAGCGGCCGTGCCTTCCAGCTGGTCGTCAGGTTGATCACCCATCTGCATAAAGGCCTTGGCAGCATGCCAAGAATTTTCAGCGGCCAGCTCGTTCTATACGGGAAGGTGACTTCGAAGCCGCCGGACTTGATTCCCTTCACCATGCGGCGCGTCGCACGGCCAACCGGCATCAGGCCCGGCATCGGCAGCATGTTCTTTTCGGTCAGTGGCGTGTCGACGAAGCCGGGGTTTACCACCTGGACGCGGATGTTCATCTTGTCGAAATCATATTTCAGCGACTCGGCCAGGATGTTGATCGCCGCCTTGGTGCCACCATAGGCCGCCGTGGTCGGCCAGCCGAAATAGGCGGTCACCGAGCCGACCAGAACGACATGGCCACGCGCGCGCACCCGCATATACTCGACCACAGGCACCAGCCCATTGATGATGCCGAAATAGTTGACCTCGAAGGAGCGGCGGAAGTCCTTGACGACGAGCGACTCTCCAGGTGTCGCGATGTAGTGTCCGGCATTGAAGATGGCGAGCACGATCGGCCCGAGGTCCTTCTCGATCGCCGCCACCGTCTTTGCCATGCGCGGCTCGTCGGTGACGTCGCAGGGAAAGGACACGATCTTGCCCGGCATCTGTGCGGTCTCGACGATGAGCGTGTCGATCGGATCGTCGTCCAGCGCTGTCACCGCCACCGCATACCCTTGTGACGCCAGATCCCTGGCCAGCGAGCGGCCGATGCCGCTGCTGCCGCCCGTGACCCATGCGACGCCGTGTTTCGGATCGGCCCGATAGAGTGTCATGCTTGCGCCCCGCGGAGTTATTAGTGTCTTGCTCTAGCGATGGAGAAATCGAATGAAAAGGGTGCTTCTCGACGCCAGGTGCAAATGGTCCCCAGCGACATCCATGCACCGCAGCGCCGGAAATGCGACTGGACCAGACGAATTCTTGCCTTGAAACCGAAGCGTTGGGTTTCTAGGGTTTCGGCGCACGTACACAAGGAATCCTGAATGCCCCGTTCTGTGATCGACGCGATCGGCAACACGCCTCTGATCCGCCTCAATAAAGCTTCCGAAGAGACCGGCTGCGAGATCCTGGGCAAGGCCGAGTTCATGAATCCGGGCCAGTCGGTCAAGGATCGCGCCGGGCTGTTCATCATCCGCGATGCCGAACAACGTGGCCTGTTGAAGCCGGGCGGTGTCATCGTCGAGGGGACGGCCGGCAACACCGGCATCGGGTTGACGCTCGTCGCCAAGGCACTCGGCTATCGCACGGTCATCGTCATCCCGGATACGCAGAGCCAGGAAAAGAAGGACACGATCAGGTTGCTCGGCGCCGAACTGATCGAAGTGCCCGCCGTGCCTTACAAGAACCCCAACAATTATGTGAAGCTGTCGGGGCGGCTGGCCGAGCAGATGGCGAGAACTGAGCCGAACGGCGCCATCTGGGCCAATCAGTTCGACAATGTCGCCAACCGCGATGGTCATATCCGTACCACGGCCGAGGAAATCTGGGCCCAGACCGGCGGCAAGGTCGACGGTTTCGTCTCGGCGGTGGGTTCGGGCGGAACGCTGGCCGGTGTCGGGCTCGGTTTGAGGGCCAGGAGCAAGAACGTCAAGATTGCGCTCGCCGATCCTCTCGGCGCCGCCCTCTACAGCTTCTATACCAGCGGCGAATTAAAGTCCGAAGGCAGTTCGATCACCGAAGGCATCGGGCAGGGGCGCATCACCGCCAATCTCGAAGGCTTCACGCCTGACTTCTCCTACCAGATCAAGGATGAGGACGCGCTGCCGATCGTCTTCGACCTGATCCAGGAGGAAGGCCTGTGCGTCGGCGGCTCGACTGGCATCAACATTGCCGGCGCGATGCGGCTGGCCAGGGAATTGGGCCCGGGCCACACCATCGTGACGATCCTCTGCGACTACGGCACGCGCTATCAGTCGAAGCTGTTCAACCCGGAATTCCTGCGCGACAAGAAGCTTCCTGTGCCGGGCTGGATGGAACTGCAGAGCAAGATCTCGGTGCCGTTCGAAAAGGTCGCGTGATGGCGCACAAGACAGAAGCGCTGTTTCGCGACGATGCCTATCTCAGGACGGCTGACGCCACGGTCGTCGCCATCAATGAGCGCGGCGGCATCATCCTCGACCGGACGATCTTTTATGCCACCTCTGGCGGCCAGCCGGGTGATAGCGGCACGTTGGAGTGTGCCGACGGCAGCCGCATCGAGATCGCCGCCACGATTACAGGCGAAACCAAGGACGAGATCATCCACGTGCCGGCGCCCGCGCAGACGGCACTGGCCGTTGGCGAGCGGGTGAAGCTGGCAATCTTCTGGGAGCGGCGGCACCTGCTGATGCGCATGCACGCTGCCTGCCACCTGCTGACAGTCGTCTGCCCGTTCCCGATCACCGGTGCGGCGGTTTCCGAGGACGACAGCCGTGTCGATTTCGACATTCCGGACGCCAGCTTCACCAAGGAAGATGTGACTGCCGGCATGATGGACCTGGTGAGGGCTGATCATCCCATCTTCACCAGGCTGATCAGCGACGAGGAATTGGCCGCCAATCCCGGCCTGGTGAAATCCAAGAATGTCCGACCGCCCGTTGGCACGGGCAATATCCGCCTCGTCTGCATCGGCGAAAGCGCCTCGGTGGACAGCCAGCCCTGCGGTGGCACGCATGTGAAGAGCACCGGCGAAATCGGCGAGGTCCACATCGGCAAGATCGAGAAGAAAGGCCGGGAGAACAGGCGCTTCCGCATCCGCTTCGGCCCCATGCCGGCGAACTGAACAGACAGACACCGTCAAAAGGCGGTAGGAGAGAAAATGGCCGAAGACAGTCCTTTCACCGTCGACGCCGACTGGCTGCAGGAGCGCTTGGGCCAGCCGGGCCTAACGATCATAGATGCCTCCTGGTATCTGCCGGCGCAAAAACGCGACGCGCGCGCCGAGTATGATGCTGCCCATATTCCAGGCGCCCGTTTCCTGGACCAGGATGCCGTTTCGGATCCCGACGCCGCCATGCCGCATACGCTGGCATCGCCGCAGCATTTCGCCCAGTATGTCGGCTCAATGGGCGTTTCGGCCGATGACACCATCGTCGTTTATGATGGCCCGGGTTTCTTCTCGGCGCCCCGGGCATGGTGGATGTTCCGCATCATGGGCGTCTTCCAGACCTATATTCTGGACGGCGGTTTCGACAACTGGAAGGCGTCCGACCGGCCGGTAACAGCCGAGCCGACCAAGATCGCGCCAAGCGTCTTTCATGCTGATTTCGATGCCGGTCGCGTCGTCGGTTTGGCCGACATGCGCCGGATCGTCGATACGAAAGCAAGCCAGATTGCCGACGCCCGGGGACCGGGCCGCTTTACCGGTGCCGAGCCCGAGCCCCGCGCTGGCATCCGCTCCGGCCATATGCCGGGCGCACGCAACATCCCTTATTCGGCGCTTTCCGAAAACGGCAGGCTGCTGCCGAAGGACCGTTTGCGCAAGGTGATAGAGAACTCCGGTATCGACCTGTCCAAACCAGTGGTCACATCCTGCGGCTCCGGCGTCACCGCTGCGGTGGTCACGCTGGCGCTGGAGACGCTTGGCCACACCGACAACAGGCTTTATGACGGCTCATGGACCGAGTGGGGCGGGCTGTCCGATACGCCGGTCGTGACCGGCCCAGCGAAGACCGGCAAGGAATGAATTGATGGAAAACGGCGTGCTGCAGGATATTGAAGTCACGGTGACTTTTCTGGAGATGCATGCCCCACAGGCCGCCTCGCCACCGGTGCCCTACAACCGTCAGGTCGCACTGCTGAAGACCAGGGATATTCCCTTGCATTTCTACCGCTACCTGATGGACCGGGTGGGGCGCAAATGGCACTGGGTGAATGTTCTAAGGCTGAATGACGACGAGCTGTCGGCCGGAATCCACCGCGAGGATCGCGACATCAGGGTGCTCTATCTCGACGGTTCGCCGGCAGGCTTCTTCGACCTCAAGCCGCATCTGCCCGAGGAAGTCGAACTCGCCTATTTCGGCATGATGGAACACGCCACCGGGCAAGGCATCGGCCGCTGGTTCCTTGGCTCGGCGATTGCGGCGGCGTGGTCGTATGGGCCGAAACGGGTGACGGTGCAGACCTGCACGCTCGACCACCCCGCAGCGCTGCCGCTCTACCAGAAGCTCGGTTTCAAGCCGGTCGCTCAGAAGAAAGAGGTCGTGCATCCCCTACCTTTCGCCGAGCGCTCGGCCAGCGTCATGCGGCCGTAACTCCAGCCGGAATCTGAACCGCCGCTTCGACGATTTCATCAAGTGATTTGTCGCACTGATTAGCCGGCTTATGTCTGGAGATGCCGGGGATCCCATCGAAGGTCTACGGGGACCTATCCTCACATCGGATCGGTTCCCGGATGCTTGGCGGGAATCGGGTGGGAAGCCCTGTCGCGAGCGGGTAATTTCCGGTCGACAGCAGCGGAGATCTTGCCATGACCATCCAGTTCACAGCTCTGCCGACCGAAGATGTAAGGGCCCTGCAGCGCGGCGGTCCCGATGCCTATGGCCAGACGCCCGAGCGGAAAATCTCTGACGGTGATGGCATGCCTTGCCGGCATTGCCTTAGGAATATCGCCGCCGGGGATGTCTACCTAATCCTCGCCTACCGGCCATTTCCGAACCCTCAGCCCTACGCTGAAACAGGGCCGATCTTCCTGCATGCCCAGGAGTGCGAGCGTGCCGCCGGGGCAGGACTGCCGCCGGAGATTCTCGATAGCCCGGACTATATCGTGCGCGGCTATGGCAGCGATGATCGTATCGTCTACGGTAGCGGTGGCGTCATCCCGACCCAAGCAATTGCCGCACGAGCCGAGACCTTGTTCGAGCGTGAAGACATTGCCTATGTGCATGTCCGCTCGGCGCGCAACAATTGCTACCAGTGCCGTATCGAGCGCGCATGAGATGCAACGATTGCCGATAGAAAGCTTCTGTCGCACTGCTGTCGCATGGACGCGCTAGAAAGCCGTTGTCGATCGATTGGCCGACCGCGGATGAACCGGCGGCAAATCTCGATATCGAGGAAGCGGGGCTTTGGCTCCGCTTTTTTGTTGCCTGCACCGATCGCTCAAGAAAAAACCCGCCGGTTTGAGCCGGCGGGGACTGAAGGAAGCTTTCGGGTGTATTAAGCCGCGAGCACTGCCTTCGGCTCGACCAGTTCATAGCCGAGCGCTTCGGCGACCGCGCGGTTGGTGATCTTGCCCTTGTGGACGTTGAGGCCGTTGCGCAGGTGATGGTCGTCGACCAGGGCCTTCAGGCCCTTGTCGGCGAGCTGCAGGCCATAGTGCAGCGTTGCGTTATTCAGCGCATGGGCCGAAGTGACCGGCACTGCACCAGGCATGTTGGCGACGCAGTAGTGGATGACACCGTCGACTTCGTAGGTGGGTTCGGCATGGGTGGTCGCGTGCGAGGTCTCGAAGCAGCCGCCTTGGTCGATGGCGACATCGACCAGTACCGAGCCCTTTTTCATGCCGGACAGCATTTCGCGGGTGACAAGCTTCGGCGCGGCAGCGCCCGGGATGAGCACGGCGCCGACGACGATGTCGGCCGAGAAGCATTCTTCCTCGAGCGCCTCGACGGTCGAATAACGGGTGTGGACCCGGCCGGCGAAGAGATCGTCGAGCTGGCGCAGACGCGGGATCGAGCGGTCGATGATGGTGACATCTGCGCCAAGGCCGGCGGCCATGCGGGCCGCGTGGAGGCCAACAACGCCACCGCCGAGCACGGTGACCTTGCCGGGCAGCACGCCGGGCACGCCGCCGAGCAGCACGCCGCGGCCGCCATTGGCCTTCTGCAGCGCCGTGGCGCCGGCCTGGATCGACAGGCGGCCAGCGACTTCCGACATTGGCGCCAGAAGCGGCAGCCCGCCACGATCGTCGGTCACGGTTTCATAGGCAATCGCGGTGACGCCCGAAGCGAGCAGGCCCTTGGTCTGTTCCGGATCCGGGGCCAAGTGGAGATAGGTGTAGAGGATCTGGCCTTCGCGCAGCTGTACCCACTCATTGGGCTGCGGCTCCTTGACCTTGACGATCATGTCCGACTTGGCGAACACGTCGGCGGCCGTCTTGGCGATGGTGGCGCCGGCGGCGCGATAGGCATTGTCATCGGCGCCGATGCCGGCGCCCGCGCCGGCCTCGACCAGAACTTCATGGCCATGGGCGACATATTCGCGGACCGAGCCCGGCGTGAGGCCGACACGGTATTCGTGGTTCTTGATTTCCTTGGGGCAGCCGACGCGCATTTTCTTCTCCTGATCCGGGCCCTTTTTGGGCTCACTCCCTGTATGGACGCAGTGAACCATGAATCGGCGCGCAGGTGTTTGCGAATGCGCTTGCAGGAGCGCGCGTCCTTCGATAATCGTTGCGAAAAATGTACCGATATTCGCAGGAATCACGAAGAATGCCGCTCGACAGGATTGATATCGCCATTCTGGAGACATTGCAGAAGGATGGTCGGATGCCGAACGCGGCCCTTGCCGAAAAGGTCGGCCTGTCGCAGTCGGCCTGTTCGCGCCGGCTCGACAATCTGGAAAAATCCGGAACTATTCGCGGCTACCACGCCCGGCTGTCCAATGCAGCCCTTGGCCACCAGATGACGGCGATCGTCCACATATCGCTCTCCGGCCAGTTCGAGAAGACGCTGTCGGACTTCGAAGCGGCGATCAAACGCTGTCCGAACGTACTGTCGTGCCACCTGATGTCGGGCGAGTACGATTATATCCTGAGGATCGCGGCGAAGGATCTCGTCGACTACGAGCGCATCCACAAGGAATGGTTGTCGGCGATGCCGCACGTAACGAAGATCAATTCGTCCTTCGCCTTGCGCGAAATCGTCGACCGAACGGCCATGGGGTTGAAGCCGGAAATGGCTTAGAGCCCGACCGAAACCTCGTTCCTATGGCCATCTGAAGGCGTTTTCTGCGCTCCGGTGCTCACGGACCCAAATGTCCGCTGCGCTCCGGTTCTCGAAACACCTCCATATGACTCACATGAACGAGCTTCGAAACGGGCTCTAACTTACGCCGTGGCAGCCTCCGTCACGATCCGGTCCATGGGGATGTCGTGCCACTGCGGATAGATGGTGGCGATGCGCTGCAATTCGTAGCCGACGCCGATGACCAGTGGCTTGAACGACATGGCGGCCAGCGTGCGGTCGAAGAAGCCGCCGCCATAGCCCAGCCGATAGCTTGCCGGATCAATGCCGACAATGGGCGAGATCACGATGTCCGGCAGCACCGGATCGCCTTCGGCCGGGATCGGGATGTTCCACACCCCTTTCTCCAGCCGGTCGCCCGGTTTGTAGGCGCGAAAGATCAACGGCTGACCCTTTTCGACAACGATGGGCAACGCGGTGCGGCCGCCTTGCGCGTTGATCGACGCCATCCATGGCCGCAAATCCGGCTCGCCGCGAAACGGCCAGTAGAGGCTGACCATCCGGCCTGCTACGCCACCGATCACTGCCTCGAGGCCTTCCGCGATGCGTTGCGACATTGCCGTTCGCGCTTCGGCGGAAACGGCAAGGCGCGCCGCGATCAGACGCTCACGCTCGGCCTTGCGCCAGCGCCTGACGTCGGTCCAGTCGCTGAGCGGTGCTTGGAACGCGGGATCGAGCTCATGCAGGAAGCAGGGTGGCGAGGCATACTGTGCCGGACCCTGTTCGTCATGATCTTTAGCCATGCCTCACCTCATCTCGCCTTCGATGACGCTATACCTCGCGATACGATACAACATGCGCATTCACGACATGGCACGACGAGTCTCGCGCACTGTCCTGCCATTGTTGCATTGCACAAAAATACCTACATCTAGGCAGGCAATCTTGCCCATCAAGGGTGAACGAAATGAGCGATGCCAGACACCATGTCGTCGTCGTCGGCGCCGGGTTCGGTGGCCTTGAATTCACCCGCGCGCTGGCCGGTGTACCAGTGCGCATCACCATGATCGACAAGCGCAACCATCATCTGTTCCAGCCGCTGCTCTATCAGGTGGCAACCACGGCGCTGGCGACCTCGGAGGTTGCCTGGCCGATCCGCCATCTCCTGCGCAAGCGCAAGGATGTGATCACGCTGCTGGCCAATGTCACGGGAGTCGACCGGGCCGGCAAACGTGTTTTGCTCGACGATGGCAGCACCGTCGCCTACGACACGCTGGTGCTCGCCACCGGCGCGCGCCACGCCTATTTCGGCCATGACGAATGGGAGCCTTTCGCACCGGGCCTGAAGACATTGGAGGACGCCACCACCATTCGGCGCCGCATTCTTCTGGCCTTCGAGCAGGCGGAGCGGGAACCCGACCCCGCCAGGCGCCAGGCGCTGCTGACCATTGCCATCGTCGGCGGCGGGCCGACCGGCGTCGAACTTGCCGGAACCATTGCCGAACTGGCGCATGACACGCTGCGCGGCGAATTCCGCAACATCGATACGCGCCAGACGCGCGTGGTGCTGATCGAGGCCGGCGACCGCATTCTGGCCAATTTCGCGCCGACGCTCTCCGACTATGCCGGGAAGGCGCTGGAACGGCTTGGTGTTGTGGTCGAGCTTGGCCGGGCCGTCACGCGCTGCGATGCCGAAGGCGTGGTTTTTGGCGACACGGTTCTGCCGGCACGCACGATCCTGTGGGCAGCCGGCGTTGCCGCTTCGCCCGCCGCCGAATGGCTGGGAGCGAAGGCGGACCGAGCCGGCAGGGTCTTGGTCGAGCCTGATCTCAGTGTGCCCGGCAGCCCGGAAATTTTTGTCATCGGCGACGCAGCGCTTGTGCTGCGGCCCGACGGACGGCCGGTGCCCGGCGTGGCACCTTCCGCCAAGCAGGAGGGACGGCATGTTGCCGCGACCGTCAAGGCCAGGCTTGCCGGCGACACGAGCCCGCGGCCTTTCCATTACAAGCATGCCGGTGATCTGGCGACGATCGGCAAGCGCGCGGCCGCGATCGATTTCGGCTGGATCAAGCTGACCGGCTGGCTCGCCTGGTGGCTCTGGGGCATCGCCCACATCTATTTCCTGATCGGTTTCCGCAACCGGCTTGCGGTTTCGCTGAGCTGGCTATGGATCTACGTCACAGGCCAGCGCAGCGCCCGGCTGATCACCCAGGGCGACGACGACAGGAGCTGACTTTCTTCACCGCGCTTTTCATCGGGCCGTCATCTGTAGCTGATGGATTGGCGTGCCGATGCGCGCGACTTCTTGAGTGGACTTGAGCCGGTTTCAGCGCGAAGTTCGCCTCGGGGCAGGGCTTGTCAGGTCGTCGAAGTAAGGAGAAAACATGTCGCAACTGCTCCATCCCGTCTCTCGCCGTGGTCTCCTTGCGGGGGCCGCTGCCACAGGGGCGCTGATCATGCTTCATCCCTTCTCCGCCCGTGCGCAGGCCAACCAGGCGCATCTGAGAATCATGGAAACCACCGATATCCATGTGAACGTGCTGCCCTATGATTACTACGCCGACAAAGCCAATGACACGATGGGCCTGTCGCGCACGGCGTCCCTGATCGACGCCGTGCGCAAGGAAGCCGCGAATTCGATGCTGATCGACAATGGCGACCTTTTGCAGGGCAATCCGATGGGCGACTACATCGCCTATGAGAAGGGCCTGAAGGAGGGCGATCTCCATCCGATCATGAAAGGCATGAACCTGCTCGGCTATGAGTGTTCGACACTTGGCAACCACGAATTCAACTACGGCCTGTCCTTTCTGGACAAGGTGCTGGCCGGCGCCAATTTCCCGTTCGTCTGCGCCAATCTCATCCGGGGCACCGAGCTTGCCGCCAACCCGCGCGACGACAAGCTCTACCTCAAGCCCTACATAATCCTGGACAAGAAGATTAAGGACGGGTCAGGCGCGGAACAGCCGATCAGGATCGGCATCATCGGTTTCGTACCGCCCCAGATCATGATCTGGGACCTCAAGAATCTCGAAGGCAACGTCAAGACGCGCGACATCGTCGAGGCGGCGAAGGCCTGGGTGCCGCAGATGAAGGAGGAGGGTGCCGATATCGTCATCGCGCTCTCGCATTCCGGCATCGACGTCAAACAGGGTGACATGATGGAGAACGCCTCGTTCTTCGTCGCCGGCGTCGAAGGCATCGACGCCGTCTTCACCGGCCACCAGCACCTGGTCTTCCCCGGCAAGAAGGATTTCCAGGCGCTAGAGGGCGTTGACGCACAGAAGGGGACGCTGCAAGGCAAACCCGCCGTCATGGGCGGTTTCTGGGGCTCGCATATGGGCCTGATCGACCTGATGCTGGAACGCGACGGGTCGAAGTGGAAAGTGGTCTCGGCGACATCGGAGGCGCGGCCGATCTTCGAGCGTGTCGACAACAAGAACAAGCCGATCGTCCCGGACGACAAGCGCATCATTGCCGCTGTCGAGCAGGACCACGAGGCGACGCTCGCCTATGTGCGCCGCCCTGTCGGCAAGACCTCGGCGCCGCTCTATTCCTATTTCGCGCTGGTGGCCGATGATCCGTCGGTGCAAATCGTCAACCAGGCGCAGAGCTGGTATCTCAAGGATATCCTGAAGAGCACCCAGTGGAAGGACGTGCCGATGTTGTCGGCGGCGGCGCCCTTCAAGGCTGGCGGGCGCAGCGGCGCCGACTACTACACCGACGTGCCGGTGGGCGACATCGCAATCAAGAACGTCGCCGACCTCTATCTCTATCCGAACACGGTTCGCGCGGTTGAGATCACGGGTGCGCAGGTGAAGGAATGGCTGGAGATGTCGGCCGGCATCTTCAAAAAGATCGAGGCAGGGAAGGCTGACCAGCCGCTGATCGACCCTGAATTCCCCTCCTATAATTTCGATGTCATCGATGGCGTCAGCTACAGGATAGACCTGTCGCAGCCGCCGAAATACGATTCGAAGGGCGGCGTCGCCAATGCCGGTTCCAATCGAATTGTCGACCTGAAATTCGACGGCAAGTCGATTGATCCAGCAGCGAAATTCATCGTTGCGACCAACAACTATCGTGCCGGCGGCGGTGGCAACTTTCCCGACATCAATGCCTCGAAGATCATCTACGAGGCGCCTGACACCAACCGCGACGTCATCGTCCGCTACGTCATCAGCCAAGGCACCATCAACCCGACGGCGGATGGCAACTGGTCGTTCGCGCCGTTGCCGGGAGCCAGCGTCGTCTTCGAGACAGGCGTCAAGGCAAAGGACTTCATTGCCGATGTGAAGTCGCTGAGGATCGAGCCTGCCGGCGAGGGCGAAGCTGGTTTTGCCAGATATCGCATTTTTCTCTGATAAGGCCGTCAAAGCCGGATGCGGTCAGTCTTGGCCGCATCCCCAGGCCTCCAGTCAGCTCTTTGGAGGGTGGGCGGCGCGGATCGCCCTTGATCACCGGCATGACAAGATCCAGCGCATCCGTGGAAAAGCCGCTGTCAGCCTGGCCAGCCTTACGCCTTGTAGACCACCTGGCGCACGTCGATATAGCTGGTGCGAAAACCGGCCTCGCAATAATGCAGGTAGAATTCCCAGAGCTTCTTGAAACGATCGTCGAAGCCGAGCGGCACGATCTTTTCCCACGATCCCCGGAAACGCTGGCGCCATTCGGAAAGCGTGCGGGCATAGTCCTCGGGGAAAACGCGTTCGCGTAGATGGGCAAGGCCGTGCGTTGCGCCAAGCGACTTCAAGATGGACGGCGTCGGCAGCATGCCGCCCGGGAAGACGTAGCGCTGGATGAAATCCGGCCTGGCGCGGTAGGTGTCGTAGGCGGCTTCGTTGATGGTGATGATCTGCAGCCCCGCGGTGCCGTCGGGCTTCAGGCAAGCCTTCATCTTGGAGAAGAATACCGGCCAGTATTTCTCGCCGACAGCCTCGAACATCTCAATCGAGGCGATGCGATCGTAAGTGCCGGTTTCATCGCGGTAATCTTGCAGCTTGATGTCGACCTTGTCGGCAAGCCCGGCCTTGACGATGCGTGCCTTGGCGAAATCGTGCTGCTCGCGGCTGATGGTCAATCCGGTAACCCGGCAGCCGATTTCGCGCGCCGCGAATTCGGCAAAGCCGCCCCAGCCGCAGCCGATCTCCAGCACATGATCCTTGCCACTTATGCCCGTATCCCTGGCCAGCTCCCGGTATTTGGCGGCTTGGGCGCTCTCGAGATCGTTGGCGCCATTGGCATAAAGCGCCGAGGAATAGGTCATGCTCGGGTCGAGCCATTCCTTGTAGAAGGCGTTGCCGAGATCGTAATGCGCCGAGATATTGCGCTTCGACCCCATGCGGGTGTTCTCGTTGAACCAGTGGCGGATGCGCTGGACCGTGTTGATGAGCCAGCTGGCGCCGCCCGCGACGCGTTCGCCGATCGCCGAGTTGACCACAAACAGTTCGAGGAAGCTGGTGACGTCAGGGCTTTCCCAATCGCCGTCCATATAGGATTCGGCAACGCCGATCGTGCCGCCGGAAAAGGCGCGGCCTGGCAGACGCCAGTTCTTGAGCACGAGTTCGGCGTCGGGACCCGGCGCCTTGCCGCCGACGAGAACGGCGCGGCCGTCCGGCATCCTGACCTTCAGCGATCCGCGCGGCAGGCTCATGGCCGCCGACAGCACCATGCGCGCCTTGGCCGGCAGGCCCTTGACGATCTCGGCGAAATTGAATTCATCGAGCCTGACCGCTTCGCTCGGCACTATGCCGTGATGTTCCCCGTGTCCCATTCCATGCCCCTGGATCTCCGTGGCGTCGGCGCAATTGCCGAGCTACGGTTCCCTTGGATCATCCGCCGGGTTCGAACGCCCTTGCCTCGACCGGTAGCTTGCGGATCCGGCGACAGGCGGGCTCGAACGAAAGCGCGCCCCTTAGCCAGAGCTTCAGCGCTTCCAGTGAATGCCTGCCACAATCTTCCACGTCATGAGGGGGAACTTCAAGAGGCATGCCGAAAGCTGGCGTGCCACGCGGCGCCCGGCATCTGACGCCTTGCGTAAGGTCGCTGCAGCCCAATCAAAAACGTCTATGGCAGCAGCAGCGCTAGTGCGATAGCTTTAGCCATGCGTTATGTAATTGTCATTGCCGCCATCGCGTTCTTCCTGATCTGGGACGGCCTCTACAATCAGGGCCGGTATCTCGACGTCACGGTCAGGGAGGTTTCCCATGCGGTGCGCTACGTCACCGGCAAGACCTAGACATCCCCTTCAAATTGGCAGCTGAGGTCCAGCACCGATCGAGGCGCGTCGCAGGGACGTGTGGCGCCATGACCGGTTGACGCGAAGAGACCGCCGTCACAAAAGACCCCGACATTCAGATCGAGGAGGCGGGATTGATCCGGCATATCGTTTTCTTCAGCGCACGGCGCAAGGAAGATGTGGAAGCAGTTCGCACCGGGCTGCTGGCGCTCGGCGATATTCCTCATTCGAGCCTTTTCGAGGTCACGTTGAACACCAAGGTCGACCCGCTGTCGGATGAAGTTGATGTCGTCGTCTACGCGGAATTCGCCGATGACGCGGCGCTGGCCGCCTACAAGGCGCACCCGCTCTATGCGCAGACCACCAGCAACGTCAAACCAATGCGCGAACTGCGCTATTCCGCTGATGTCGTGGCCGGAAGCTGATCCAGCGCTTGCTCCAGAAGGTGCCGTTCGCGGCGCCCCGTGAAATAACCGGGCAGCATGTGAAGGCCGCCGGGAAGGTTGATGGCTTTCCGCCAGGCCCGCAATTCGTCCAGCGCGACGAGCCGCCGCCGGCGACCAAGGTCTTGAACCGATCTTCCGAATGATGCACATCGCGCTTCCATGACCTCATCAGGCATTCATCCGCTCGATCATCTGGTTTTGCCGACACAGAGCCTCGACGCCGCGCGCGCCCGGCTCGACGCGCTTGGCTTCGTCGTCGCTCCGACCGGCATCCATCCCTTTGGCACGGAAAACTGCTGCGTTTTCCTTGCTGACGGCACCTATCTGGAGCCGCTTGCGATTGGCAGTGAACAGGCTGCGACAGAGGCGGCTGCCGAGGGCAATGTCTTCGTTGCGCGCGACCGCCTTTATCGCGAAAGCCATGGCAACGAGGGATTTTCCGCGGTGGTTCTTGGCACGGACAATGCCGATGGCGACCATGAACGCTATGTCAAAGCTGGCCTGTCGGCGGGAGACACGCTGAGCTTCTCGCGAACCTTCACCGACGCGGCGGGCAAAAGCGATACGGCCTCGTTCAAGCTCGCCTTTGCTGCGGCTCACGGCCAAACGGACGCATTTCTTTTTACCTGCCAGCGCATCAATGCGCCGAAAGTGGACCGCGCAGCATTGCAGGCTCACCCCAACGGCGTCGACGGAATTGTCGAGGTGATTGCAATCAGCGGCGGCGCCCCAGCCGAGCAGCACCGGCTGATTTCAGTGGCGGTCAACGACCCGTCCGCCGATACCCAAGGCGGCGCTTTTCATCTGCCGAACGCGATCTTGACCGTCCTGGACGCAGCCTCTTTCACGGCGCGCTTTGGAATGCCGGCCGGGGCGCCATCAGAGTTGCGCTTCGCCGCCGTGGTTTTTTCGATCCGCGACATTGACACCGCCGCAAGCCTGCTTGCGGCCAATGCCATCGAACACGATATGTCGGGCAATGACATCATCGTGCGGCCGGCACCCGGGCAGGGCGCGGCTTTCATCTTTCGGGAGATCCAATGAGCAACCCCCTGGCGCCCAATTCGTCGGTAACCGTCGGCAATGTCGTCTTCGACAATGCGGGGCCCCTCGCGCTGATCGCCGGCCCGTGCCAGTTTGAATCGCGCCAGCACGCCTTCGATATGGCCGGCGCGCTGAAGGAACTGACCGGCAGGCTCGGCATCGGCCTCGTCTACAAGACGAGCTATGACAAGGCCAACCGCACGTCTCTTTCGGCAACGCGTGGTGCCGGCATGGACGCCGCGCTTCCCGTCTTCGATGAATTGCGCAAGGAATTCTCGCTTCCCGTGCTGACCGATGTCCACACCGAGGAGCAGTGCGCGATTGTTGCTCCGCATGTCGATGTGCTGCAGATACCGGCTTTCCTGTCGCGCCAGACCGATATGCTGGTCGCCGCCGCAAGGACGGGCAAGGTCATCAATGTCAAGAAGGGGCAATTCCTCGCGCCTTGGGACATGAAGAACGTGGTCGCCAAGATCACCGGTTCCGGCAATGCCAATGTGCTGACCACCGAGCGTGGCGCTTCTTTCGGCTACAACACACTGGTGTCGGATATGCGCGCTCTGCCTGTCATGGCCGAGATCGGCGCCCCGGTGATCTTCGACGCCACCCATTCGGTGCAGCAGCCGGGCGGGCAGGGCGGGTCGTCTGGCGGGGAGCGCCGCTTTGTCGAGACGCTGGCCCGCGCGGCCGTTGCCGTCGGCGTTGCCGGCGTCTTTATCGAGACCCATCAGGACCCCGACAATTCGACCTCTTCCGATGGTCCCAACATGGTGCCGCTGAAAGACATGCCGGCACTGCTGGAAAGGCTGATGGCCTTCGACAGGATCGCAAAGGGCTGAAAAGCCACCGCCTTGTAGCGAACAAGCCCCGGTTATACGCTTTGTCCTGGAAATGAGCGTTTTGGCAGGAGGAAGCCAATGTCTGTCGCCCGCGTCACCGAAATCACCTCGTCGTCCAGCAAGAGCTTTCAGGACGCCATCGAGCAGGGAATTGCGCGCGCCTCGAAGACCCTGAAGAACGTCGAGGGCGCCTGGATCCAGGACCAGAAGATCGTTGTCGAGGACGGCAAGATCACGGCCTATCGCGTCAACATGAAGGTGACTTTCATCCTCGCTGAGTGATCAGGCAGCCACCAAAAAGTCGGGAACTTTCGCCCGCGCCCCTCATTGTCAGGCAGAGATCAACGACAACGAGGAGTACGATAATGACTACCCAGACAGGCCACACCGAAGCCATTGCCGCTTCGCGAGTCATCGGCACTACCGTCTACAACACCCAAGGCGACAGCATCGGCAGCATCGAGGATGTCATGCTCGACAAGACGTCGAATGGCATCATGTTCGCGGTGATCGGTTTCGGTGGCTTTCTCGGCATTAGCGAGAAGTACCACGCCATTCCTTGGGCAAGCCTCGACTATGATGAGGCAAGAGGCGGCTATGTCGTACCCTTCACCAAGGAACAGCTGAAGGCAGCGCCTGCCCATTCGATCAACGAACTGGCCGGCGCGGATGGCGAGAGCGCGCGCGACGAGTCCTATCAGTATTACAAAGTCAGGCCCTATTGGCATTGACGCACAATCGAAAAAGGGGGTCGTTTCGACGGCCCCCTTTTCGATTCAAGGCAACGCTACTCGCTGATGTGCGAAGCCGCCAAAGGCGCAAAGGCTTTTGGCGGTGACTGCTGATTGTCGCATGACGTCAGGAACGCCGCGGCGATCAGGAACAGACTGACGATACCGCTCAACTCAGACATGGCGAAACTCCTCCTGTTTCGCCCCGCGCGACAACATTCATAACCTGGAATGCGCGTGTGGTGGCATGACTTATGATGACAGAAACTTGCGCTTCGTGAATCGAGCGAACGGCAATATTCGGCCAGGGCCCGATTGCCTTTTGCGTCGCTTTGGCTAAGACGGGCGCGACCCCTTTCTCCAGATCAATCGAGGACATCGTAATGACCGCCATCATCGATATTGTCGGGCGTGAAATCCTGGACAGCCGTGGAAACCCGACCGTCGAGGTCGATGTCGTTCTCGAAGACGGTTCGATGGGCCGCGCCGCTGTGCCGTCGGGCGCCTCGACCGGCGCCCACGAAGCCGTCGAACTTCGCGACGGCGGCGCCCGCTATCTCGGCAAGGGTGTGCTGAAGGCCGTCGAGGCGGTCAATGGCGAACTGTTCGAGGCGATCGGCGGCATGGAAGCCGAAAACCAGATCCATATCGATCAGACGATGATCGAGCTTGACGGCACGCCCAACAAGAGCCGGCTCGGCGCCAACGCCATTCTGGGCGTTTCGCTGGCGGTCGCGAAAGCCGCGGCCGATGCCGCCGGCCTGCCGCTCTATCGCTATGTCGGCGGCACCAAGGCGCATGTCCTGCCGGTGCCGATGATGAACATCATCAATGGCGGCGCGCATGCCGACAATCCGATCGACTTCCAGGAATTCATGATCCTGCCGGTCGGCGCGCCGACGCTGCGCGAAGGCGTGCGCTGGGGTTCGGAAATCTTCCACACACTGCGCAAGAAGCTGAAAGATGCCGGCCACAACACCAATGTCGGTGACGAGGGCGGCTTCGCGCCGAACCTGAAGAGCGCGCCGGTGGCGCTCGACTTCATCATGGAATCGATCGAGAAGGCCGGATTCAAGCCGGGCGAAGAGATCGCGCTCGGCCTCGATTGCGCCGCGACCGAGTTCTTCAAGGACGGCAACTATGTCTATGAGGGCGAGAAGAAGACGCGCGACCCCAAGGCGCAGGCCAAGTACCTCGCCAAGCTCGCCGCCGATTATCCGATCATCTCGATCGAGGACGGCCTCGCCGAGGATGACTGGGAAGGCTGGAAATACCTGACCGACCTGACCGGCAAGAAGACGCAGCTTGTCGGCGACGATCTCTTCGTCACCAACACGGCGCGCCTGCGCGATGGCATCCGCATGGGTGTCGCCAATTCGATACTGGTCAAGGTCAACCAGATTGGCTCGCTGACCGAGACACTCGACGCGGTCGAGACCGCGCACAAGGCAGCCTACACGGCCGTCATGTCGCACCGTTCGGGCGAGACCGAGGATTCGACCATCGCCGATCTTGCCGTCGCCACCAATTGCGGACAGATCAAGACCGGCTCGCTGTCGCGCTCCGACCGCATGGCCAAATACAACCAGTTGATCCGCATCGAGGAAGAACTCGGCAAGCAGGCGCGTTACGCCGGCAAGTCGGTGATCAAGAGCTGATCCGGCCGCACATTGTCGATATGGAGAGGGCGGGACATCCCGCCCTTTTTCATTTCAGGCCCGACTGGGCGGCCTCCCGTAACCGTCCGTTAAGCACAATCAGGCGAAAAAGGCTTCGAGCCGTCTGAGTTCGCGGCCATGGGGAATCGGTCATGTGGACGCGTCAGCACAAGCAGAGAAACACCGGCCGGCTGATCATTCCCTCGCTCTGCATGGCGTTCCTGGCCTATTTCGGCTTTCATGCCTATCATGGCGAATTCGGCATCAATTCCAAATACAAGCTGGAGGCCGAGACGGTCGCGCTGCAGGGTCAGCTCGTTGCGATCAAGGCGCGCAGGACGGAGCTCGAACGGCGCGTCAAGCTCATGCATGATGGCACGCTGGAGAAGGACATGCTCGACGAGCAGGCGCGCAAAGCGCTCAATTTATCCCAACCTGATGAGATCACCATCATGCTGCCGGTTTCGGCGAAGTAACCAATTTTCGGTTAATCGGCAATATTTCAATGATTTTAACCGCTTAGGCGCATGTCAGCTATGCAATTTCGACATGGCGGAACGCCTTTCTACGTGTTAGCCTCCCATAAATCGAAGGGGAGGGCGATCTCCCCGGAGCAGGTTGACCTTGCTCCAGTGTCCGCAAAGAGACGCCAACAGGGAGTGATGCATGGCCAACGCAGCCAGAAAAGCGCCTGCCAAATCGAAATCCGACGGCAAATCCGGTCTGTCGGCACCCAAGCCTGCTGACTTCACCAAGGACGAAGAGCTTGCCGCCTACCGGCACATGCTGCTCATTCGCCGCTTCGAGGAAAAGGCCGGCCAGCTCTACGGCATGGGCTTCATTGGCGGCTTCTGCCATCTCTATATCGGCCAGGAAGCCGTGGTCACCGGCATGAAGATGGCGCTGATCGACGGCGACCAGATGATCACAGCCTATCGCGACCACGGCCACATGCTGGCGATGGAGCTGTCGCCGCGGGGCGTGATGGCCGAGCTGACCGGACGCCGCGGCGGCCTTTCAAGGGGCAAGGGTGGCTCCATGCACATGTTCTCCAAGGAAAAGCATTTCTATGGCGGTCACGGCATTGTCGGCGCGCAGGTGTCGCTCGGCACCGGCCTGGCCTTCGCCAACCGCTATCGCGACAACAACAATGTCTCGCTGACCTATTTCGGCGACGGCGCCGCCAACCAAGGCCAGGTCTATGAGAGCTTCAACATGGCCTCGCTGTGGAAGCTGCCGGTGATCTACATCATCGAGAACAACCGCTACGCCATGGGCACATCGGTTTCGCGCTCGTCGGCGGAAACCAATTTTTCGCATCGCGGCGCCTCGTTCAAGATTCCGGGCATCCAGGTCGACGGCATGGACGTGCGTGCGGTGAAGGCGGCCGGCGATTTGGCTACCGAGTGGTGCCGTGCCGGCAACGGACCCATCATTCTCGAAATGCAGACCTACCGCTATCGCGGCCACTCGATGTCCGACCCGGCGAAATACCGCTCCAAGGAAGAAGTCCAGAAGATGCGCTCCGATCATGATCCGATCGAGCAGGTCAAGGCGCGGCTCATCGAGAAAAAGTGGGCAACCGAGGACGAACTCAAGACCGTCGACAAGGAGGTTCGCGACATCGTCGCCGACGCCGCCGAATTTGCCCAGCACGACGCCGAGCCGGATCCGTCCGAGCTCTGGACCGATATCGTATTGTAAGGGAGGGCCAGGACATGCCGATCGAAATTCTCATGCCCGCGCTCTCGCCGACCATGGAAGAGGGCAATCTTTCCAAATGGTTGAAGAATGAGGGCGACAAGGTCGTCGCCGGTGACGTGCTCGCCGAAATCGAAACCGACAAGGCGACGATGGAAGTCGAAGCCGTCGATGAAGGCACGTTGGGCAAGATCCTGATCGCCGCCGGCACCGAAGGCGTCAAGGTCAACACGCCGATCGCCGTTCTGCTGCAGGACGGCGAGAGCGCGGCCGATGTCGGCAAGTCCGCGGCTCCCGCCAAGGCGGAAGCACCGGCAATGGCGGAAGCGCCGGCCGAGGACAAGGCGGAGGTGGCAAAGCCAGCCGCCGCACCCGTCGCGGCCGCACCGAAAACGGAAATCGCCGCCGATCCCGATATTCCTGCCGGCACCGAGATGGTCTCGACCACGGTGCGCGAGGCGTTGCGCGATGCCATGGCGGAGGAAATGCGCCGCGACGGTGATGTCTTCGTGATGGGCGAGGAAGTCGCCGAATACCAGGGCGCCTACAAGATCACGCAAGGCCTGCTGCAGGAATTCGGGCCGCGTCGCGTCGTCGACACGCCGATTACCGAACATGGTTTTGCCGGCGTTGGCGTCGGTGCGGCGATGGCTGGGCTGAAGCCGATCGTCGAGTTCATGACCTTCAACTTCGCCATGCAGGCGATCGACCAGATTATCAATTCGGCTGCCAAGACGCTCTATATGTCGGGCGGCCAGATGGGCGCGCCGATCGTGTTCCGGGGGCCGAACGGCGCGGCGGCCCGTGTCGCCGCGCAGCACTCGCAGTGCTATGCCGCCTGGTACAGCCACATTCCGGGCTTGAAGGTCGTGATGCCATATACGGCGGCCGACGCCAAGGGCTTGCTCAAGGCGGCGATCCGCGATCCGAACCCGATTATCTTCCTCGAGAATGAGATCCTCTACGGCCAATCCTTCGACGTGCCGAAGCTGGATGATTTCGTGCTGCCGATCGGCAAGGCGCGCATCCACAAGGCAGGCAAGGACGTCACCATCGTCTCCTTCGGCATCGGCATGACCTATGCCGTCAAGGCTGAAGCCGAGCTGCGCGGCATCGGCATCGATGCCGAGATCATCGACCTCAGGACCATCCGTCCACTCGATCTCGACACCGTCATCGCCTCGGTCAAGAAAACCAACCGGCTGGTCGTGGTCGAAGAAGGCTACCCGCAGAATTCGGTCGGCGACCATATCGCCAACCAGGTCTCGCAACGCGCCTTCGATTTCCTCGACGCGCCGGTCATCACCATTGCCGGCAAGGACGTGCCGATGCCCTATGCGGCCAACCTCGAAAAGCTGGCATTGCCGAATGTCGGCGAGGTCATCGAGGCGGTTAAGGCGGTCACATATCGCTAGGGAGCAATGCGGATGCTGTCTTTCTGGACGTTGGCAGCCATCATTGTTCCCACTGTCGTGGTCGCATTTTTCGTGCGATCGATGACCGGGAAGTTCGATGCGGTTTTGTTGATGCTCAGCGGTGCCGCGTCGCTGGTTCTTGCTATTGTGGCAACTGCTTCCGCAAAGGTCGACCAGACCGGCAGCATGATGGTCCTCGAGATGGGCAAGGGCAGCTACCATTTCGGTGTCTTGCCACCCGTGTTCATTGTCGCCACGCTGACCGTCATGCGTGGCCTTTTCAAATTCATCCAGGAGTGAGCGATGCCTATCAACATCACCATGCCGGCCCTGTCGCCCACGATGGAAGAAGGCAATCTGTCAAAATGGCTGGTCAAGGAAGGCGACAAGGTTTCGCCGGGCGATGTCATCGCCGAGATCGAGACCGACAAGGCGACGATGGAGGTCGAGGCTGTCGATGAGGGTACGGTTGCCAAGCTCGTCGTGCCGGCCGGAACCGAAGGCGTCAAGGTCAACGCGCTGATCGCCGTGCTTGCCGCCGAAGGCGAGGATGCGGGGGCTGCCGCCAAAAGCGGTGGCGATGCCGCACCGGCGAAGGAAGCCGCCAAGGCTGAAGCGCCGCAGCCCGAGGCATCAAAGGCCGAGACACCAAAGACCGAGGCGTCGAAGCTCGAGCCTGCCTCGGCAGCTCCAGCCACTGCCGATGGTCAGGCGGCTGGCGACCGCACCTTTGCATCGCCGCTCGCACGCCGCATCGCCAAGGAGGCGGGCCTCACCCTTTCAGCCATATCCGGCACCGGCCCGCATGGCCGGGTGGTGAAAGCAGACGTGGATGCCGCGATCGCCGGCGGTGGTGCCGAGGCAGCGCCCGCCGCCAAGGCTCCGGCTGGCGCACCAGCCGCCGCGCCGGCGGTGAAGCCAATGTCGGACGACCAGGTGCTGAAGCTGTTCGAGGAAGGCTCCTACGAACTCATTGCGCATGACAACATGCGCAAGACCATCGCGCGGCGCCTGGTCGAAGCCAAAACCACCATCCCGCATTTCTACCTGACGCTCGACTGCGAACTCGATGCGCTGCTGGCCCTGCGCACGCAACTCAATGCCGCCGCGCCGGTGAAGAAGACCGACAAGGGTGAGGCGCCTGCCTACAAGCTGTCGGTCAACGACATGGTGATCAAGGCGATGGCCATGGCGCTGAAGGCGGTGCCGGATGCCAATGCCTCGTGGACCGAGAGCGCCATGGTCAAGCACAAGCATGCCGATGTCGGCGTTGCCGTGTCGATCCCCGGTGGCCTGATCACGCCGATCATCCGGCATGCGGACGAAAAGACGCTGTCCGTCATCTCCAACGAGATGAAGGATCTGGCCAGCCGCGCCCGCAGCCGCAAGCTGAAGCCCGAGGAGTATCAGGGTGGTACGACGGCGGTCTCCAATCTCGGCATGTTCGGCATCAAGGATTTTGCCGCGGTGATCAACCCGCCGCATGCGACGATCCTGGCGGTCGGCGCCGGCGAGGAGCGGGCGGTGGTCAAGAACGGCGAGATCAAAATAGCCACGGTGATGTCGGTGACGCTGTCGACCGATCATCGCGCCGTCGACGGAGCCCTGGGGGCCGAACTGCTGGTCGCCTTCAAGAAGCTGATCGAAAATCCGATGGGCATGCTGGTCTAGGAAGGAAAAGGCTGTGCGAATATTCTTCACCAGCCTTTTTGCCTTTCTCATTTCCGGGTTGGCCGGCGGGCTGATCGCGCAATGGTTGGCCGTCGCCACCGGTGCCGAGGAAGAATACATCATCGTCTTCATGTTCTCGGTGCTGGTGACTTTTGTCGTCACCTTCGTCTTCTTCGTCGCGCAATTGACGAACGATCCGGTCGCGGCCGTGGCGACGGCGGGAAAGTGGACGCTGATTGTATTTGTGGCGCTGCTCCTCCTCTTGGTCGCGCTGATCCTCTACAGCGACAGCAGCGCCGCGGTGGTCAGGAAAGACATGCCGGTGGTTGCCGGTCTCGGTCTGCCGGGCCTGGTGACGATCATCATCCATTGGTTGTTCGTGCGCTGGCGCGTGAAGCGCGGTGTGGCCGACATAGACGGGTTGAACGGATGAAGACGGTTCTTTGTTACGGCGACTCGCTGACATGGGGTTACAATGCCGAAGGCGGGCGTCATGCGCTCGAGGATCGCTGGCCAAGCGTGCTGCAAGCTGGCCTCGGCGAAGGCGTTCAGGTTATCGCCGACGGCCTCAACGGCCGCACCACCGCCTTCGACGATCATCTGGCCGGAGCCGACCGCAACGGTGCGCGGCTGCTGCCGACGGTGCTGACGACGCATGCGCCGATCGACCTGATTGTCATCATGCTCGGCGCCAACGACATGAAGCCATGGATCCATGGCAACCCGGTTGCGGCCAAGCAAGGCATCCAGCGGCTGATCGACATCGTGCGTGGCCACGACTATCCGTTCGACTGGCCGGCGCCGCAGATACTGATCGTTTCGCCACCTGTTGTAAGCCGCACCGAGAATGCCGATTTCAAGGAGATGTTTGCCGGCGGCGATGACGCCTCGGCGCAGCTCGCAGGGCAGTATTCGACGCTTGCCGACGAAGCCGGCTGCGGCTTCTTCGATGCAGCCACCGTGGCGCAAACCACACCTCTCGACGGTGTCCACCTCGACGCCGAAAACACGCGAAACATCGGCGAGGCGCTGACTTCGGTCGTGCGCGTCATGCTGGAATTGTGATTGAAGGAGAAAAACCGTGGCTGAGAACTACGACGTCATCATCATCGGCTCCGGTCCCGGCGGCTATGTCACGGCGGTGCGTTCCGCCCAGCTCGGCTTCAGGACGGCGATCGTCGAGCGCGAGCATCTCGGCGGCATCTGCCTGAACTGGGGTTGCATCCCGACCAAGGCGCTGCTGCGTTCGGCCGAGATCATGCACTATTCGGATCACCTGAAGGACTATGGCCTAAAGCTGGACGGCAAGGTCAGCGCCGACACGGCGGCAGTGGTCGATCGGTCGCGGAAAGTGTCACTGCGGCTCAATGGCGGCGTTGCCTTCCTGATGAAGAAGAACAAGGTCGACGTTATCTGGGGTGAGGCCAAGCTATCGAGGCCTCCTTCCGGTGATAAATTGGGTGAGATCGTTGTTTCCAAGACGGCCAAGAAGCCGATGGAACCGCAGCCGCCGGTGCCGAAAGGCGTCAAGGGCGAGGGCACCTACGCCGCCAAGCACATCATCCTGGCGACTGGCGCCCGGCCGCGCGCACTGCCCGGCATCGAGCCGGATGGCAAGCTGATCTGGACCTATTTCGAAGCCATGATGCCCAAGGAGATGCCGAAGTCGCTGCTGGTGATGGGTTCGGGCGCCATCGGCATCGAATTCGCCTCCTTCTACCGCACCATGGGCGCGGATGTGACAGTCGTCGAGCTGCTGCCGGCCGTGATGCCTGTCGAGGACGCCGAAGTCTCGAAGTTCGCGCAAAAGCAGTTCGAGAAGCAAGGCATGAAGATTATCCTCGAAGCCAAGGTGACCAAGGTCGAGAAGGGGGCTAACTCGGTCACCGCGCATGTCGAGATGAAGGACGGCAAGGTCGAGAAGATATCAGCCGACCGCATGATCTCCGCCGTCGGCGTCCAGGGCAATATCGAGGGCCTCGGCCTTGAAGCACTCGGCGTGAAAACCGATCGCGGTTGCGTCGTCATCGACGGTTACGGCAAGACTAATGTGCCTGGCATTTACGCCATCGGCGATGTCGCCGGCCCGCCGATGCTTGCCCACAAGGCCGAGCACGAGGGCGTCGTGTGCGTCGAGAAGATCGCGAATTTCCCCGGTGTTCACGCCATAGACAAGCTCAAGATCCCCGGTTGCACCTACTGCAATCCGCAGGTCGCCTCGGTTGGCCTGACGGAAGCCAAGGCCAAGGCCGAAGGCAAGGACATCCGCGTCGGCCGCTTCCAGTTCGCCGCCAACGGCAAGGCGATCGCGCTTGGCGAGGACCAAGGCTTCATCAAGACCATCTTCAACAAGAAGACCGGTCAGCTGCTCGGAGCGCATATGGTCGGCGCCGAAGTCACCGAATTGATCCAGGGCTTTGTCGTGGCGATGAACCTCGAAACGACCGAGGAAGAGCTGATGCACACGATCTTCCCTCATCCGACGCTGTCGGAGATGATGAAGGAAAGCGTGCTCGACGCCTATGGCCGCGCCTTGAACGCATGATAGATTCGCCGCAGGAGACTCAGCTTCGAAAGTCGCGAGATTGCGACGGCGAGGCAGTTCGTTTCCGGATGCATTTTTACTCGCGCAAGGAGAAGGCATATGCACTTGAACGGCGTGGGCTGGATCGCAGCCATCATCATCGGCGGCCTGGCAGGCTGGTTGGCCGAAAAGGTTATGAAGAGCAACACCGGCATATTCATGAATATTATCATGGGCATCGTTGGCGCTGTGGTGCTGAATGCCATCCTGCAGGCGCTCAACATCGGCGTGTTCGGCGTCGGCTGGACCGCCTATCTGATCACCGGCTTTATCGGTGCCTGCCTGTTGATCTGGGTCGGTCGTCTGGTGCGCCGTTAATCGATATCGCTCCGGCTATGCCAAAACGGCTGTGGCGGCATGCGCCGCCGCAGCCTTTTTCTTTGTGTTGAAAAGTCCTAGATGACGTGAAAGTGACGATCGCCGACGAGCGGTCGCGAGAAAAGCCAGGGTTCAGATGGTCACTGTCCTCGACACGATCGCCAACGCGCCGCGGCTGCGGCATCCCGAGAAAGCGCACAAGCCCGACCAGGAGGTGTTGCGCAAGCCGGACTGGATCCGCGTCAAGGCGCCGGTTTCGAAAGGTTATGCCGAGACACGCGAGATCGTGAAATCGCACAAGCTGGTGACCGTATGCGAAGAGGCCGGTTGCCCGAATATCGGTGAGTGCTGGGAAAAGAAGCACGCCACCTTCATGATCATGGGCGAGATCTGTACGCGCGCCTGCGCCTTCTGCAATGTCGCCACCGGCATCCCGACCGCGCTCGATCCCGACGAACCGGCCCGGGTCGCGCATGCCGTCAAGCAGATGGGCCTTACCCATGTCGTCATCACCTCGGTTGACCGCGACGATCTCGCCGATGGCGGTGCGCAGCACTTCGCCGATGTCATCCGTGAGATTCGGGCGGCAACGCCTCTGACGACGATCGAAATCCTGACGCCGGATTTCCTGCGCAAGGACGGGGCGCTGGAGATCGTCGTGGCGGCCAGGCCCGACGTCTTCAACCATAATCTCGAAACTGTGCCGTCGAATTATCTGAAGGTCCGGCCGGGCGCCCGCTATTTCCACTCGATCCGGCTGCTGCAGCGGGTCAAGGAACTCGATCCGTCGATTTTCACCAAGTCCGGCATCATGGTGGGTCTGGGCGAGGAGCGGAATGAAATCCTGCAGTTGATGGACGATCTGCGCTCGGCCAATGTCGACTTCATGACCATCGGCCAATACCTGCAGCCGTCGAAAAAGCACTATCCGGTGATCCGTTTCGTCACGCCCGAGGAATTCAAATCCTTCGAGACGATCGGCAAGACCAAGGGTTTCCTGCTGGTGGCGTCGAGCCCGCTGACGCGCTCGTCGCATCACGCCGGCGACGATTTCGCCCGGCTGCGCGCGGCGCGCGAAGCGCAGCTCATGAAAGCGCTCTAATGCATGTCGCCCAAAAGTGACCTCGGTTTTGGGAGAACGACGTGCATAACGACAAAGACTCTGAAGCGCGTCGCATGACTCCGTTTCGACGCGACGTGCTTTAGGGCCGGTTTCATGCCGAAATTCGAAGCCACCCGCCGCGTCGCCCACACGCCTGAGCAGATGTTCGCGCTGGTCGCCGACATCGAGACGTACCCGCAATTCCTGCCGCTTTGCGAAGCGCTGACGGTCCGCTCGCGCAAGGAGCGTGACGGACGCACCATCCTCGTGGCCGATATGAGCATCGGCTACAAGGCGATCCGGGAGACCTTCACGACGCAGGTGCTGCTCAAGCCCGAAGACAACGCAATCGATGTGAAATACATTGATGGCCCGTTCAAATATCTGAGCAATGTCTGGCGTTTCGAGCCAGACGGTGCCGGCTGTACCGTGCGCTTCTTCATCGACTATGAATTCAAGAGCCGCATCCTGGGTGCGCTGATGGGCACGATGTTCGACCGTGCCTTCCGCATGTTCGCCGAGGCTTTCGAAAAACGCGCCGACGTCATCTACGGCAAGACACCGGCGGCCTGACTCGCGCCAAGCGCCTGCAAGCCGAGCTCGAGTGCATGGTTGACCGTTTCCCGGCGGATGAAGTTTCGGCCATTGTCGGCAAACAGCTTGTATTCAGCCGTCACCGGCTGGCCGTTCACCGCAACGCCAAACCAGACCAGCCCGACCGGCTTTTCCCTAGAACCGCCACCCGGACCGGCAATGCCGGTGACGGCCAGGGTCAGCCCGGCGCGTGAACGGGCGAGCGCGCCGGCTGCCATTTCGATCGCTGTCTCGCGAGAAACCGCGCCATGCGCGTCAAGCGTGGCGGCGCGCACGCCGAGCATGTCCATCTTGGCTTCATTGGAATAGGTGATGAAGCCGCGATCGACCACGGACGAAGAGCCGGCAATATCGGTCAGCGCGGCAATGATCATGCCGCCGGTGCAGCTTTCCGCGGTCGCCAGCATGATGCCGCGCTCCCGGCAGGCCTCAAACAGGGCGATTGCCAGGTCGCTGTTGGTCATTCCGGAACCTCGCCGGGAAACACCACGCTGGCGGTTGCGATCGCCGCGATGCCTTCCTCGCGGCCGACGAAGCCGAGCTTCTCGTTGGTTGTCGCCTTGATCGAGATGCGGTCGGCGGAAATGCCTAGCATCTGGGAAAGGACCGCCGTCATCGCCTCGCGGTGCGGGCCGACACGCGGTGCCTCGCAGATCAGCGTGATGTCGGCATTGGCGATGCGCCCGCCGCGCTCGCGCACCAGCCTTGCCGCATGTTCGACGAATATCCGCGACGCAGCACCTTTCCACTGCGGATCGGAAGGCGGGAAGTGCGTGCCGATGTCGCCGGCCCCGCAAGTCGCCAGCAGCGCGTCGGTCAGGGCATGCAGGCCGACATCGGCGTCGGAATGGCCCGACAATTTTCTGTCGTGCGGAATGGCCACGCCGCAGAGCGTGACATGGTTGCCGGGCTCGAAGGCATGGACGTCATAGCCATTGCCGGTGCGGATGTCGGGAAAGTGTGCCCGCTCGCTGGAAAGTCGCTGATGCGCCATGGCGATGTCCCGTGCCCATGTGAGTTTGACATTGTCGGGCGAGCCGGGAACGAGCTTCACCGGCATTTGCATCCATTCAGCGATCGACGCGTCGTCGGTAAAGTCGGTTTTGCCTCTGTTATAGGCTTCCTCATGCATCGTCATGATCGCGAGGAAGGGAAAGCCTTGCGGCGTTTGCGCCGCGTGCAGCCCGCTCCTGGGGACTGTTTCGCCGACCATGCCGGTGGCCGATTCGCGTTTCAGCGTGTCGGCAACGGGCAAGGCGGGAAGCGCGCCTTCGCCCTCGCCGATGGCCGCGATGGTGCGGTCGATCAGATCCATGTCGACAAAGGGGCGCGCGGCGTCGTGGATGAGGACCTTGTCCGGCGCGTAGCTTCTTAGCGCGTGCAGCCCGAGCCGAACCGAATCCTGTCTGGTTGCGCCTCCGGCGATTGCCGTCACCCGATCGGCATCGGTGCCGACTGCTTGCCGAAAAAGCTCCTGGTCCTCGGCATGAATGGCCACGACGATCCGGCCGATAAGCGGGTGCGCCAAAAAAATATCTATGACACGAGCGATGACGGCACGTCCGCCAATTCGTTGATATTGCTTCGGGCCATCAGTCTGTCCGGCACGCGCGCCGCGACCGGCCGCGACGATAACCACCGCGACTTTGCCACCCGGATCCGGAGCCTGATTTTCAGTTGCGCCAGTCATTCAGTCTGGTCCTAGTCGCGGCTAAGGCCGAAGGCCAGCATTTTCCCAATTGCGCCTTAATGTGGCGTCATTCCGCGTTGCACATTTCTCTCGATCTGGCTAGAGAATGTGCAACGAATGGACATGCTTGGTTTTTGTGCATGGTTAACTTGATCAGATTGGCCGCGCCTCTCGACGTCGGCGGCGTGAGAATCCGCAACCGCGTCTTCCTCGCGCCGATGTCCGGGATTACTGATGAGGCGTTCAGACAGCGCGCCCATGCGCATGGCGCCGGTCTGGTCGTGTCCGAAATGGTGGCCAGCGGCGAACTCGCCAAGGGCAGGGTCGGCTGCGACCTGCGCATACGTCATTCCGGCCTGCCCGTCCATATGGTGCAGCTTGCCGGCCGCGAAGCCAGGCATATGGCTGAAGGCGCACGGATCGCCGCCGGCGAGGGCGCCGACATCATCGACATCAATATGGGCTGTCCGGCCAAGAAGGTCACCGGTGGCTATGCCGGCTCGGCATTGATGCTGGACCTCGACCACGCGCTCTCGCTGATCGAGGCCGTTGTCGCCGCCGTCAAGGTGCCGGTAACGGTCAAGATGCGACTGGGTTGGGACGACGCCGCACTTAACGCTCCCGTCCTGGCCCGCCGTGCCGAGCAGGCGGGCGTCAGGATGGTCACGGTTCACGGTCGTACACGCTGCCAGTTCTACCAGGGCAAGGCGGATTGGCGCGCCATCGCTCGCGTCAAGGAGGCCGTTTCCATCCCGGTCGTCGCCAATGGCGATGTCTGCTCCCAGGCTGAAGCCTCGGTCATTCTCGAACAGTCCGGCGCCGACGCAGTGATGGTCGGCCGCGCCCATTATGGCGCGCCGTGGGTCGCCGGCAGCATCGCTGCGGCTGCCGGCGGGACATTTTCATCCGGCATTCCCGAGACCCCGCAAGGGCTCGCCGACTATGTCGTCGCCCATTACGAGGACATACTGGCGCTTTACGGCATCGAGAGCGGCCTGCGGCAGGCGCGCAAGCATCTGGGCTGGTATCTCGATCGACATGCCGGCGGTGTCGCTGGCGAGAGTAGAAAAGCGATAATGACCGCACTCGAGCCGGCTCGCGTCATTACCTTGCTGCGCGATGTGTTTTCGCGCGATCCGCAAACCTTGAACCTGCGGAGCGCCGCATGACCGCCACCGCTGGCCAGGGCACCGAAATGGCCGATGCCGCCCAGATCGTGCTGAACACGATCCGCCGCCCGGTGATCATGCTCAGCGAGGAAGGCTTTATCACCTTCGCTAACGCCGATGCCGAGGATTTCTTTCGCTCCAGCGCGACCATGCTGGCGCGCAACACCCTGTCCAAGCTGATACCCTTCGGCAGCCCGTTGCTGACGCTGGTCGACCAGGTGCGCGAGCGCCGCGCGCCCGTCAACGAGTATCGGGTCGACGTCTCGTCACCGCGCCTCGGCATCGAAAAGGTCGTCGATCTCTATGTCGCGCCGGTGCCGGAATTTCCGGGCTCCGTCGTCGTCATGTTCCAGGAGCGGTCGATGGCCGATAAGATCGACCGGCAGATGACGCATCGCGGCGCCGCGCGCTCGGTGACCGGCCTGGCGGCGATGCTGGCGCATGAGATCAAGAACCCGCTCTCCGGTATCAGGGGTGCTGCCCAGCTGCTCGAACTGTCCGCATCCGATGAGGATCGTGCGCTGACGCGACTGATCACCGACGAGACGGACCGCATCGTCTCGCTGGTCGACCGTATGGAGGTGTTTTCCGACGAGCGGCCGATCGATCGCTATCCCGTTAACATCCACGTCGTGCTCGATCACGTGAAAGCGATCGCAAAGAATGGTTTCGCGAAGAAAATCAAGATATTGGAGGATTATGATCCTTCGTTGCCTCCGGTATTCGCCAACCGCGACCAGCTGATCCAGGTGTTCCTCAACCTGATCAAGAACGCCGCCGAGGCAATCGGCAGCGATCCGCAGGGCGAAATCGTGCTGTCCACCGCCTTCCGGCCCGGTATTCGGGTTTCGGTCCCGGGCACGCAGGACCGCGTATCGCTGCCGCTGGAGTTCTGCGTGCGCGACAATGGTTCCGGCGTCTCGGAAGATATCCTGCCGATCCTGTTCGATCCCTTCATCACCACCAAGCCGAACGGCTCGGGGCTTGGGCTGGCGCTGGTGGCCAAGATCGTCGGCGAACATGGCGGCATCATCGAATGCGATTCGACGCCGCGCGCGACAACGTTCCGGGTCCTGATGCCAGCCTGGAAAGAAACGGCGCTGGGCGCCGATCAAGACGGCGAAGGAGACCGCAAATGACGGTTCGCGGCAATATTCTCGTCGCCGACGACGATGCGGCGATCCGCACCGTACTCAATCAGGCCCTGTCGCGTGTCGGTCACGAGGTGCGCGTCACCTCCAACGCCTCGACCCTGTGGCGTTGGGTGGCGGCAGGCGAGGGTGACCTCGTCATCACCGACGTCGTGATGCCGGACGAGAACGCTTTCGACATGCTGCCGCGCATCAAGAAGGCGCGGCCGGAACTGCCCGTCATCGTCATGAGCGCCCAGAACACGTTCATGACGGCGATCCGCGCTTCCGAGACGGGCGCCTACGAATATCTGCCGAAGCCCTTCGACCTGACCGAACTCCTCAACATCGTCAATCGCGCGCTATCCGAGCCCCGGCGGCCGAAGATCGATGCCCGGCAAGAAGAGCAGCCCGAGACGATGCCGCTGGTCGGCCGTTCGGCCGCCATGCAGGACATCTACCGCATGCTGGCGCGCATGATGCAGACCGACCTGACGGTCATGATCTCGGGCGAATCGGGCACCGGCAAGGAACTGGTGGCGCGCGCGCTGCATGAGTATGGACGCCGCCGTGGCGGTCCATTCGTTGCCATCAACATGGCGGCGATCCCGCGCGACCTGATCGAATCGGAATTGTTCGGCCACGAGAAGGGCGCGTTCACCGGAGCGCAGAACCGCTCGACCGGCCGCTTCGAGCAGGCAGAGGGCGGCACGCTGTTCCTCGACGAGATAGGCGACATGCCGATGGAGGCCCAGACGCGCCTGCTGCGCGTCCTGCAGCAGGGCGAGTACACGACGGTCGGCGGCCGCACGCCGATCAAGACCGATGTGCGCATCGTCGCTGCCACCAACAAGGACCTGCGCACGCTGATCAACCAGGGCCTCTTCCGCGAAGACCTTTTCTATCGCCTCAACGTCGTGCCGCTCAGGTTGCCGGCGCTGCGCGAGCGCTCCGAGGATGTGCCCGATCTGGTGCGCCATTTCTTCAAGCTTGGCGAAATGGAGGGGCTGCAGACCAAGCGTATCTCTTCCGGCGGCATCGAACTGATGAAGCGCTATCCATGGCCAGGCAATGTGCGCGAACTGGAAAATCTCGTTCGCAGGCTTGCCGCGCTTTATTCGCAGGACGAGATTTCCGCCGAGATCATCGAGGCGGAGCTCAAGACAGGTGAGCGCCCGGTGGTACCAGGCGCCGGCAACCTCATTCCCGACGATCTTTCCATTGGCCAGGCAGTGGAGCACTTCCTGCAGCGCTATTTCGCCTCCTTCGCGGGCGAATTGCCGCCCGCCGGTCTCTACGAGCGCATTCTGTCCGAAGTCGAATATCCGTTGGTGCTGGCTTCGATGACGGCAACCCGCGGCAACCAGATCAAGGCCGCGGAGCTCTTGGGCCTCAACCGCAACACCTTGCGCAAGAAGATTCGCGAATTGGGCGTCAACGTCTACAAGTCATCCCGCCAGACCTGAGCCGGCGCCGGGCACACGATCTTTTCAGGGGACCGAACGGGGAAAGAGTCCCGTCGCCGTCACACTTGTTGCATAATCGCCACAATGCGTTGCATAGATCGGATGCAATCACTGGCTCTACACGGCGACATGGCTCCGCAGACACCTGTACTCAACCAACCGCTTTTCAGCGAACCCGGCGCGCGCGACGGACGCCGGCTGCTGGCGCTGCCCGGCGTGATCGCGGTCGTCGGCGCCCTGGCCATGGCGGCTATTTCGTTCGCCATACTGGTCGGAGCGACGCCGATTGCGCCGGACGCCAAGGCAACATGGGCGCTGATCGCACTCAACGCCGCCTTCGTGGTCTTCCTGATTGCGCTGGTCGGGCGCGAGGTGCATCGCATCGTCATGGCCCGCCGCCATGGCAAGGCGGCTTCGCGCCTGCATGTGCGCATCGTTGCCATGTTCGCGCTGGTTGCCGCCATTCCCGCCATCATGGTGGCGATCATCGCCTCGATCACACTCGATATCGGCCTTGATCGCTGGTTTGAGATTCGCACCAAGACAATCGTCAATTCTTCACTCTCGATCGCCGACGCCTATGTGCAGGAGAACGCGCGCAACCTGCAGGGCACGACATTGTCGATGGCCTACGATCTCGATGCCTCCCGCTCGCTTTATGGCCTCGATCGCACCGGCTTTCTCGATCTCATGAACAAGGAAGCCGTAGGCCGCTCGCTGGCGCACGCCGCGCTGATCAAGCCCGACGGCTCCTTCGTCATGAGCGCCAAGACCGATGCCGATTTCGCCATGCCGGAACCGCCGGAAGGCGCGGTTGCCACTGCCACCGACGGCAAGCCGGTCCTGATCGAGCCGCGCACGCGCAACATCATGGGCGCCATCGTCAAGTTGCGTGAGATCGAGGGCCTCTATCTCTACACCATCCGTCTGGTCGACCCAGAGGTGATCAAGGCGCGGCAGATCGTCAGGTCCAACACCGACGAGTATCGCAATCTCGAGGACAACAGGCGCACCTCGCAAGTGGCATTTGCGCTGCCCTACCTGTCGTTGACCCTGATCATTATCCTGTCGGCGATCTGGACCGGCATAGCCGTCGCCGACCGGCTGGTGCGGCCAATCCGTCAGCTGATCGGCGCCGCCGATGAAGTCGCGACCGGCAATCTCGATGTCGCGGTGCCGGTGCGGCCGTCCGATGGCGATGTCGCCTCGCTCGGCGATACCTTCAACAAGATGCTGCTGGAGCTCAAATCACAGCGCAACGAGATCCTGTCGGCGAAGGACCTGATCGACGAGAGGCGGCGTTTTTCGGAAGCCGTGCTTGCCGGTGTCACCGCCGGCGTCATCGGCGTCGACCCTTACGGCATCATCACCATCGTCAATCGGTCTGCCGAATCGATGCTGGCCATTTCCGCCAGCGCGGCACTTGGGCAAAACCTTTCCGCGATCCTGCCGCATGTCGGCCGTGTCTTCGAGATTGGACGCAAGTCCGGCAAGCCGGTCTACCGCGAGCAGGTGACTTTCTATCGCGCCGGCGCCGAGCGGACCTTCAATGTGCAAGTCACCATCGAGGCCGGCGACGACGGCTCTGAAGAAAAATCCTATGTCGTGACGGTGGATGACATCACTGATCTGGTTCAGGCCCAGCGTTCATCCGCCTGGGCCGACGTGGCGCGACGCATTGCCCACGAGATCAAGAATCCACTGACCCCGATCCAGCTTTCCGCCGAGCGTATCAAGCGCCGCTATGGCAAGGTCATCACCGAAGACCGCGAAGTTTTCGACCAGTGTACCGACACTATCATCCGGCAGGTGGAGGACATCGGCCGCATGGTCGACGAGTTCTCGGCTTTCGCGCGCATGCCAAAGCCCGAGATGAAGGCCATCGACCTGCGCGAATCACTGCGCGAAGCTTCCTTCCTGGTCGAAGTCAGCCGCGCCGATATCACGTTCGAGCGGATATTCGGCAATGAGCCGCTCAAGGGCACTTTCGACAGCCGGTTGATGGCCCAGGCCTTCGGCAATGTGATCAAGAATGCGGCCGAAGCGATCGACGGACTGGAACAGAAGGACGGTTCGCACGGCATAATCCGGATTCAAGCCGGGCGTCAGAATGGCGCGATTCGCATCGACGTCATCGACAACGGCAAGGGCCTGCCGCGCGAGAATCGCCAACGGTTGCTGGAGCCTTATATGACCACACGTGAAAAGGGCACCGGGCTTGGTCTCGCTATCGTCAAGAAGATCGTGGAGGACCATGGCGGCAGGCTGGAGCTCCATGATGCACCTGCGGATTTCCACGGCGGGCGCGGCGCGATGATCAGCGTCATCCTGCCGCCCGCAGCCGCCGCGCTGCCGCGCGGCGAAAGCAGGGCGGACCACGAAAGAGAAACTGAAAAGGTCGATAATGGCGTCTGATATTCTCATCGTCGATGACGAGGAAGACATCCGGGAACTCGTCGCAGGCATCCTGAGCGACGAGGGTCACGAAACCCGCACGGCATTCGATGCCGACAGCGCACTGGCGGCCATCGCCGATCGAGCGCCGAGGCTGATCTTCCTGGACATCTGGCTGCAAGGCTCGCGCCTGGACGGATTGGCGTTGCTGGACGAGATCAAGACTATGCACCCGAACCTACCCGTGGTGATGATTTCAGGCCACGGCAACATCGAAACTGCGGTTTCCGCCATCCGTCGCGGCGCGTATGACTTCATCGAGAAGCCATTCAAGGCCGACAGGCTGATCCTCATTGCCGAACGTGCGCTCGAGACCTCGAAATTGCGCCGCGAGGTTTCCGACCTCAAGCTGCGCAGCGGCGAGACCTTCGACCTGATCGGCATGTCGTCGGCGATGAGCCAGTTGCGCCAGACCATCGAGCGCGTCGCGCCGACCAACAGCCGCGTGATGATTATTGGTCCCTCCGGCTCGGGCAAGGAACTGGCGGCCCGCGCCATCCATACGCTGTCGACCCGCAAGGGCGCGCCCTTCGTGACGCTGAGCGCCGCCAACATCACGCCCGAACGCATGGAGATCGAACTGTTCGGCACCGAATCGAACGGGGTCGAACGCAAGGTGGGAGCGCTGGAGGAAGCCCATCGCGGCATTCTTTACATCGACGAAGTGGCCGACATGCCGCGCGAGACGCAGAACAAGATTTTGCGCGTTCTGGTCGAACAGCAGTTCGAGCGGGTGGGCGGCACAAAGCGGGTCAAGGTCGATGTCCGCATCATTTCCTCGACCTCGCAGAACTTGGAGGCGATGATCGCCGACGGGCGCTTCCGCGAGGATCTTTACCACCGTCTCGCCGTGGTTCCGGTCATGGTGCCGGGGCTGGCCGAGCGGCGCGAGGACATTCCCTATCTCGTCGACAATTTCATGAAGCAGATCGCCCGCCAGGCCGGCATCAAGCCGCGGCGTATCGGCGACGATGCGCTGGCCGTGCTGCAGGCGCACAACTGGCCGGGCAACGTGCGTCAGCTGCGCAACAATGTCGAGCGGCTGATGATCCTGGCGCGCGGCGAGGACGTCGACGCGCCGATCACCGCGGATCTGCTGCCGTCCGAAATCGGCGATGTCATGCCGCGCACGCCCAACCAGTCGGACCAGCACATTATGGCGCTTCCCCTGCGCGAGGCACGAGAGCAGTTCGAAAAGGACTACTTGATCGCCCAGATCAACCGGTTCGGCGGCAACATCTCGAAGACGGCCGAGTTCATCGGCATGGAGCGCTCCGCCTTGCATCGCAAGCTGAAGTCGCTGGGCGTCTGACGCGCGGCGTCCGTGAGATGCGCCTGGGCCAAGCATTTGCCGGTTACGGCGGCGGCGGAATCGCATAAGAAAGCCCGAGAATTTTCCAGGGGTCGCCAATGCCGCGCATTGCCTATGTCAACGGGCGCTACGTCGCTCATGCCGACGCTTCCGTGCATATCGAGGATCGCGGCTATCAATTCGCCGATGGCGTCTATGAGGTCTGCGAGGTGGCGCGCGGCTTCATCGTCGACATGCCGCGGCACCTTGCCCGGCTGAACCGCTCACTGACCGAACTGTCGATCACCTGGCCGGTGACACGCAATGTGTTGCCGCTGATCCTGCGCGAGGTGGTCAACCGTAATCGTGTCGTCAACGGTCTGGTCTATGTTCAGGTGACGCGCGGTGTCGCCAGCCGCGATTTCGTCTTTCCGGCGGCGGACACGAAGCCGGCCTTGGTGGTGACCGCCAGGAAGGCGGATCCTGCCGCCGGCACGAAACGGGCTGAGACTGGTATCGCCGTCATCACCGTACCCGAGAACCGCTGGGACCGTGTCGACATCAAGAGCACCGGGCTGCTGCCCAATGTATTGGCCAAGCAGAAGGCCAAGGAGGCCGGCGCTCAGGAAGCCTGGTTCGTGGACACGGATGGCAACGTCAAGGAAGGTGGCTCGTCGAACGCCTGGATCGTTACCAGGGATGGGGTTCTGGTCACCAGGCCGGCCGAACATGGCATTCTGCGCGGAATCACGCGCACCACCATGTTCGAAGTCGCGGCGAAACTTGGCCTGAAGATCGAGGAGCGTGGATTTTCCGTTGCCGAGGCCAAGACGGCTCGCGAAGCATTCATCAGTTCGGCGACGACTATTGCCATGCCAATCGTGACCATTGACGGTGATCCCATAGCCAATGGGCACCCCGGCTCAATAACACTTTCGTTGCGGCAGGCCTTTTTTGACATTGCGGAAAAAAGTCCAGCCTGATAACCGCACAGGTGGAATGAACATCAATATATCTCGTTCTGCTTGTCGTTACTGACGGCAAGAGGGTGTTTGCGCGCTTGACATGTGCCCGTTAATTTGGCGCATTGGCTGCAAACCGAAGGGGATCGGCGAAAGACAAAAACAATGGCGGAACGATCGCAAAACCTTCAGGACCTGTTCCTGAATTCAGTTCGCAAGAGCAAGAACCCGCTCACCATCTTCCTTATCAACGGCGTGAAGCTGACCGGCGTGGTCACTTCCTTCGACAACTTCTGCGTCCTGTTGCGCCGCGACGGCCACTCCCAGCTCGTCTACAAGCACGCCATTTCCACGATCATGCCGAGCCAGCCGGTTCAGATGTTCGATGGCGAGGAAAGCCAGGGCGCCTGATTGGCACGTGAGAAGGACGCGGACGGCACGGTTCGCGGAAAACCAGCGCATCATCCCGGGACGGAAGCCAAAGGTCCGACCAGGGCCGTTGTCATTGTGCCCGTGCTTACCCGCCAACCGCGTAATGACGATGACACGAGCCGTCCCCGGCTGACGCGCTCGGCCGAGGCGCGCCACGACGAAGCAGTCGGCCTTGCCCGAGCCATCAACCTCGATCTGATCCATACGGCGGTCGTAACCGTCAACGATCCACGTCCGGCGACGTTGCTCGGCAGCGGCAAGGTCGAGGACTTCGGCCAAATCGTGAAGGAGGGTCACGCGGAAGTGGTCATTGTCGACCATCCCCTGACCCCGGTGCAGCAGCGCAATCTCGAGAAGGAATTCAACGCCAAGGTGCTGGATCGCACGGGGTTGATCCTGGAGATCTTCGGCGAGCGGGCGCGCACCAAGGAAGGCACGCTGCAGGTCGAGCTTGCCCATCTCAATTACCAGAAGGGCCGCCTAGTGCGCAGTTGGACCCACCTGGAGCGTCAGCGTGGTGGTGCCGGCTTCCTCGGCGGCCCCGGTGAAACGCAGATCGAATCCGATCGGCGTCAGTTGCAGGAAAAGATCATAAAGCTGAAGCATGAGCTGGAAACCGTGCGCCGCACTCGCGACCTGCATCGCGCCAAGCGCAAGAAGGTGCCGTTTCCAGTGGTGGCGATCGTCGGCTACACCAACGCCGGGAAGTCGACGTTGTTCAACAAGCTGACCGGAGCAGGGGTGCTGGCGCAGGACATGCTGTTTGCCACGCTTGATCCGACACTGCGCCGCGTGCGCCTGCCGCATGGAACGCCGATTATCCTTTCCGACACGGTGGGCTTCATCTCGGACCTGCCGACGCATCTGATCGCGGCTTTCCGGGCGACCTTGGAAGAGGTGGTCGAGGCCGATCTCGTCCTCCATCTGCGCGACATTTCCGATCCCGACACGGCGGCGCAGGCCGAGGATGTCGAGCGCATCCTCGCCGACCTCGGCGTCGACGCCAGCGACACCAAGCGCGTGATCGAAGTCTGGAACAAGATCGACCTGCTGGACGAAGGCAACAGGCAGCGGCTGCTCGCCGACGGCGCCGACGGCAGCAAGGAGCCGCCAATCGCAATATCGGCGGTATCAGGCGAGGGCATCGATGCGCTGAAAGCGATCATCGAAACGCGGATGGCCGGCGAGCTGCAAGATCTGACGGTGACGATCGAGCCGGCCCAGTTCGGGCTTCTCGACTGGCTCTACCGCAATGGTGATGTCGTTTCGCGAACCGACAATGACGACGGCAGCGCCACCATCTCGCTCCAGGCCACGCAAAGCGCCCGTGAAGAGATCGAAAGCCGGTTGCGCCGCAAAAACAACGGCTAAGGCGCGGCAATTCCAGGGAAAGTGTATCGCGGCTTTTGTCTAGGATTGCCGAGCTATAGGCTTACTTCGCGGTTTTTGCATCCTGCCAGAGCGCTTCCATTTCCTCCAGGGTAGCTTCCTCTAGCGAGCCGCCTGATTTTTCCAGGGCCTGCTCGACATAGTGAAAGCGCGAGCGGAATTTTTCGTTCGTTCCGCTCAGCGCCGCCTCCGAATCGATCTTGAGGTGACGACCGAGATTGACGACGGCAAACAACATGTCGCCGAACTCGTCCTTGATCTCAGCCGTTTCGCCCTTGGCCAGAGCCTCGCGCAGCTCCCCGATCTCTTCTTCGATTTTATCCAGGATAGGAGCAGCCTCGCTCCAGTCGAAGCCGACACGGGCGGCCTTTTCCTGAAGCTTCAAGGCTCGCGTCAAGGCGGGCAGCGCGACCGGAACACTGTCCAGGAATCCCTTGCCATTGTCCTCCGGGTCGAGGCCGCGCGCGAGGCGGGCTTGCCGCTTCTCGGCCTTCTCCTGCGCCTTGATCTTCTCCCACATGCCCTTGGCCATGCCGGCGCTGCGAGCCTTCTCGTCGCCAAAGACGTGCGGATGGCGGCGGATCATCTTGGTGGTGATGGCCTGGACCACGTCAGGGAACGCGAATTCACCGGCCTCCTGCGCCATCTGGGCATGGTAGACGACCTGCAGCAGGAGGTCGCCAAGCTCGTCGCGCAGGTCGTCGAGATCGCCGCGCGCGATGGCGTCCGCCACTTCATAGGCCTCTTCGATCGTATAGGGGGCGATGGTGGAGAAATTCTGCTCGATGTCCCACGGGCAGCCGGTCTTCGGCGCGCGCAACGCCGCCATGATCTCGATCAGGCGTGAAATGTCTTTCGATGACGTCATGTAGCGGATGCTACAGCGCGAACCGCCGCACTGCCAACGCTGTCAGCCGGCGAGGGGACCTTGTCCACAATTGCACTGCATCCGCTTCGTCAGTCGAGCACGGAAACGATCGCCTTGGCGAGGTCATCCATGCCGTCCTCGGGCAGGCCGGCCACGTTGATGCGGCTGTCGCCGACCATGTAGACAGCGTGCTCGGCGCGCAGCCGTTCGACCTGCGCTTCCGTGAGGCCAAGCCGGGAGAACATGCCGCGATGACTGGCAACGAAGTCGAAGCGGTCGGAATTGGATTGCCGGCGCAGCGCCTCGGCGAACGCGACCCTAAGCCTCAGCATACGCAGGCGCATCTCTTCGAGCTCTGCTTCCCAGTCGGCACGCAGCGTGGCGTCCTCCAGCACGATGCGCACCGCGGCCGCACCATGGTCCGGCGGCATCGAATACATAGCGCGCGCCGCCGACAGCATCTGGCTCATCGCGACGTCTGCCTGCGCGCCGTCCCTGGCCAGGACCATCGCCGCGCCGACGCGGTCGCGGTAGACGGCGAAATTCTTCGAGCAGCTCGACGCAATGACCATTTCCGGGACTTTCGCGGCCAGTAGCCGCAAGCCGAGGGCGTCGGCCTCGAGGCCGTCACCAAAGCCCTGATAGGCGATGTCGACAAACGGCAGCAAGCCACGCTCGACCATCAGATCCGTGACGGCCTCCCACTGAGCCGCATCCAGATTGGCGCCGGTCGGGTTGTGGCAACAGCCATGCAGCAGCACCACGTCGCCGCTGTCGGCCGTCCGCAATGCCGCCAGCATGTCGTCGAAACGAACCGCACCCGAGGCCGCATCGAAATAAGGGTATTCGCGAATCCGCAAGCCGGCGGCACGCATCACCGGCATATGGTTCGGCCAGGTCGGGTCGGAGACCCAGACTGTCGCGTCCGACCGTGTGCGCTTGAGCAATTCCGCTACCAGCCGCAGCGCGCCGGAACCGCCGGGCGCCTGTGCCGCACGGATGCGCGACAGGTCCGCACCCGGACCGAAGGCGAGCTTGGCCATCACAGTGTTGAAAGCGGTATCGCCGGCAAGGCCGAGATAGGTCTTGCTATCCTGTCCCTCCAGCAGCCGCTTCTCGGCTTCGCGCACGGCGCGCATGACCGGCGTCTTGCCGTCGCGATCCTTGTAGACGCCGACGCCGAGGTCGACCTTGCCAGGGCGTGGATCGGCGCGATAGAGGCCGATCAGCGCAAGAATTTTGTCGGCGGGAGCTGGCTGCAGGTCTTCGAACATCATTATGGTTCCATTGGCGCGGCGGAGTGATACGCAAATTGGCCAGGTTTCACCAGAGGTTTCGGTGCGCCGACGCGAAAGGCGGCACCTGTTGCAGCTTCCACAAACTTCAGAGGAAGCATGCTCCATGCTCGTCCGTCTGACCATGATCTGCGCCGGCGCCACGGCGGCGACCCGGAAAGGATCGTTTCCTTCGGATGAACCGCTGGAGCCACGATCGCTGACATTGGCAAAGGCGGTGCGCGGGACGCTGCGTCGGGCCGACCGTGTGTGGACAGCGCCGGCGCTTCGCGCCTGTCAGACCGCGGAGGCGCTATCGCTGGATGCGTCTGTCGATCCGATGCTGGCAGACCAGAACTACGGTCGATGGGCAGGCAAGAGCTTCGACGAGGTGCAGGCGCAACAGCCGGACGAGATCGCCGCCTGGCGCACGGATCCGAATGCGGCCCCCTATGGTGGTGAATCGCTGGCCGACGTTGCCCAACGGGCCGCTGGATTGATGGATCGATTGATCGCCGAACGTGGTCACACGATCGCTGTGACGCACGCCAGCGTCATCCGCACCGCGATCCTGCATGTTCTCAGCGCGCCGCTTGCCGCCAGTTGGAAGATCGACGTCGAGCCGCTGAGCATCACCGATTTTCGCAGCGATGGCCGCAGGTGGATGCTGCGCGCCTGCGGCGTAACAGCTCTCAAACCGGCAAAACCGCTTGGGAGCTGAGACGCGAGCCGCGGCGATATCCTCCAGCAAAGAAAAGTGGCCCCGGGATTAAAACCCCCACATGCTCCGTAAACAGGACATGAAACCGTCGATGCCACGCTTTGACATCATAGGACAGCTCGGGTCGCTGCGGCGCTACGCGCGCGCGCTGACGCGCGACGGCGTCGAGGCCGAGGATCTCGTGCATGACGCGCTGGTGCGCGCCTATGAGCGGCGCGGCACCTTCCGCTCCGGCGGAAACCTGCGGGCATGGCTGCTGTCGATCGTCCACAACACCTTCATCGACCGCATGCGTTCGCGCCGCTCGGAAGCGGCACGTCTCGAACAAGCCGGATATCTGGCCGACGGCAGCACGCCGGCGCCGCAGGAACATTCCGTGCGCCTGGCGCAGGTGCGCGAAGCCTTTTTCAGCCTGCCGGAAGAGCAGCGCTCGGCGCTGCATCTGGTCGCCATCGAGGGGCTCTCCTATCAGCAGGCCGCCAACGCCAGTGGCGTGCCGCTGGGTACGCTGATGTCGCGTATCGGCCGGGCGCGCGCGGCCTTGCGCCAGATGGAAGAAGCGCCAGCGCGGGGCCAAAATCATCTCAGGATCGTTGGAGGTGACTCATGACCGCTCTTGTCGACCCGGTTACGGACGCCGATCTCGACGCCTATGTCGACGACCAGCTTGATGTCGCCCGCCGCATCGAGGTCGAGGCTTTCCTGTCCGCGCGTCCGGAGGCGGCCGCGCGCGTGATGTCTGATCTGCGCACCCGCGACGAACTGCGCGTGGCGCTGGCCGGCTCCGAGGGCATGGCGCGGCCGGCGACGGCCGATGCGGCGCGGCGGCTAGAGAGGGGACTTGGCCGGGGTCGCATCTTCGGCGTGCTGCAACGCGCCGCGGCCGTCGCCGCCTTCGTTGCCGCCGGCTGGCTCGCCAACGGTATCGTCGGGCCGATGTCGGTGACAAAGGTCGTCGCTTCGCCGCAGCTGCCCGCCTATGTCGACGAGGCTGTCCAGGCACACAGGACGACGTTGCTGCGCGAAAACATGCCCTCGCAGGCCGAGGCGCCCAATTACAACGCCGGCGAGATCCGCGCCGCCACCGCCATCGTCATGCCGTCGCTGCCGAAGGACTGGAAGGTCCGCGACGTGCAGATCTATCCGTCGCGCTTCGGCCCGAGCGTCGAGATCGCGGTTGAAACGAAGGAGATGGGCCTGGTGTCGCTGTTCGCGATCCGGCCGGGCACTTTCGATGTGGTCAAACCGACCTTCGCGCCCTCGGGCGATATCTCCTCGGCCTATTTCCAGGTCGGCGATGTCGCCTATGCGGTTGTCGCGAAGAGCGGGGTTCATGATCTCGACCGCGCCGCCGAAACGCTCGCCAGAACGCTTTACTGACCCATCCACAAAGGAGACCTCAAAATGAATACGCCCAATCTTGGATACCGCGTGGGCACGGGCGTCCGGACCGGAGCCGTCTATGACGAGGGCCTGCGCCAGCACATGCTGCGCGTCTACAATTATATGGGCCTCGGCCTGGTGGTTACGGGCCTTATCGCCTTGCTGGTGTCGTCGACGCCGGCTCTCTATGTGCCGATCTTTTCCAGCCCGCTGAAATGGGTGGTGATGCTGGCGCCGCTCGCCTTCGTGCTCCTGTTCTCGTTCAAGATGCAGACCATGTCGGCGGCAAGCGCGCAGGCAATGTTCTGGGCCTTCTGTGCCGTCATGGGCCTGTCGCTGGCCTCGGTGTTCCTGGTCTTCACCGGAACCAGCATCGCGCGCACCTTCTTCATCGCCGCGACCATGTTCGGTGCCACCAGCCTCTATGGCTACACGACAAAGCGCGACCTGACCCAGTTCTCGTCCTTCCTGATCATGGGCCTGATCGGCGTGGTGATCGCCAGCATCGTCAACATCTTCCTCGGCTCGACCGCGCTGCAGTTCGCAATCTCGGTGATCGGCATCGCCGTGTTCATCGGCCTGACCGCCTGGGACACGCAGACGATCAAGGAGCAGTATGCGGAGAATTTCGATGCGGAGTCGCGGCAGAAGCTCGCCGTCTTCGGCGCGTTCTCGCTCTATCTGAACTTCATCAACATCTTCCAGTTGCTGCTGAATTTCACCGGCGAGCGGGAATAATCCGAACCGTAGCAGGAAACAGCTGGCATCTTGCCGTGGCCGGAGGGAAACCTCCGGCCACTTTTTCATCTGAGACCGCGCCCGGCCCGTGGCGCCATCGAAGTTCATCGCGACTGTGTGAAATGCTGCGTCCGCCGCCTTGAGTTCACTCCTGGCCATTTGCTAGCCTGCCGGCCACACCAGACGGACCGCGAGGACATATGGAACAGGTCAGCCTGACGCTTCATGGCGACGGCATATCGGCGACCATTGCCGGGCAAGGCGCCGAACTGGTTTCGCTAAGGGATACGCAAGGATTTGAGTTCCTGTGGCAGGCCGGACCGGCCTGGCGGCGCCATTCACCAGTGCTGTTTCCGATCGTCGGCCGGCTGAAGGGCGATCAACTGCGCCATCGCGGTCAGACCTATCCGATGACGCAGCACGGCTTCGCCCGCGACAAGCCGTTTATGTGGGCGGAGAGGGGGCCTCGATCCTGTACGCTGGTGCTCACCGATGACGCGGAAACCCGAACCCATTACCCGTTCGCATTTCGCCTGGCCGTGACCTATACACTGGACGAGGGGCAACTCGACATAGGATTGGAGGTCACCAACTCCGGCGACGAGCCGATGCCGACCTCGATCGGGGCGCATCCGGCATTCAATTGGCCGCTGCTGCCGGATCTGGCCAAAACGGATTATCGGCTGATCTTTTCCGATGACGAGCCAACACCGATCCGCCGGCTGAAGGATGGCCTGCTCACAGCAACACCGCAGCCGACGCCTGTCAGAGGCAATATCGTCGAGCTCTCCGAACGGCTGTTCGACGAAGACGCAGTGATCCTGGACCGGCCGGCCAGCAACAGCGTTCGCTACGGCGCCGAGACTGGTCCGGCGATCGAGGTCTCATGGCAGGGATTTCAGGAACTGGGCATCTGGTCCAAACCAGGCGGCGCACCGTTCCTGTGCATCGAGCCTTGGCACGGCATGGCCAGCCCGCTGGATTTCGACGGAGAGTTCACCGACAAACCCGGCCTGATGCTGATCGCGCCGGGCGCGAAGCGTTCGCTGAATTACCGGATCAGGCTGGAGCAGGGGCCTCGGTAAAGTTACCTGCAGGCCGGACAGGGGCCGTATTCGATCTCAGGTCGAGTTTCAAACCTGCCGGACCACGGCGCCGATCACATTGACGAGGAGGCGCGCGGCGGTCAGCGCCGACAGGCCGTCAATGTCGGCTGGCGGATAGAACTCCACAAGATCGAATCCGGCGATCCTCGCCCACTTGCCCAAGCCGGCAATGAGATCGATGAGCTGGCTGTAGGTGAGGCCGCCGGGAGTACGCGCTGCTACGCCCGGCATGATGCTGGGATCGAGGCTGTCAAGGTCCAGGGTGACGACCACCCGCGCTCCCTCCGGGATGTGCCTGAGCGCCGCTTCGACACCCAGGGTGTGGACCTCGCGCGCGGTGACGAAACGGCTGCCATAGTGCCGCGCCGCTTCGATCTCCGTGAGGCGTGCGCTGCCGACGCTGCGCAGTCCGACCTGCACCATGCCGGCGACATGCGCCATCTCGCTCGCCCGGCGCATCGGGCTGGAGTAGCCGTAGCGTTCGCCATGCACCTCGTCGCGCCAGTCGATATGGGCATCGATCTGCAGGATCCAGACAGGCCCGTGATCCACGAAGCCGGCGAGGAAGGGAATGACCACGGAATCGTCTCCGCCGAGCAGGATGGGGACGGCCGGCACTGACAGGACCTCGCGCGCCTTCGCCTCGATCCGGGCGCGGTTGCCGGCATTGTCATGCATGGTGGTCAGGATGTCGCCGGCGTCGACGCAGCAGATCGGCCCGCCGTCGAACAGCGGGCCGCCGAGATCGAAATCCCAATGCTCAATGAGCGCGGCATCACCCTGGCTTGCAACACGGATGGCATCGGCGGCCAAGGCATGGCTGCCACTGTCTTTGTCGGGATAGGTGCTGCCGTGACCAGCTCCGAAGATCACTGCGCGGGGCGCCGTGCCATCGGCGAGGCGATCGGGCAAGCCCAGAAAGGAAGAGCGAGTGGTCATTTCTGATCGCCTTCAGTCCCGCCGACGCATGATGAGCGGATTGGGGCAGGGTAGTTGCTTTGTATGCCGGATTCCATCGTCGAAATCTTGATCCCATGCTGGGCCTGCATTGGGTTCATTCCCGGCGTTCCGCGCCGGGTGACCCTTTCGATCTTTCCTTGACCGCCGTTTGCCACGGAACCTTCCAGCGCGAGCATCGTAAACGACGAGAGGTATTGGAAGCCCAATGCGCTCGTCTTCGAACGCTCTATCGAGGAGGCAAAGTTGCGACACCGCCAAGTGAAAGTTGACGGAAATGCCATTTTCTATCGCGAGGATGGTCCGACCGACGCACCAGTGCTTCTGCTGCCGCACGGCTATCCCTGCTCGTCCTATCAATTTCGGAGGCTAATGCCGGCATTGGCCGATCGCTGGCGTACCTTTGCGCCGGATTTCCCGGGCTTTGGCTACAGCGCGACGCCCGACTTCTCGGCATTCGGCTATGATTTCGATGCCTATGCAGGATTTCTGACGGCTTTCGCGGATACGCTCGGTCTGTCCCGCTATGTGCTCTGGTTGCACGACTACGGGTCGCAGATCGGATTGCGCCACGCCATCGCACATCCGCAACGCATCACCGCGTTGATCATTCAGAACGGCGACGTCTACGAAGACGTGCTCGGCCCGAAATATGCGGCTATCAAGGCCTATTGGACCGAGAAAACACCTGAGAAGCATCGTCCGCTGGAAGAGGCGGTGAGCGAGGAGGGTTTCCGGCACGAGTTTATCGGTGAGGTGGCTGACGCCGTGGCCGAGCGAATGCCACCGGATCTATGGAAACTCCACTGGCCGCTCATGGATACGCCGCTGCGTCGGCGGCTGGCGGTGGGCTTGATGGAGAAGCTGGAGGCGAATCTCGACTGGTTCCCGCGATACCAGGCCTATTTGCGCGAAAGACAGCCGCCGACGCTCATCGTCTGGGGGCCGGAAGATGGCTACATGCCGGCCGCATCGGCCCGAGCCTACAAACGCGACCTGCCGGGAGCAGAACTCCATCTCGTGGAGGGCGCCGGCCACTGGCTTCTGGAAACCCATTTCGATGACGTGCTTCCGCTGGTGCGTGACTTCCTCGCGCGCGTCCATCGCTCAGCACAAGGTTTGTGAAGAGGTGCAAAGGAGAAAGATCGATGGCGACAACGCCGACAGTCGCGCGCATTTGGCGCGGCCGCACCCGGCCTGATGTGGGCGACGCTTACGAAGTCTATTTGAGGGCCGAGGGCATTCCGCCGCTTGAGAAGACCGCGCTGGGCGTCCAGCTGTTTCGCGAGGATCGCGAAGGGGAAAGCTGGTTCACCACCATCTCGTACTGGCCCGACCACGAATCGATGACGGCTTTCACCAAGGGCGAGCCAACCAAGGTCCATCATCTCGACCGCGATCCGGAGTTCCTGATCGAGCTGCCGGAGCGCATCCAGATTAATCGCATCCTGCTCGACCGGCGGAGGCTCCGCTGATCCATCCGGCCGCGGATATCGGAACACACAGTGAGCGTCGCGCGGCACCGCCGCGTCATCTACAATGATATGTTGGGTACGGGCGGTTCGCCAAACCGGATGCGTTTGTCTCGATCGACGTGTCTGTATCGGGGGCGCCGTTCGAAATCCGCTGCCAGGCCGAATACACTAAATTGCTGCTACAGACGAAAGTCGCATAAGATAGATTATGGAACTAGTGCATGGGGCGCAGCCCGGGAATTGGTGCGGTTTCGGCCATTGACGAGCAACATCGTGAACAGCACCACGCCGGCACTTTACGACCTCGAACTCATGATCGAACATTCGAACGGCGGGTTGAAAGCCGACTGAGCTGCTGTCTCTATCGTTCTGACTCGTAAGGGATTTCGATCGCCATGCCATCGTAGGCCGGTTCGACATTGTCGGGCGTCTCAGTCATCACGGCGGTGTAATCGAGCGGCACGTGCATGTGCGTCAGCACGGCGTTGCAAGGCGAAAGCGCCTTGATCCAGTCCAGCGCCTGGCCAAGCGAAAGATGGCTTGGATGCGTGTTGTACTGCAGCGCATCGATGACCAGCATGTCGAGGTCTCGCAGCCGCTCGATGGTGGTCTTGGGAAAGTCGCTGATATCGGGACAGTAGGCGAGCCCGCCGATACGGAAACCCAGCGAAATGATGTCGCCATGGATCTGGGGCAGCGGCTCGAAGGTGAGGGCACCCCCCTCTCCTTCGATCACAACCGGCTTGGCATGGTTGATGAGGTGGGCGTTGACGATCGGCGGATAGGAACTGCGCGGCGGCGTCTCGAAGCAATAGCCGAACGCCTGGCGCAGCCGTAGCATGGTCGGCTCGTCGGCATGGATGTCGATGCGATGCCCTTGCTCCTGCACATAGCCGCGCAAATCGTCGATGCCGTGGATGTGGTCGGCATGCGGGTGCGTGTAGAGCACACCATGGATGCGCCTGACTGAAGCCATCAGCATCTGCTCGCGGAAATCCGGACCGGTGTCGATGACGACCGTGGTGCGGCCGCCATTGGCGGCGATGCGCTCGACAAGCGCGGCCGTGCGCATGCGCCGGTTCCTGGGATTGGCGGGGTCGCAATTGCCCCAGTCGCCGGTGATGCGCGGCGTGCCTGGTGACGACCCGCAGCCGAGAATGGTGAGGCGCAGCCGGTCGCTCATACTTCGGGCGCCCGCTGGTCCGGGTGTGGCATTTTTCCAAACAGCCGAAAGAAATTGTCGGTGGTCAACGCTGCGATTTCAGCCTCGCTGACCCCGATCGTCTCGGCCAGCACCTTGGCGGTTTGCGCGACATAGGCCGGCTCGTTGCGCTTGCCGCGAAACGGCACCGGGGCCAGATATGGCGCGTCGGTTTCGACCAGCAGCCGGTCGTGCGGCACATCAGCGGCGATGGCGCGCAATTCGACCGAGTTCTTGAAAGTCAGGATGCCCGAGAACGACACATAGCCGCCTAATGATACGCCGACCTCGGCGAGGCGCCGTCCCGACGAAAAACAATGCAGGATGAACGGGAAGGCGCCCTTCCCTGTCTCGTCCTCGAGAATGGCGGCCATGTCGTCGTCGGCATCGCGCGAATGGATGACGAGAGGCAGCCCGGTCTCGCGGGCGGCGGCGATATGGGCGCGAAAGCCCTGCGCCTGCGCATCGCGTGGTGCCTTGTCGTAGAAGAAATCCAGCCCCGCTTCACCGATCGCCACCACCATCGGATGAGTGGAGAGGCGGACAAGGTCGGCGGTGGTGACGTCGAGCTCCTCGGCAGCATTGTGCGGATGGGTGCCGACCGAGCAATAGACTTCGTCGAAAGTCTCTGCTATCTCAACGACTTGCTGAAACCGCTTCACGCGCGTGGAGATCGTCACCATTCGGCTGATACCGGCCGCCTTGGCGCGGGCGACAATGGCCGCCCGCTCCTCGGCGAAGTCCGGAAAGTCCAGATGACAATGGCTGTCGACGAGCATCAGGCGTTCGCGTCCGTCTGTTCGACATAACGCGGAAACACGCCCTCTGGCGCTGGCAGCGCCGTGCCGGACACAAGTGCATGGTCGGCGTGGACATGCACGAAATCGCGATTGTCCGCCGGCACAGCCAGGAGGTCGAGCAGCTTGGCGGCCGAGCCCGGAACGAAGGGCTGGCACATGACCGCCACGCGCCGCACCACTTCGGCCGTCGTCCACAGCACCGTTTCCATGCGCTCGGGATTGGTTTTCTTGAGCGCCCAGGGTTCCTGTCCGGCGAAATACCGGTCGGCTTCCGCAACCACGCCGAAGATCGCCGCCAGTGCCAGATGGATGCCCTGTTCGGCCATTGCCTTGCGCGCGGTGGCGAGAGCGTCGACCGCCTGATCCAGGATCACCTTGTCGGATTCCGCCAGATCGCCGCGCTTCGGCACCACGCCGCCGCAATTCTTGGCGATCATTGACAGCGAGCGCTGTGCCAGATTGCCGAGACCATTGGCCAGATCCGCATTGGTACGGTTGACGATTGCTTCATGGCTGTAGCTGCCGTCCTGCCCGAACGGCACCTCGCGCAGGAAGAAGTACCGCACCTGGTCGAGGCCGTAATGCTCGATCATGGTGAACGGGTCGATGACGTTGCCGACCGATTTCGACATCTTCTCGCCGCGGTTGAACAGGAAGCCGTGGCCGAAGACGCGCTTCGGCAGCGGGATGCCGGCCGACATCAGGAAAGCGGGCCAATAAACCGCGTGGAAGCGTACAATGTCCTTGCCGATGATGTGTGCATCAGCCGGCCAAAACCGCCAATGGTCAGCCTTTTCATCGGGATATCCGACGCCGGTAATGTAGTTGGTCAGCGCGTCGACCCAGACATACATGACGTGCTTTTCATCGCCAGGTACCGGCACGCCCCAGTCGAATGTGGTGCGTGAGATCGACAGGTCCTTCAGTCCCGACTTGACGAAGCTCATCACCTCGTTGCGGCGCTCGGCCGGACCGATGAAGTCGGGTTGGTTTTCATAAAGCGCGACGAGCTTGTCCTGATAGGCCGACAACCGAAAGAAATAGCTCTCTTCCTCGACCCATTCGACCGGTGTTCCCTGTGGCCCGTAGCGAATATTGTCGGGACGGACCTCGGTCTCTTCCTCGCCATAATAGGCTTCGTCGCGCACCGAATACCAGCCGGCATAGCCGCCCTTGTAGACGTCGCCATTAGCAGCCATCGCCTTCCAGATCGCCTGCGAAGCCGCGTAATGCCGCTCCTCGGTGGTGCGGATGAAATCGTCGCTCGAGGCGTTGAGCGCGGTCGCCATGCGCTTGAATTCGGCCGAGTTGCGGTCGGCCAGGTCGCGCGCTGAAATGCCTTCCTTCTTTGCCGTCTGCAGCATCTTGATGCCGTGCTCGTCGGTGCCGGTGAGGAAGAAGACCTGCTTGCCGTCGAGCCGCTGAAAACGGGCAAGCGCGTCGGTGGCGATCAGCTCATAGGCATGGCCGATATGTGGCTTGCCGTTCGGATAGGAAATGGCGGTGGTGATGTAGAATGTGTCGCGTGACATGAATGAACCGTCATGAATGTCTGAATGGAAGCTGCGGCGGTGGATATCGCATCGGAATGGCGATTGCCATCCCGAGACCAATGCATGCCGCCCAAAAGTGGCTCCTGTTTGGGGGGCCAACGGCATGCACCAAAAAAGCCGTCACATTCGCATTGCAGAATTCAGGCGGTCGATCATGGTCAGGACGTGCTGCTTCTTGTCGAGATTGTAGGTGTCCGTTTCAGATATAGCGTCCAAGGCCTCGTGCCAAGTATCGGAGAGCGTTTTGGCCCGCTTGAGATCGCCAGCCCGCGCCGCCTGGCTTGCCGCGTCCGACAGAAGGTCCAACGCCTGGCGGTTGAAGATGTCGAATTGGATCGCCTGGTCTTTGCCCGCGAGGGCCTCGGCCAGGCGGTAGGCACCGGCAATATCGCTCTTCGCCACCAGGCCATCGAGCGTCTGCGCGATCTCCAGCCCGCCATACTGCGTCAACAGGATTGCGCTGCGGGCGCTCCCCCCTGCCCGCTCGACCAGTGCGGCCCTCGCGACCGGATCGTCCGGTGGTGGCGGCTCCGCTGTCTTCAGCACCGCCATCAGTTCGTTGGCGTCGAGCGGTGTCAGCCGCACCACCTGGCAGCGCGAACGGATCGTCGGCAGCAGACTGCCCGGCGCATGGACGATGAGAATGAACAGGGTCCGTGCCGGTGGCTCCTCGAGATTCTTCAGCAGGGCATTGGCCGCATTGGCATTCATGTCGTCGGCCGGGTCGACGATCACAACCCGGTAGCTGCCGTCATGCGAAGTCAGCGACAGAAAGCGGCTGACCTTGCGGATTTCGTCGACGGTGACGACGGTTCTGAAGCTCTTGGTCTTGTCGTTCAAGGGGCGGGTAAGATGCAGCACCCCCGGATGCGCACCGGTGGCGATTTGGCGAAACAGCGGCGAGGCCGGATCGGGGACCGCAAGGTTGCCGGGCGCCTGCTCGAAGGCCGGATGCTTCAAAAGGTGGTGGGCAAGATGGAAGGCGAGCGTCGCCTTGCCGATGCCGACCGGTCCAGCGAAGATCAGCGCGTGCGGCAGCTTTCCCGCGCGATAGGCGGCGGCAAGCATGGTGGCGGCCTGCCCGTGCCCGACCAGACGTGGCGTTTCGGAAGGTTCCGGCACACCGTCCAGCGTGTCATGCTGTTCCGGCGCGATGCGTTCGAAGATCATACCGGTGCGACCTGCCTGTTGCGCTCGGGCGCCCTTGCCTCCAGTGCCGCGAACACGGTCGCCGTGACGACATCCTCCACCGTGTCCGGATCGGCGGAGGCATCGACGACGATGCAGCGTTCCGGCTCTGCCGCCGCGATCGCCAGGAACGCTTCGCGGCGGGCCTGGTGGATAGTCAGCGTCTCCTTTTCGAAGCGGTCGGCGACGGCATCGCTGCCACGCCGCAATGTCGCCCGCTTCAAGCCCTCGGCCGGGTCGATATCGAAGATCAGCGTCATGTCGGGCATCATGCCGTTGATGGCGACCTGTTCCAGCATGGCCATGAATGCCGGATCGATCCCGCCTGTAACGCCCTGATAGACACGCGAGGAATCCAGGAAGCGGTCACAAAGCACGATGGAGCCGCGCTCGACCGCCGGCCGGATGACCTGCTCGACATGGTCGGAACGCGCGGCAGCGAAGAGCAGCGCTTCCATCTTCGGCCCGAACGGTTCGGCGGCACCCGAAAGCAGCACATGCCGGACCGCTTCGGCGCCCGGCGAGCCGCCCGGTTCACGCGTGCGCAGGACATCATACTTCTTTGCGCGCATCTTTGTGGCCAGCCGCTCGATCTGTGTCGACTTGCCTGCGCCTTCGCCGCCTTCGAAGGTGATGAAAAATCCGCGCGCCAACCGAAAGGCCCTTGTTCGTGTTCGAGTGGGTTGTTGCGCTCTAGATAGTCCGCGACAGGGAAAACGTCCATGCCGTCGGTACTATCGAAGCCAGCCGACCGCCAGTTCCTTGACGGCGTCGAGCGCGCGTTGCGGCAACGTGCCGACGCCGATCGACTCGGCGGCGAACAACGGTGTCTCCTGGCTCAGCGTGTCGCCGATCCAGACCCGCAGTGCGCCCACCGGTTGCCCCTCCTCCACCGGTGCGGCGACCGGGCCGAAGTAGATGATCCTGGCCGTCAGCTTGTCGCGGTTGGTGATCGGCAGGAAAATGTCGATCGGACCTTTTGCCTTCAGCGTCACGCCGGATTTCGCACCGCCAAAGACCTGGGCCTCCCCGACCACCTCGTCCTTGGCGAAGATCTCGGTCCTCGCGAACGAACGAACGCCCCAATCGAGCAGTTTGCGCGCTTCTTCGGCACGCTCCTTGTCATTGGCCAGCCCGCTCATTGCCGCGATCACCCGCGTGCCACCGTGGCTGACCGAAGCGACGATGCCGAAGCCGGATGTCTCGCTTGCACCGACAGCCAGGCCGTCAGCGCCGATGTCCATCGCCAGCAACGGGTTGCGGTTCCTCTGCGAGATCTTGTTCCAGGTGAAATCCTTCAGGCCATAGTAGCGATAGAAATCCGGGTATTCGCGCCACAGATGCAGGGCGAGCTGCGCCAGCTCGCGCACGCTTGTCTCCTGGCCATCGGCCGGCAGGCCGGTCGAATTGACGAACGTCGATGTCTTGAGGCCGATCTGGCGCGCGCGTTCGGTCATCTCTGCGGCAAAATTGTCCTCGGATCCGGCCATGCCTTCGGCGATGACGATGCAGCCGTCATTCGCGGCCTGCACGGTCACTCCCTGGATCAGGTCCTCGATCCGGATCGCCGATTTGAGCTTGGCGAACATCGTAGAGGTTCCCGACGGCGCGCCGCCTTTGCGCCAGGCGTTCTCGCTGACCACGAACGTATCGTCGAGTTTGAGGCGCCCGGACTTGAGGGCGTTGAAAACCACCTCCATCGTCATCAGCTTGGCCATCGAGGCCGGCGGAATGGGTTTGTCGGCATCTTTCGAAAACAGCACCGTGCCGGTGTCGGCATCGATCATGAAGGCTTGTGCGGCCTTGGTCTCGAAAAGCTGCGCTTGGGCCGGCGAAAGCGTGAGCAGGAGGCCGAGGAGAAAGAACCCGGCAAAAGGCTGTAGCAAGCGAAACTGCATGAAATTCGACCCGTTGGCCGGCCCCTCCGGCGTGCCGAAACTATCAGGCTTTTTCGCTGAGGGATCAACAGCCGGGCGGAAAGCCGGCTGTTGGATCAGTCGCGCACGACCAGCGCATCGGGCGCACCGTGGGACCATGCCGCCTTCAGCAACTCGTCCAGGCCGCCATGGCCGTCCGGATAGAGGTTGACCGCATACCAGTCATTGCCGTCGAGATCGGAGCGCTGGATTTCAATTCTGCCGAAGGGCTTTAGTGCCGCGGCCACGCGTTTGGCTTCGGTAGCATCGTCGAACGTGCCGGCGGCGACATAATCTGGGCTGGACGGTGCCGCTTGGCGGCCGTTCTTTTTCCACGACCGCAGGATATCGGCGGGCGACATGCCGCTGTCATCCAGAGCGGCAAAGACATCTGCGTGATGGACGCGTTCATTCGCATAGGACAGCGAGGCCATGGCGAACGGCGATTGCGGCGGCAGGCTGATCTCCGGCCGTTCCGGCACGATCGGTCCGAAATCGGGCAGCGCCAGATCGCCGAAGGCCGCTGACTGCGCGGACATCTGCCCCTGCACCGGGGTTGCGGCATCGGTCAGCTGACCTGGAAACGGCACTGCGGCCGCGCCGACCGGAAGGCTCGGCGAAGGTCCGTTCATGGCCACCATGACGCCGGTCGGCAGGCCATCCGACGGATCCGGTATGCGGTTGCCTGGATGGTAAGAGGCCATCAGGTACTGGTCGTCATTGCCGTCGAGCGGCGCGCGGCCGACATATTCGACCTTCACCTTCGCGGTGCCGATCTTGTCGTAGTCCAGCATCTGCGCGGCTCGCTCAGAGACGTCGATGATGCGGCCCTCATGGTATGGGCCGCGGTCATTGACGCGCACGATCACCGAACTGCCGGTTTCGAGGTTGGTGACGCGGGCATAGCTGGGCAGCGGCATGGTCGGATGCGCCGCCGTCAGATGCGCCGTGTCGTAGACTTCGCCGTTGGCGGTCAGCCGGCCATGGAAGGCGTCGCCATACCACGAGGCCAGACCCACCTTGGCGTACTTCTTGTCTTCTTTGGGATAATACCACTTGCCGCGCACCTGATAGGGCTTGCCGAGCTGGTCGCGGCCGCCGCCGCGCCGCATGAAGGCAGCGCGCGGACTGGCCTTCACGCCATATTCGGTCTCGGCGAAATATTCCTTGGAGCGGGTCTTCTTGTAGACCATGCCTTTCGGCTCAGGCTGCGATGCGCAAGCGGCAAGCAATGCAGCAGACGCTGCAAGCAACGCAACCGTGGCAACGCGACGAAGACGCGGGTGCGTCACAGCCTGCATTCTTGATTGTCCCCTAAAGTCTAAACCAAAGACGTCGTATCCGACCATCAGAGGAGCCAAGCACTCACTCGACAATGCCAACGACGCCTCGGACCCCGATCCTTTGTGCGCAGGAATTGTTTATCACGGTATTAACCGATTGTGGCCGGAACCGGGCAAGATTGTGACACTGCCCGTCCTGTCGTTGGCTAGGGAGAGGTATGCCTTTGCGGAGCCTGCTTGCAGGAAGCGATCAGGCGGTTGATCTCCGCTTCGTCGGCAAGTTGCCGGCGTCGGAAAGCCGCTCAAGGCCAGGAACAACGGTGATCGCGCCCGCGAGCGCGGAGCGTCGCGTTTCTGCATATGCATTTGGTAGTTCTCATCAGGAAGGGCTGTTCAGTCGCCGCCCTCGGGAGGCTTCTCTCGAGGGCGGGCAACGACGGCTTACCGAATGATAGGCTCAATCCAGAACTCAACAACGCAACGCTTACGCAACTGCCAATTCAATAGATTTTGAACGTTTTGGTTCCGTTAGCTATGGCTAAAAAGTAGAAAAAACCAACCTTCTTCATGCATGGCACCGGCGGGACCGGCGCGGGCGGAATCCTCTTCTAAGAATTCTACTTCTTTCATACACCCATCTAAGCCCATTAGCTTGCTGGCGGCCGATGCCGCGAATGGTACGATAGTGTTGAATTGGAGGCTTTATACATGTCGACCCAGAACACAAACGGCTCGAAACTCGACCAGGGCCTTGTATCGGAATCTCAAGCGCGCCGGGACTTTCTTAAGAAGGCGGGGCGTTTCGCCGCGGTTACGCCGCCGGCTGTAACTCTCCTGCTCGGCACCAGCTTGAATTCCAAGGCGATTGCCAAATCAGGCGGATCACGCCCCGGCAACGGAGGGGGGGACAAGAACCACCCCCACGCCGGCCCTCCCGGTCATCCTCAAGCCGGCCCTCCCGGTCAGGTCCATACTCAGTTCCTGTTCGAGCGAGGCTACTCTGACAACGCCGGCGGCGGATCCCACGGAGGATCGAGGTCGGGCGATCCTAACTAGCAACCAAGCCCTCTGGATAAAGCCTAAGCGCTGGCGGTATCAATCGTCGCCACGGTCGAGAAGCTGAGGGATAACGGCTGATGCCCGCCTGGCCTGCGAGATCGCAAAAATTAACGGATCGTTGACCGCGCTGTCCTATTCTGAGACAGCGCGGTCTAGTCCCATCCGGACTGCGCAGGCGGCTCCGGCAACACAGCCCCCGCCGCACTGTCGGAGCCGCCACCATACTAGCCTGAAGATACCAGCAATGGTTGAATCAACTGTTACTGCAGTTGTTTCAAATAGAGCGAGTTGCGTCGGCCGCCGTCCCGCCACCAGATGCAAAAAAGCCCGCCGGGCGTCCCCAGGATGAATCAAGGGACATTGCCGGAGCGTTGGAAATCCAAGCTATCTTGACACGTGAGAAGCGGTTTCAAGGCGTGAGGAACGGTAGCGGGCTGTTCGAGGCCAGCATAGGTCAACGATGAGCGGCGGGGTCAGCTATTTCGACTCCACGCCCAGCTCAGGCCGCATGTCTATCGTATCGCCATCTCCATGCACGGCGTCATGGTCCCAATTGTTCGTCTTCTCGGGCGTTTTGACGACAGCCTCTCGGGTGTCTCTGTCTTTGTCCTTGCGGGGCTTTGGACCTGGCACGTCGTGTGATGACTTCGGTTCCATATGCGCCTCCTTTAGTTCTCTCCAGAAACAAGGACGGGAGGCTCGGGTTCCAAAAACAAGAAAGCCCGTTGCCTCGGGCAGCGGACTTTCGCCAGGAGTTGAGGGGACATCTCCACGCTGCGGAGACAACAGACCACAGTGGATTGGTTCCAATGTTGGTCTCTGTTTGGCGGCGCGTTCTGTGAGCGCCTGGGATATTCGAATGTCGGAATCACGCTGGACGTTTATTCCCATGTGATGCCGGGAATGCAGGCCGACGTAGCGGAGCAAGTTGACGTCGCGTTGCAGGCGGCTATAAGCAGCGATCGAAAACGCAAATAGTTGCAAAGTGCGTAGCAGCCGGTGTTTCGCGACCGGACGCAGAATCTAAAAAGCGCAGCGTTTGTAACTGGTTGGAGGGATGGCCGAGCGGTTTAAGGCACCGGTCTTGAAAACCGGCGTGGGCGCAAGTTCACCGTGGGTTCGAATCCCACTCCCTCCGCCAAGTCACGCCCTGAAAAGCCCGGAAACCATAGGGCTTGGCGATTTTGGTTAGTGACCAATTAACCAACCTACCAACCAGATCGGTTCGGTTCTGGGTCCGAATTCCCCCAGGCGGCAAAGGCATTGCAGGATTTCAGGGGCGAAATAGGCTGCAATGGTTGTAGCCCTTCGATCAGCATTTCATAGGTCGCCAAAATAACCTGATACGTCGAAGACGTTATATCCAGCCGGAGGATTTCTCCCGACGCGTGGTGACAAAGGTTTTGGTCTCGAAAGAGTCCATAACTACGAACGTCGAACCGGCTGCTGCTTTGATCAGAGGTCCATCGGCCCCGGTTGTCACCCAATGCTCTTCGGGCTTCATAGCGTTTTCCGCCGAGTGGGCTGATGCATTGCGAGTTGTTTTGATAGTCGGAAAGGCGGCGTCGAATTGGGCGATGGCCTTTTGGGGGACGGAACTATCAATGAGAGCCGATGACAGCTGCGATCCGGCCAAAAAATAAGCCATTTCCTCAAGGGTCTCTTTAAAAAATAAAGGCTCCTAATCGTGGAGTGAGCGCCTATATAAGTCCAATCTTTTGCCTGTTCAAACCGTTCCTTCGCGACTGCTTCAGGCCTTCTTTCCGTCGGGGCAGCATCGGCAATCGCTGAAAGATAGCGGCCGATTTCCGAAGATCCTGCATCAGCCAAAGCAATGCTTGTTTGCACAATTTCAACCTGACGTTTCGCTATTGACATGAGGTGCATCAGCTTATGCGCTGCTTGGTGCACATCAGATGCACCAAACCAAAGTGGCGGAAAGTCTTTAGGCCTTGTCATTGGCGCTTCCGCGATTCGGACAACGTATCGAGCCGCTGTTGCAGATGCCCATTGAGCACGATCATTTCCTTTAGCGCCTTCACGGGATCACCCTTGTGGAGCGCTATAAATTTGTCGGCGGTGGCTTGAAGCACTGCCTCTTGACGGCTGTCGAGCCTGACAATGTGGAAGCCGAACCCGCCGCGCCTTGACGCCCTGAATCAAGAAAACGCCCGCCACGTTTTGCGTAGCGGGCGCTAGTTCATGGGAGGAAATGAAACGCGTGCGGTCAAGGGTGGCCCCCTTTTACCCTCGATGACGATACGCCTCGCCTGGTTGCATAATAAGCGCGCACCAGTTGAAGCACCGCATTATCCGGGTTGCGTGACTTTTCCGCCACAGCCCGGGCACCTGAGCAGCCGAGCTAAACTTGCAAATATGCAGTTTTGATGTGGGGGGATCGTGTTTCCTTTCAGTGCAGCAGCGGGGCGCCGACGACGGCCAGCGCTGCGGTGAGGCCCAGGAGCAGCAGCAAAGGCAGGGAGGCGGGTTAACCATGCCGAATCTAGATGCGGTTGGCCTTCAGCAGGCGTACGATGGACTCGCGGGAGGGCGTCTGGGAGGAGCCCTTTATGTTTGAAGTGCGGAGCTTTGTCGCCAAGATGGTGAAACGCGAGCGCGTAGCTGCCAAGCAGCGCGTGATGCCGCCGATAGTGAAAACACTCGCCGATCGGCCGGTTCACATCAAACCCCGGCCCGCCAAGAACAGACCGGCTCCGCCGCAGCATCACGCCGCCAGCAACATGTAGGCTTTCAGACGCCTGCACTTTCCGCACAGGACCGACGCTTAAGGATTGAGCGCCGACGCTCGATCCTTTCTCCCTCTTTCTCCAGAACCATCGTGCGGTGCCGGTGACGTTTGCGACGTTCCGCTTGGCGGGCCATATCACCAGGGGACGGTGCGGCCGAGATAGTCGACATAGGTCAACCCCGAGGTTCCCCGCCTGGCAAGCAGGACGTTCACAAGGCTGGGCACGCTTTCCTCGATGCTCAGCCGTGCATCTGGGCCGCCCAACTCAGTACGGACCCATCCAGGCGCCATCAGCACCATGGCACGCGATGTTGCGGCATGACGGGCCGCGAAGCTTCGCATGAGCATGTTCAGCGCCGCCTTGCTGCCGCGGTAGACCTCACGTTGACCTGTTTCGTTGTTGGAAATGCTGCCCTGCCCGGACGACATCACGCCGATCAGACCGGTCGCCGGGACAAATGGCTCCAGACTCTCAAGGACACGCATCGGGCTGAGTGCATTTGTGACCATCACGCGAACGAACTCGTCGGTCGTCACATCAGCGATCGTTTCAGCCGGGTTGTTTGTCACGCCGGCATTGACGAACACTATGTCGAATGCCCTGCCCGACAGCCGGTCGCGTAAGGCCGCGACCTGATCGGGCTCGCAGATGTCGACCGTCTCGATTTCGAGCCGGCCGTCGAACTCATCCGCGAGATCGTGCAGCTTGGTCCGGCCGCCGCTTTCCCGGATCGTGCCAACGACGTGCCAGCCTTTCCTGAGGAACTCGGCCGCGATTGCGTGGCCGAGGCCGCGCGATGCGCCGATAAGAAGGGCTGTACCTGATGGGGTGTTCAGAACGTCTGCGGACATTGGGCAATCTCTTTCGTTTGCTGGGTGACCGCAGATATGGGCAAGCGGAAGCCACGCGCCAGACGCGCCAAATTCAAACTATGATTGCATCCGGCGCTATGTCTGCCAGAACAGCTGCGATAAGGCTGTGCCATGGACAATGTGGACTTGAACCTTCTCGTGGCGCTGGACGTCTTGCTTGCCGAAGGCAGCGTGACGGGGGCGGCCCGCCGGCTCGGCTTGAGCACCTCGGCGATGAGCCGGACGCTCACGCGACTTCGCGCTGCCACCGGCGACCCGCTGCTCGTCCGGGCCGGACGCGGGCTTGTGCCCACGCCCCGCGCCACGGAATTGCGCGATCGCGTCCATGAGCTCAGCCGGGATGTGCGAGCTGTTCTACGGCCGCAAAACATGCGCCTGGACCTGGCCAAGCTCGAATTGACATTCACCATTCGCGCCAGCGAAGCATTCCTGGAATTCCTTTCCGGCCCGGTCGTGATTGCGGTCACCCGTGCGGCGCCCCGTGTTCGCCTGCGCTTCACACCCAAGCCCGACAAGGACGCGCGTCCGCTTCGGGAAGGTCTCATCGATCTGGAGATCGGTTTGCTTGGAACGTCCGCGCCCGAGATCCGCACCCAGTTCCTGTTCCACGACAAATATGTCGGCGTGGCCCGGGCCGGACACCCGCTTCTGACGGGCGCCTGTGTGACGCCCGAACGCTACGCCGCCTGCAAGCATGTGGTGGCATCACGGGAAGGAAATCTCGTCGAGCCGATCGATGGAGCCTTGGTGAAGCTTGGCCTTGGACGCACCGTCGTGGTTGTCGTGCCCGGCTACCCCGATGCAATGCGGATCGTGCGCCAATCGGATCTGGTCGCGACCGTGCCGCGCTCGTGTTTCGGCAACGCCGGCACAAGCGACCATGCCGTCACGGCGGGTCTCGAGAGCTTCGAGCTCCCGCTTCCCATTCCGGAGTTCAAGATATCGGCGATGTGGCATCCTCGCATGGATGCCGACCCGGCGCATCGTTGGCTGCGCGATACCGTCATGTCGGTTTGCCGGGCGGCTTATCCCCGGCGATGAAGTGTGATCGCGCAGCGATAGTAAGTCCAACGCCAAGGCGCCGACTTGCTCAGTCTGATTGCTGTGTGCGCTCCGCGATGGCAAATGCCTGCAGGTTCCTGGCCTTGCCGATGTCCTGGTCCGCGTTCGCGATGATCGAGAAGAAGGCTGCTCTCGCAATGTCCTTCTTGGAGGCCTTGAGGTGCGCTTTCCGGGCAGCTTTGACAAGCTGCTTGGGAGACATGTCGGGCGTGACGATCCTCATGAGGGTGTCGCCGATCGCACTCATTTCGCTTGCATCCATGATGGGCGTCCCTGTGCTGACCGCAATGCCACAATAGCAAGGACAACTCGCGACCGACAATATGGTTCTGGAAAATGAAAAACCCCGCCGGCAGGGACCGGAGGGGTTAGTCCTAGGAGGACGCGCGTTGCGCTGCGTTCGACAAGCGCGCGCCGACCAAGTAGCGCCAGCTTGCGACGCGGATGTGACACACGGCGAGTGCGTGACAAGCCGTGAGCATGACACAGGCGGCCGGCATCAAGCCTTTCGAAAGGAGAAATGTGGTTCTGTCGGAAACTGAAGCGCGGGTGGCGCTGGCCAAGGCAAGGCGATAGCGGTCGAATGGATATCTTTGGCATCAAGGGGCTGTTGATCTGCGCGCTGATCTTCATTCCGTTCGAGCATCTGTTTGCAGAGCGACCGCAGAAGATCCTGCGCGACGGCTTGGGTGTCGACCTGATCTATATGCTGTTCAACGGCCTCGTAATAAAGGCAGTAGTAGTCCTGATCGCGGCGAACACGCTCGAAGCCGCTGCAATGCTGGTCCCGCAATCGGTAACGCACGCGATCGGCGGCCAGCCAATCTGGCTGCAGGTCGCCGAAATCATCGTGATTACCGATACAGGTGTCTACTGGGCGCACCGTGCGTTTCACGAAATCCCCGCGCTTTGGAAGTTCCATGCGGTCCATCACGGCATCGAGGAACTGGACTGGCTCGGTGCATTCCACTCTCACCCCGTCGACTCCATAATCACGAAGGCAATTTCGCTGACTCCGATCTTTTTTCTCGGATTTTCCGAAGCTTCGATCGCGGTCTTTTCCGTCATCTACTTCTGGCACACGCTGCTCGTTCATTCGAACTTGCGAATTCCGTTCGGCCCCTTGAAGTGGCTTATCGCCAGCCCGCAGTTCCATCGCTGGCACCATGCCAACCAGCGCGAAGCCTATGACAAGAACTTCGCCGGACAGTTGCCCTTCCTCGACGTGGTGTTCGGCACCTACAATGCGACTGGCAACAAAGTGCCTGAGAAGTATGGCGTCGATGATCCGGTCCCCTCCAGCTACTTCGGACAGATTGGCTATCCACTGCTGCGCCGCAGGAAACGATCGAATCGGGCAGTGCCGGAGAGCAAAGCCTGACGGCAGATATTGACCGCGGCTGTGCCGCCCGATGCTGGCTGCTTCGCGCCGACCGGCGTTCATGGCGGCAACACAACCTCACTTGTCGTGTCGCCTGATGGCAGCAGAAATTCCTTCGTGGGTTGGTGTCGGCGGGTGCCGGCGATAAATGTAAGTCCTGCGCAATTTGCCACGAGGCTGGTTTCGGCATGGATTATCGCGACGACGACCTCACGAAATTCGAAGCGCATGGCGCCGCTCCTTTGCCGGCCGCGGCGGACGAAGGTCAGGTGGAGCACGAGGGCGCAAAGATCTGGTACGCGACGTTTGGGACGGGTTATCCCGTGATCCTGTTGCATGGCGGCCTTGGCCATAGCGGCAATTGGGGATTTCAGGTCCCGTCATTGGTCAAGCACGGCTATCAGGTCGTCACCATCGACAGCCGCGGCCATGGACGCAGCACCCGCGACGAACGGCCGTACAAATACGAACTGATGGCCTCGGATGTCCTGGCGGTGATGGACTGCCTGCAATTGAACAAGGCTATCGCAGTGGGTTGGAGCGATGGCGCCTGCGTTGCCTTGATCCTTGGGATGAAGGCCGCCGATCGCATCGCGGGTGTGTTCTTCTTCGGCTGCAATATGGATCCCAGCGGCACGAAGGAGTTCGAGGCCAGTCCGGTCATCGAGCGGTGTTTCAGCCGGCACAAAGAGGACTATGCCGAGCTGTCGACCACGCCAGGTCAATTCGATGCGTTTGTCAAAGCTGTCGGCCTGATGATGAAGAACGAACCCAATTACGGCGCCGCCGAACTGGGAGACATCGGCGTGCCCGTGGCGATCGTCCAAAGCGAGCACGACGAGTTTATCAAGGACGAGCACGCGATCTATCTGGCCCACAGCATACCGGGATCGGAATTGGTCATGCTGCCCGAGGTCAGTCATTTCGCGCCCTTGCAGCGTCCCGACCAGTTCAACCACGTGCTGCTGGCTTTCCTCAAAAAACTTCATCCTTGAGTCCTGCCGCACCGCTTCCGGAGTCCCAGCTCCGGGCCATGCACGCGAGACATCATTTCGCCTGCGAGGCTTTTCACGTCGAATCGGCTAAGCCTTGCGGCATGAACGAGACCTCACTTTATGCGCCGGTGAAGCGTTTCCTCGAAAACCTCGACTTCGTCGTGAAAGGCGAAATTGGCGGCTGCGATATCGTCGCGCTGCGCGAGGGAGAGCCCCCGATCGTCGTCATCTGCGAGTTGAAACTGCAGTTCAATCTTGAGTTGGTTCTGCAGGGCGTCGACCGCGCGGCTGCTTGCGATGAAGTGTGGCTGGCGGCGCGCATGTCGGCGCGTGGCAAGGGGCGCGAAAGCGATGCCAGGTTCCGCAACCTTTGCCGTCGGCTCGGCTTCGGCCTGATTGGCGTAACCGCCAGTGATCGGGTCGAAGTGCTTCTCAGTCCGATCGCCGTGGCGCCGCGCAAGAATGCGCGACGGCGTTCTCGCCTTGTCGACGAGCACCAGCGCCGCCGCGGCGATCCTGTCGCCGGCGGAGGATCGCGCACTCCGATCATGACCGCCTACCGGCAGAGCGCCCTCGCCTGCGCCGCGGCGTTGGCGGACGGGCCCAAGCGCCCACGCGACCTGAAGGCGCTGACGCCGCTTGCGCCAAAGATCCTGCTGCATAATGTCTATGGCTGGTTCGCGCGCGTCGACCGCGGCGTCTACGATCTCACCGACGCTGGCCGTGCCTCGCTGATCCGTTGGCCGCAGGCCCCGGACAGTTCGCCAGGATGATCGTGAACGTGCTCTATGCCGTCGGTCATTTTGAGCGGGATTTGCCGATCGAACCAGGGGAAGCATGGTGATGGTGCGCATCCAGGACATGCGAAACCTTGGCCCGGCGACGGCGCGGATGTTGGCGGAAATCGACATTGTCTCCGACGACGATTTGCGCAATCTCGGCTCGGTCGAAGCCTATCGTCGCCTGAAGTTTCGATTTGGCCGGCATGTGACGATCCTCGCGCTCTATGCCATGGAAGCTGCATTGTGCGACTGCGATTGGCGGAATCTCGATCAGGACACCAAGGTGTTTCTCCGACAACAGGTTGGCGCCGGCCAAGTCTTGGGGACGGCGTTACGCACGCCTCGCTGATCCGTTGGCCGCGGTCGTCCGACGATGAAACACGACACGGGATTTTGAACGCGCCGACCGCCTGAACACGGGAACCTGCCAGGCCTGTTGGTTGATTTTTCAGACAAAACATGCTGCTAGTCCCGCCCATGAAGACACTATGTATGACGGCCGTGGCGTCCTTGGCCCTGGCTTTTCCGGCCAGCGCCATGGACAGCGCCCTGCGCGCCGGCCTCCTGAAACTCGATCCGCAAACTCGCCTCGAACAGCGTTGCGACGCCGAAATCCTCGACCGCATCTCTCATGACGACCGCAAGTTCAAGGCCGACCGCGTCGTCGCATACGCCTTCGCGACGCCAGAGATGAGCGCCGACGCGATCCGGAGCCCTGGTGCGGCGTTCCGCAGCAAGGGACAATGGTACCGGCTGAAATTCAAATGCCAGACGGGGCCGGACCATATGGACGTTCTCCAGCTCCGCTATCGGATCGGGGATGAGATCCCGGAAGCCGACTGGGCGAAGTACAATCTCTACGATTAGGTTCTCGCGGGCTCGCGCCGGCATCTGGCTGCAGTCGGCGGCTGTTGAGAATCTCGCGTGGTTCCACCGCCACGAAAATGGTTTTCCAGCGTTGTCCGGTGCTGCGACTTGACGCCAGCGGACCATGCCTTTAGGCCCGTTGCGACGATCGACGACGAACACTCGACGAGGGGCTTCCAGGTCGATGGAAATTTTTACCACCGCGGGCTTTTCGGCTCTTCTTCAGGTCATCGCTATCGATCTTGCCCTCGCGGGCGACAATGCCATTGTCATCGGCCTCGCGGCGGCCGGCCTGCCGGTCAGCCAACGCAAGCGAGCCATTCTTGTCGGCATCGCGGCTGCCACCGTTCTTCGCATTTTCTTCGCCTTGATCACGCAATGGCTGCTGACCATTGGTCCCATGCTGCTTATCGGTGGCGGCCTGCTTCTGCTGTGGGTTTGCTGGAAGATGTGGCGCGAATTGCGTGTCAGCCACGACGACGAGCGCGACGCCACCGAAGCGCTGTCGAACGGCGACTTCGACAAGGATGGCGTCGTCGGCGGCAAGGGGCCAAGCAAGACCTTCTCGCAAGCCGCCTGGCAGATCGTCATTGCCGACGTGTCGATGTCACTCGACAATGTCCTTGCCGTGGCGGGAGCGGCCATGAACCATCCGACTGTGCTGATTGTCGGACTGGCGCTGTCGATCGCGTTGATGGGCTTTGCCGCGTCGTTCGTCGCGCGTCTGCTGCACAAATACCGCTGGATTGCCTATGTCGGCCTGGTCATCATCCTCTATGTCGCGGTCAAGATGCTGCTTGATGGGGCCGTGCAGCAATTCCCCGATCATTTCGCTTTTTTGGCACCCTGGTTCGGATCAGGAGGCCACTGAGCCACCCTGATGGCGTGGACCAGCCCATCGACAGGTTTGCTTGATTGCTGAACCCGTGCTATTGCGCCGCGCGTATTGGCTCCGGCCATGCGCCACAGACCGACATTTACAGCGACTTGAGGCCGGGGCACCGTTTCGGCCCGTGCCCCCATTGGAAACTTGCCTATGTCCGCCCCTCGCGTCAGTTTCGTCAGCCTTGGATGCCCGAAGGCGCTCGTGGATTCCGAGCGCATCATCACGCGTCTGCGGGCCGAGGGCTACGAGATCGCCCGCAAGCATGACGGCGCCGATCTCGTTGTCGTCAATACCTGTGGTTTCCTTGATTCCGCTCGCGACGAGTCGCTCAACGCCATCGGCTCCGCGCTTTCGGAAAACGGCAGGGTCATCGTCACCGGCTGTCTGGGCGCCGAGCCGGACGTGATCCGCGAGAAGCACCCCAACGTGCTGGCGATCACGGGGCCGCAGGCCTATGAGAGCGTGATGGCCGCCGTCCATGAGGCTGCCCCTCCCTCGCACGATCCCTACATCGACCTCCTGCCGCCGCAGGGCGTCAAGCTGACGCCGCGCCACTATGCCTATTTGAAGATTTCGGAAGGCTGCAACAACCGTTGCACCTTCTGCATCATCCCGGCACTTCGCGGAGACCTCGTTTCGCGGCCGGCGGCCGATGTGCTGCGCGAAGCCGAAAAATTGGCCAAGGCCGGCGTCAAGGAACTCCTCGTCATCTCGCAGGATACCAGCGCCTACGGCATCGACATCAAGTACCAGACGTCCATGTTCGGCGACCGCGAAGTGCGGGCGAAATTCCTCGATCTCTCGGAGGAGTTGGGCAAGCTCGGCATCTGGGTGCGCATGCACTATGTCTACCCCTATCCGCATGTCGCCGACGTCATTCCGCTGATGGCCGAGGGAAAAATCCTTCCCTATCTGGATATCCCCTTCCAGCATGCCTCGCCGCAGGTGCTGAAGAACATGCGCCGGCCCGCCCATGGCGAAAAGACGCTTGAGCGCATTCGCGGCTGGCGCGACGTGTGCCCGGATCTCGCCATCCGCTCGACCTTCATCGTCGGCTTCCCCGGCGAAACGGACGACGATTTCGAGATGCTGCTCGATTGGCTGGATGAAGCGAAGATCGATCGCGCCGGCTGCTTCAAATACGAGCCGGTCAGGGGCGCCCGTTCCAACGACCTTGGGCTCGAGCAGTTGCCTCAGGAGATCAAGGAGGCGCGCTGGCATCGCTTCATGCAGCGCCAGCAGAAGATCTCGGCGACGCAGCTGGCCAGGAAGGTCGGCAAAAGGCTGCCGGTGCTGATCGACGAGGCGCACGGGAACTCGGCAAAGGGCCGCACCAAATATGACGCGCCTGAGATCGACGGGTCGGTCCACATCCAGTCGCGCCGGCCGTTGCGCGCCGGCGATATCGTCACCGTTAAAGTCGAGCGCGCCGACGCCTATGATCTCTACGGTTCGGCCGTCTGACCCTTCCTCGCTTTCCCGACAAATGAAAAGGGCGCCTCGCGGCGCCCTCTCAGTATCCGAGGTGATCCGCTGCTTATTGCGGCAGCTTGTCGTCGACGCCCTTGACGTAGAAATTCATGCCGAGCAGCGTGCCGTCGTCGGCGACCTCGCCGTCCTTCAGCCAAGCCGAGCCGTCCTGCTTGGCGATCGGCCCGGTGAAGGGGTTCCAGCCGTCGGCGATCTTCTTTTCGGTCGCTTTGGCCATCGCCTTCACGTCGTCGGGCATGTTGGTGTAGGGCGCGAGCTTGACCGCGCCGTCCTTGATGCCGAGCCAGACATTGTCCGGCTTCCAGCTGCCGTCGATGGCTGCCTGCACGCGGCTGATGTAATAAGGACCCCACTCGTCGGTCAGCGAGGTCAGCTGCGCGTTCGGTGCGAACTTGATCATGTCGGACGACTGGCCGAAGCCGTGCAGCTTGCGCTCTTCGGCCACCTGCAGGGCAGCGGTCGAGTCGGTGTGCTGGACAATGATGTCGGCGCCCTGGTCGAACAGTGCCTTGGCGGCGTCGGCTTCCTTGCCCGGATCGAACCACGAGTTCACCCAGACGATCTTGGCCTTGAAGTTCGGATTGATCGATTGCGCGCCGAGCATGAAGGAGTTGATGCCCATCACCACTTCGGGGATCGGGAAGGAGACGATGTACCCGGCGACGCCGGACTTCGATTCCTTTGCGGCGATCTGGCCGAGCACGTAGCGGCCTTCATAGAAGCGCGCATTGTAGATGCCGAGATTGTCCCCGGTCTTGTATCCGGTGGCGTGCTCGAACATCACCTTGGGAAACTTCTTGGCGACCTTCACTTCGGCGTCCATGAACCCGAACGAGGTGCCGAAGATGATCTTGCAGCCTTCGCGCGCCAGACGCTCGAAAGCCCGGTCGGCGTCGGGGCCTTCGGAGACGTTCTCCAGATAGGCGGTTTCGACCTTGTCGCCGAGCGCTTTCTCGACCTCGAGGCGGCCCTGGTCGTGCTGGTAGGAATAGCCGAAATCGCCGATCGGGCCGGTATAGACCCAGCAGGCCTTCAACTTGTCGGCGGCCTCTGCGGACGCCGCCAGCGACAAAGCCGCTGTCGTCGTCATCAGGGCAATAAGCAGTTTTTTCATTGTGTTACCTCTCTGTGTTAAGCCTTGTCAACGATCCGGAACGAATGGCTGCCCCAGGGAGGCCGGCGTGTTCATCATCGTCAGACGCTTGTTGCGCGAGATTAGAACGAGAACCACGACGGTTGCCAGATAGGGCAGAGAAGAAAGCATCTGCGAGGGCACCGGAATGCCAAAAGCCTGTGCATGAAGCTGGCCGATCCAGACCGCGCCGAAGATGTAGGCGCCGGCCAGCACCCGCCATGGCCGCCAGGATGCGAACACCACCAGTGCGAGCGCGATCCAGCCGCGGCCAGCGGACATGTTCTCGACCCACTGCGGCGTATAGACCAGCGACAGATGCCCGCCGGCAAGACCGGCGCAAGCGCCGCCGAAGATGACCGCCAGGTAGCGGAAGCGGATGACCTTGATGCCGAGCGCATGCGCCGATGTGTGGCTGTCGCCGATCGAACGCAGCGTCAGCCCGGTACGCGTCTTGAACAGAAACCACATTACCGCGGCCGTCAGCGCGATCGAAATGTAGAACACAGGGTCCTGGCCAAAGAGCAGCCTGCCCACGATTGGAATCGAACTAAGGCCGGGAATGTCGAGATTGGGCAGCCTGACACCAGGCTGGCCGACGAAGCGCGTTCCCATCATGCCGGAGAGCCCGAGACCAAGCAGTGTCAGTGACAGGCCGGTCGCCACCTGGTTGGTGGCCAGCGACAGCGTCATGACCGCAAACAGCAGGGAGAAAAGCGCTCCCACGGCGATCGCCGCCAGGAGGCCGATCCAGGGCGATCCGGTCAGATAACCGGCTCCGAAGCCGCCGACGGCGCCCATGACCATCATGCCTTCGACACCGAGATTGAGCACGCCGGAGCGCTCGACCACCAATTCGCCGATCGCCGCGATCAAAAGCGGCGTCGCCGCCGTTGCGATAGTCAGGAGGATGTTGACGGTAATGTCCATCAGCGGGCTTCCTTCAACTTTGGCGCGGCCTCGAGCTTCGCGGAGGCTTCCTGTTTGGTCAGCGCCAGGCCGATCAATCGGATGCGGTAATGAATGAGCGTGTCGCAACCGAGCACGAAGAACAGCAGCATGCCCTGGAACACCCTCGCCACCTTGTCGGAAATGCCGAGCGCGCTTTGCACCGCCTCGCCGCCGAGATAGGTCAGCGCCAGAACCAGGCCCGCGGCGACGATGCCGAGCGGATTGAGGCGGCCAAGGAAGGCCACGATGATGGCGGTGAAGCCATAGCCGGGCGAAATCACGGGCTGCAGTTGCCCAATGGCACCGGAGACTTCCGAGATGCCGGCAAGCCCGGCCAGCGCGCCCGACAGCAGGAAGGCGAAGAACACCATGCGGTTCAGGCCGAAACCGGCGAACCGCCCTGCCCTCGGACTGGAGCCCAGCACGCGGACCTCGAAACCCTTGAGCATGCGGCCCATCAGGATCCAGATCAGCACCGCCGCAACCAGGGCGAAGACGAAGCCCCAATTGGCTCGCCCGGCATCGGGCATCAGCTCCGGCAGCACGGCCGAGTCGCCGAACTGGATCGTCTGCGGAAAGCCGTGTCCCTGCGGATCGCGCCAGGGACCGCGCACCAGCCAGTCGAGGAACAGCTGCGCGACATAGACCAGCATCAGGCTGGTCAGGATCTCGTTGGTATTGAACCGGGTCTTCAGCAAGGCCGGGATCGCCGCGTAGGCCGCACCGCCGACCATGCCGAGCAGAAGCATCAGCGGCAGCACCAGCGGGCCCTCGAATTGCGGAAACAGCACGGGAATGATGGAGCCGAAGATTGCGCCGAAGATGAACTGGCCTTCGGCGCCGATGTTCCAGATGTTGGCCTTGTAGCAGACCGACAAGCCGACAGCGATCAGGATCAGCGGAGCGGCCTTGATTGCCAGCTCATGCAATTGCCAGACCTGGCTGATCGGCTCGATGAAATAGATCTTGAATGCGTTGAGCGGGTTGACGCCGAGCAGCGCGAACATGATGGCTCCGGCGATGATGGTCAGCGCGAAGGCGATGAACGGCGACAGCATCGAAAACAGCGCCGAGCGCTGCGGGCGTTTGACGAGTTCGAGGCGCATCATGCCGTCTCCAGCGTGTGTTCGGCGTGGCCGGGTTCGGCGCCGCCCATCAACAGGCCGACCTTCTCGAAAGTCGCCTCGGCGATCGGCATCGGCTTGGACAATTCGCCATTGTGCATGACCGCGATCGCGTCCGATATCTCGAACAGCTCGTCCAGATCCTGGCTGATCACCAGTACGGCCGATCCGCTGCGAGAGAGCTCGATCAGGGCCTGGCGGATGTGGGCGGCGGCACCGGCGTCGACGCCCCATGTCGGCTGGTTCACCACCATGACGCTTGGCCGGCGGTCGAGTTCGCGGCCGACGATGAATTTCTGCAGATTGCCGCCCGAAAGTGCCGCTGCTTCGGGATCCGGCGCGCTTTTGCGCACATCCATCGCCTCGATGATGCGTTGCGAAGCGGCGTAGACGGCGCCGCTCCTGACCATGCCACCGGCGCCGACAAAGGCCTTGCCGTCCGTGGCGTGGCGCGACAGCAGGAGGTTTTCCGAGAGTTTCATGCGCGGTGCGGCACCATGGCCGAGACGCTCCTCCGGCACGAAGGCACCCCCCAGCAAGCGCCGCCCGGTAATGGTGAGGCCGCCGGCGTCCTTGCCACGGATGCGCACCGAGGCGGTATCCTGCTGCAAAACCTCGCCGGAGACGGATTCGAAGAACTCGCCCTGGCCATTGCCGGCGACGCCAGCAATGCCGATCACCTCGCCGGCGCGGACATTGAGGCTGATGTTCTTGAGCGGAATGGAAAACGGCGTTGCCGGCTTGCGATTGAGGCTGCGGATTTCGAGCAGCGGCTGCGCGGTTTCGATCCCCTCGACCGGCGCCCGCACCACGGCCTGCACCTCGCTGCCGACCATCATGCGGGCGAGCGATGAGGCTGTCTGCTCGCGCGGATTGCAGTGACCGACCACCTTACCATGCCGCAGCACCGTGGCGCGGTCGCAGATGCGTTTGACCTCTTCGAGCCGGTGCGAAATGTAGAGGATCGATTTGCCTTCCGAGCGCAACCGTTCCAACGTCTCGAACAGCTTGTCGGCCTCCTGTGGCGTCAGTACCGATGTCGGCTCGTCCAGGATGATGAGTTGTGGCGTCTGCAGCAGGCAGCGGATGATCTCGATGCGCTGGCGCTCACCGACCGAGAGATCGCCGACCAGCGATTCCGGATCGAGCGGCAAGCCGTAACTGTAGGAAAGCGCCCTCGCCTTGGCCGCGATGCTGCTGATCGGCGAGCCGTCATCCAGCGACAGCGCGATGTTCTCTGCAGCCGTCAGCGCCTCGAACAGCGAAAAATGCTGGAACACCATGCCGATGCCGAGCTTCTTGGCGGCGCCAGGGTCGGTGATCCGCACCGCCTGGCCATTCCAGAAAATCTCGCCCGAATTGGGCTCCAGCGAGCCGAACAGCATCTTGACCAGCGTCGACTTGCCGGCGCCGTTTTCGCCGAGCAAAGCGTGGATTTCACCTTTGGCGATGTTGAGGTCGATATGGTCGCACGCTGTCAACGTGCCGAATATCTTGGTCAGGCCACGAACCTCAAGCAGGTTCGCCCCATCATGATTTGCACTCACAGTGCCTCCCATCCGGATTACCGGACATGTTCTGTGTTCCCGCAAGCATCGTATGCGCGGCCGGCTCTCGTGCGAAAGCAGCACCCGACTTGAAAGAGCTTCAAGAATTTCAGCGGAAACTCAAGGGTAAAGATCAGCCCTTCTCGCACAAGGATACGGCTGGCCGGCTTTTCATGCAAACCATGTCCGCCGCTGCGGCAGGACGCTCAAAACCCAGGCAGACTGTCGTCAGGGAACCAGGACGGTCGTACCTGTCGTTCTACGTCCTTCAAGATCCTGATGTGCCTTGCCCGCGTCCTTCAGCGCATAGCGCTGATTGATCTTAATCTCGACAGCACCACTGAGCACAACCTCGAACAGTGCGGCGGCGGAGGCGTCGAGGTCCTCGCGTTTAGCATTGTAGACGAACAGCGTCGGCCTCGTGGCGAACAGCGAGCCCTTCTGCGCCAGCAGCGACATCGAAAACGGCGGGATGGGTCCGGAAGACTGCCCGAAGCTGACGAACATACCGAGCGGCTTGAGGCAGTCGAGCGAGGCCGGAAATGTGTCGTTGCCCACGGAATCATAGACAACGTCGCATTTCCTGCCGCCGGTGATCGCGGCGACGCCGGCGACGAAATCCTGCTCCTTGTAGTTGATGACGTGATCGAAACCGTGTGCCTTGGCCAGTTCGATCTTGTCGGCAGAGCTGGCGGTGCCGATGACCGTCGCCCCGAGATGCTTCGCCCACTGGCCCAGAATGAGCCCGACGCCGCCGGCCGCTGCATGAAACAGGATCGTGTCGCCTGCCTTCACCTTGAAGGTCCGGCGCAGCAGATATTCCGCGGTCATGCCCTTCAGCATCATGGCGGCCGCCTGTTCGTCGCTGATGCCGTCCGGCACCTTGACGACCTTGCTGGCATCGATGACGCGCTCTTGCGCATAAGCGCCCGTCGTCACGGCATAGGCAATCCGGTCGCCGGGCTTCAGCCAGTCGACGCCCTGGCCGACTTCCAGCACCATGCCGGCGGCTTCGCTGCCCGGAATGAGCGGAAACCCGCCGGGCGGCGGATAGAGGCCCGAGCGATGATAGACATCGATGAAGTTGAGACCGATCGCGGTATGCCTGATCAGGATATGGCCCGCACCCGGCTGGCCGGGATCGGCGACTTCATAGGTCAGGACTTCCGGGCCGCCATTGGCATGGATGCGGATCGCTTTGGACATGGACGGGATTCCTTGAAAAGCGGCTGGTCAGGCCTTTTTGGCGCCGAGGTTTGGAAAGAACTGCATGAGGCCACCAATGGTTGCAAGGTAGAGCCCGGTAACGGTAATGCCGATCTTGGTGAAGGTGCCGACCTGCTCGCCCAGCACGCCGATCTGATCGTAGAAAGCGGCGAGCGCCGCCTGCGCAAGCGCAAGCGCGCCAAAGGCGCACCACAACAGTGTCATGCCGAGATTGATCGGCCGCAGCCGCTCCACCCGCACCGGATGGATAAAGTTTATCGGGACAAAAGTCAGAATACCGGCCACCACGACCACCGCGAACGAAACCCATTGTCCCGGTTCGATGACGAATAGAGTGAATACCACCATGTTCCAGACCACGGGGAATCCCTTGAAGAAGTTCTCCTTCGTCTTCATGCCGGTGTCGGCATAATAGATCGCGCTCGACACGACGATGATGGCGGCCGAAAGGAACGAGAGGCCTTCGCCCATAAAGCCCCGTTGATAGAGCGCGAAGGCCGGGATCAGCACGTAGGTCACATAGTCGATAATGTTGTCGAGGAGTTCGCCGGACCAGGTCGGCAGGATTTCCTTGACCTCCAGCTTTCGGGCGATCGGCCCATCGATGCCATCGACGAACAGCGCCAGTCCGAGCCACCAGAACATTGCCGTCCAGCGCTCCTCGCTCGCCGCGACCAGCGACAGGAAAGCCAGGAACGAACCGGAGGCGGTCAGCAGATGCACCGAAAACGCGCGCGCCTGCGGCCAGGTGACCTTCTTCTTCGGTCGCGGAATCCGCTCGGTGATCTTCTCGGCGATTTTCCGGGCCTTTGTGTTCTTTCTCACGGGCCCCGCCAATCCAGCTTGCAGATTTCGGCCGAGCGGCCGGCGAAATTCCAGTTGCGGCCAAAGGCGCGCATCTTGCTCTTGTCGGACCTCGCCACGATGATCTCCGGCGCGATCCAGTATTCGGAATTCGTGATCACCGTATCCTTCTCGCGGTCCTTGCCCGCGATTGGCGTGACCGCCCCGTCGATGATCTTCGGTATCTGGAAAATACGCGTCTTGTCCCGCGTCTCGTAGGTAATCGGCACCTGTTCGACGCCCAGGAATTTGCCGACAAGGATTGAGAGCAGCGACGTCGTCCCGCCGGCCTTGCCGGTGAATATCTTGGTCAATGCCTTGACCACGTAGACCGAGGCTCTGATGTCGATGAACAGGCCCGCGGTCCAGTTGCCGCGGCTCATGTAACCGGGGATTTCCATGATCAGCCCAAGATTGAGGCCGGAAAGGTCGACCTCGCCGAAATGGCCGGCGTCGATACGAAAACCCGCCCAGGTCTGGCAATAGCCCTCGGTCGGAGGATGACTGCCAAGCGACAGCACGCAAGGACAAAAAACCGTGCAATTGCAGGAGAGTACGAGCTCTCCTTTCATTGCCCAGCTTTGATCTGCCATCGAATTTCCCCCCGTCATAGCGAGACTACTAGCAGCGCGGCTGCCCAGACAAGCAGTATCGCACCGGCCAGCCGGGTTGGAAGACTGCCCGTCGTCTGTTTTTCAATCAGAGTGAACACACCGATCAGCGCCATCCAGAAGACATTCATCACGCCAACGGCGAACATCACCAGCATCAATGCCCAGCAACATCCCAGGCACCAGATGCCTTGCGCAGCGCCGAGCCGAAACACGCGGACGGTCTCGGCACTCCAGTTCGAAAACAGGATCGAGAACGGGTTCCGGCATTTCGTCAGGCAGGCCTCCTTGAGGCCGCTGAACTGGTAGAGGCCGGCAACCAGCAAGGCGAGCCCACCAGCAACGCCAAGCACCGGATCGAATATCTCTCCGGAGGCGGCGAACGCGTGGACGGCAAGTGTCAGTGCCGCAAACAACATCGAGGCGGCAAGCCAGACGTAGAGATAGCCGGCAACCAGCACCAGCGGATGGACGACTGACTCCCCCTTGATCCGCGCCGTATCGGCGATCTCGCAATAAATGCGGATCATTGGTGCCGCGGATGGCAGCATCGCGGCGATCGCCATGAGAAACCACATGAGGATGAGCGCCAGGGTATGCGGGCCGATGCTTGCGTCGAGCGGCGCTGGTGAAAGGCAGAGCGCGAAGAACCGTTCGAAGACGGCCGGTAACGGCAGTTGCGGCAAATTACGCAACAAAGCATCGCCTGGCGCGCTGATCTGGGCTTCGGCGCTGCGAATTGCCATCGCGGCAAGCAGCAGCCAGGCCAGTGCGATGCTTACACCGACGACGACGTTGACCGTCAAGCGCGGGTTGCGCGCGACGTTTGCCGTGGCGCGGCCGGCACGATCGAGGTGGCTGAAATCATCCTGCTGGCCGGTCATTCCACTCGAATGGGCCGAATCGCCGCGTTGATCAAGCCGCATGATCTGCCCTATATGCGTCTCTTGACTGGTAGGTCTGAAGGCCACCTCGCACAGCAAGCCGGAAACCGATCTTGGAGCATCAGGAAACAGCGCGGATACTGATCGCAGGCACGGGGCCGGCGGGATTGATCGCTGCACTTGCCTTCGCCGATGCCGGCTTTCCGGTGACGATTGCCGGGCCCGAGGTTTCGGCTCCCGACGGCCGCACCACGGCGCTCATGACGCCTGCGCTGAAAGTGCTCGAACGGCTGGGCGTGCTCCAGGACATCGAGCCCGAGGCCGCACCCTTGAAGGTGATGCGCATTGTCGATGCGACCGGCCGGCTGATCCGCAGTCCCGTCGTCACTTTCCGCGCCAGCGAGATCGACGAGGAACAGTTCGGCCTGAATATGCCCAACAGCGTCCTTGGACCCGCGCTTGCCGGCAAGGTGGCCGCGCATTCCGGGATCGAATGGCGCAGATCGATGGTGAAGGCCTGGCATCTTGGCGGAGACAAAGCTCATGCCGCGCTGGCTGACGGCAGCGAGATCGATCCATCGCTTGCGGTCGCTGCCGATGGTCGCCTGTCGCCGGCCCGCGAGGCCGCCGGCATCTCGACGGCGGCGCGCGCCTACCCTCAGGCGGCGCTCGTCCTCAATTTTGGCCACAGCCGCGAACATGGCTTCACCTCGACGGAGTTCCATACCGAGACTGGCCCGTTCACGCAGGTTCCGCTGCCGGGCAATCGCTCCAGCCTTGTCTGGGTGGTCAAGCCCGAGACCGCCAGGGAGCTTGCCGCGTTGGACGACGCAACGCTCTCGCTGCGGATCGAACGAAAGATGCAGTCGATGCTCGGCCGAGTAATCGTGGAGCCGGGCCGCCAGATTTATCCATTATCGACGGTGACCCCTCTGCGTTTCGCGGCGCGACGGGTGGCGCTTGTCGGTGAAGCCGCGCACGTCTTCCCGCCGATCGGAGCGCAAGGCCTCAACCTAGGCATCAGGGATATCGACGATCTAATTGGAATCGCAACGGAAAATCGCGGAGATCCCGGCGCTGCCGAGGCCCTTGCAGCCTACGATTTCAAACGCCGGCCTGACATCCTCGCGCGGAGTAGCGCGGTCAATCTGCTCAACGTGTCGCTTCTTTCCGATATGTTGCCGGCGCAAATGGCGCGTGGCGTCGGTCTCGGCGTGCTTGGTGGTTTTGCACCGCTTCGCGCTTTTTTCATGCGCGAAGGGCTGCGTCCCGGCAGCGGCTTTGCGGCCCTTACGGGCGGCCTGCGGAAGCCGACGCGGCAGCGATAGCGATTTTGCGGGCTTTGCCGCGGCATCGCGACGTTCATCCAAAACCTTTGTTGCGCATTCCGTGTATTTTGAAGGCGCTCGGACGCTCGGGATTGAATTGATGCGGAGTCTGCGCCAAATAAAGTCAAGGAATTCAGTGGTGAGTACGATGAAAACGGCCAAATTCGCGATCGGACAGGTGGTTCGCCACCGGCTGTTCCCGTTCCGAGGCATTATTTTCGACGTCGATCCGCAATTCGCCAACACCGACGAATGGTACGAAGCCATTCCCGCCGACGTGCGGCCGCGCAAGGACCAGCCGTTCTACCACCTGCTCGCCGAGAATTCGGAAACCGAATACATCGCCTATGTCTCAGAGCAGAATCTGCTCGAGGATCAGTCGGGAGAACCCGTCCGCCATCCGCAGATCAAGGAAATGTTCGACAAGAAGCCGGATGGGCGCTACGCGCCGAAACGGCAGTCCAGGCACTGACTTCCGGCATACTGAGAGGGACAGAAATGAAAAAGCGGGCATGACCCCGCTTTTTTGACTCGATAATGACACGATGGTGGATCAGTTCGCGGTCTTCGCCTTATCCTGCTCGTCCTTGAGCTTCTTGGCGAAGTCCTGGTTGTTCTTGGCGACGAAGTCCTGGAGCTTCTTCTGCCGGTCCTCGATGTCCGACTGCTGCAGCGGGGGGCCGTCATAGGCGCCGCTGAAGCCCTGCAGCGCGATCTTGATCGGGTTGGCCTGGTTCTGGAAATTGATCGAGGTCAGCGTGATCCCCTGACCCTTCTTGAACGAGGCGACGAGCTGGTCGGTCAGCGGCACTTCGGCCACGCAACGATCCGGGAAGCAGATGACATAGTCGAGCTTCTGCGCCTTGCCGGTGTCGATCTGCAGGCCGATGCCGGGAGGCACGAGGCGACCGGTCGGGACCGTCACCTGGAACACCTTGCGGTTCACCTTGCCCTTGAGCTCGATCAGGCTGACGCCGGTGACGAGCTGGCCATTGCCAGCGGTGACGATGTTCTGGACATTGCAGATGTCGACATCTTCCTGCTTGGTGCAGGCCTTGAACCAGCCCTGCGGAATCTGCGGCTGCTGCTGCGCGGAAGCAGAGGGAAGTCCTGCGCCGAGAAAGCCAACCACGCCTGCGGCCATGACCGACAGGCGGTACGCGTTGCTGTTCAGGCTCGTCATGTCGTGTACTTCCTCTCAATGATCCCGGGACCGGCTTCTTCGTGCCGTGTGGTCCAGCTACCTGTTGCCAAAATGAGGCAACAGAATGACTTCGGACGGCGTGTTACACTGCAAGCGGCGTCGAATCCAGCCCGCCCACTTGTAATTCTTGACGACGCCATTGGCCGCCACGCAGTTGCCCCATGCTAGGGTGCGGACCGAATCATCAAGCCGACCTGTTAAGGAGACGGTCATGGGCCGCGTTCTTGTTTGGCTGGTCACCGCACTATCGTTTTTCACCCTGTCATCGCCACCGGCGCTGTCGGAGCCGAAATACGCGATTGCGATGCAGGGCGAACCGGCCCTGCCGCCGGACTACACCCATTTCAGCTACGTCAATCCCGACGCGCCGAAGGGTGGCAGCATCACTTATTGCGTCGTCGGCAGCTTCGACAATCTAAACCCTTTCATCCTGAAAAGCCTGCGCACGACGGCGCGCGGCATGATGGACACGATTTTCGGCAATCTGGTGTTCGAGCCGCTGATGCAGCGCAGTGCAGACGAGGCTTTTACCCTCTATGGGCTTTTGGCCGACACAGCTGACATGGACCCCGAGCGCAAGAGCATCGAGTTCCATCTCAACCCGAACGCCAAATGGTCGGATGGTCAGCCGGTGACGCCGGAAGACGTGCTGTTCACTTACGATGCCTATACGCAGAAAGGCCGCCCGCCCTATAGCGACCGCATGGCCAGGATCGCCAAGCTCGAAAAGACCGGCGACCATAGCGTGCGCTTCACCTTCAACGACAAGGCCGATCGTGAGTTTCCCCTGATCATCGCGCTGACGCCGATCATACCCAAGCACGCGTTCGACATCGATACTTTCGACAGAACGACGCTGAAGCCGTTGATCGGAAGCGGTCCCTACAGGATCGCGCAGGTGACGCCCGGCCAACGCATCGTCTTCAAGCGCAACCCCGACTACTGGGGCAAGGACATTCCCGCCAAGCGCGGTTTCGACAATTACGACCAGATCACCATCGAGTATTTTCTCAACGCCAACGCCAAGCTCGAAGCCTTCAAGAAGGGACTTTGCGCCATCGATGACGACGGCGATCCGGTGAAACGCGAGCGCGATCTCGACTTTCCCGCCTTTCATAGGGGTGACGTGGTTTCTGAAACCTTCGACACCGGCATTCCGCCCGTCGTGACCGGTTTTCTGTTCAACACGAGGCTACCGAAGTTTTCCAACCCGGTGGTTCGGCGCGCGCTCGGCATGCTTTATGATTTCGAATGGGCCAACAAAAATCTGTTCGGCGGCAAGTACACCCGCACGATGAGCTATTGGCAAAATTCGGAACTTTCCGCGCTCGGCCATCCGGCTGACGACAGGGAAAAGGCGCTTCTGGCGCCCTACCCCGGCCGCGTGCCGGCCGACGTAATGGACGGCACCTGGAAACCGCCGGTGACGGACGGTTCGGGCCAGGACCGCAAGGTGCTGAAGACCGCTTTCGACCTTCTGAAAAGCATCGGCTACCAAGTGAACAACGGCACGATGATCGATCCCGATGGCAAACCTTTTGGCTTCGAGATCCTGACCGCCTCGCAGGACGAAGAGCGTCTGGCCGGCATCTACCAGCGCACATTGGAGAAGATTGGCATCAACGTCAGCATCCGCAGCCTCGACGGCGACCAGATCCAGTCGCGCAAGCAGCGTTTCGATTTCGAAGTCCTGATCGGCTCCAGCGGCTTCAACAATTCGTTGTCCCCTGGCATCGAACAGATCGGGCGCTGGTCGTCCGCCGCGGCCAGGACGGAAGGATCGTTCAATCTCGCCGGCGTCGCCGATCCGGCGATCGATGCGGCCATCGACGCAATGCTGCGAGCCCGTTCGAAGGAGGATTATGTCGCGGCGGTTCGCGTTCTCGACCGGCTGCTGATCTCCGGCAATTACATGGTGCCGATGCAATACAACACGCAGCAGTGGCTTGCTTACTGGAATTATCTGGAACATCCGCGAAAGACGCCCATATTCGGTTACCAGTTGCCGACCTGGTGGCGCAAACCGAACTGAAAATCCGGAGATAGAGATGAACGAAGCGAACACCATAACCGTCGATGTGGTGTCGGACGTCGTCTGCCCGTGGTGCTTCATCGGTCAGAAGCGGCTGGACAAGGCGATCGCCGCGGCCGGAGATGTCGAAGTTCATATACGCTGGCGGCCGTTCCAGCTCGATCCCACCATCCCGCCGCAAGGCAAGGATCGCCGCGACTACATGCTGGCCAAGTTCGGCAGCGAGGAGCGCATTCGCGAAATTCATGCCCGCATCGAGCCGCTTGGCGAGGCCGAGGGCATCTCCTTTGCCTTCGATGCCATAAAGGTGACACCGAACACGCTCGACGCGCATCGGTTGATCCGCTGGGCCGGTGCCGCCGGCGAGGACGTTCAAAACAGGCTGGTGCGCCGCCTGTTCCAGCTGAATTTCGAGGAGGGCGTCAACGTCGGCGACCATATGGTACTGGTCGAAGCTGCCCGCGAGGCCGGCATGGACGCCTCGGTTGTTGAAACGCTCTTGCCGAGCGACGCCGATGTCGAAGCGGTCCGCACGGAAATCGCGACCGCGTCGCGCATGGGCATCACAGGCGTCCCGTGCTTCCTGCTCGAGGGTAAATATGCCGTGATGGGCGCGCAGGACGCGGACACGTTGGCTGATGCGATCCGTCAGGTCGCGGCGGCCAAGGCGCGTGGTGAATTGGAAAAGGCCGACTGAGGCCAGCAGACGTCACTTCGCCGCCATTTTGGCCTTGCTGATGAGAGAATCAGCCATCGTTGGCGCGCTGGTACGGATCAACCCCTTGGTTGATGACGGGACAGGCGAGTTTGGCGACGTCGCTGCGGCAAGGAATCAGACATTGAGGGCGGCGTACTTCGGGAATTCTGGCCAGGCCCAGTAAGAAAATCCCCCGCCCCACACGGCTTTTGAGTCACAAAGCCGTGTACGAAGCTTCCCTAAGGGAAGATCTGCTACGGCCGCGGCCGTGGCGCCTAAATGCCTGAAATCCACGGAAATTTTCTGGTCATCATCCACCGTTTTTATGGCAATTCGATCTTCAATCTGTTGCCTCAGGGCAACGGCCGCGGCGGTTTTCTGGTCGGCCCGGTTTAAAATTAATGGAAAATGATCAATTGGTGTTACCATCCGTAACAAAACAAAAAAGGTTTGGGCGGGATCGTGATTCGGATCGGCAGACGATCGCAAGAGTCAGTACCGGATGGACTACACCGCGGCGCCGCAGGGCAGTCGCATTTGACGCCGGTATCCTCGATGCGCAATTTCTGGGGGCTCATGCGAGCCTACTGGGTCTCGGACCGCTGGAAGGAAGCCTGGACGCTGACTCTGGTGATCGCGCTGCTCACCGCGCTGTCCAGCAAGGCCAGCGTATGGTTCGCCATGGCTTCGGGCGAATTGGTGAATTCAATTGCCTTCCTGCACGACGCCGCCAACACCCGTCCGCTGGAGACAATCCTGACCAACGCCGGCGTGCTGGTGCTGCTCGTCCTGCTCAAGGATGCCGGCTTCACTGGTATTCGCAATCTCGTCTCGGCAACCTTGCACCGCAAATGGCGTGGCTGGCTGAATGACAAATTCAACCAGGCCTTGCTCGACGGCAACCATACCCATTTCCATGCTCAACATGGTTCCGCGGACGGCGGCATCGTTGCGCCCGACAATGTCGACCAGCGCATCCAGGAATCGATCAAGGACATGACCGGCGGTGCGATCGGCCTCGCCATGGGCGTGCTGGGGCTGGCGACTTCGCTCTACTTTATCGGCCAGAACCTGCTGCAGTCGTCAGTGGAGGTCAAAGGTCTGGAGTTCCTTGGCAGCTATGGCAGCGCCGTTCTTGCCCTTCTCGCGGTCGCCACTTACGTGCCCCTCAACACCTGGATCGCGGTCAAGCTCGGCAGCCTGCTCGAACGTCTCAATATTCGCATGCAGAAGGCCGAGGGAAGCTATCGTAGCGAACTGACGACATTCCTGCGCCGCAGCTTCCATGTCGCCGCCTCACATGGCGAGGGCGTGCAGAAAATGATGCACGACCGGCTCTATGTCGACATCGATCGCACCTGGGGACGGCTGAATGTCGTCAACACGAGCTATATGTCGTTCGAGTTGATCTACAATTTCATCGGCGCCCGTATTGTGGCCTATGCTCCTGGCCTGGTGCCGTTCATCCACAGCCGCCTGGACTATAAAGGCTACATCACCGGCTCCGAAATGGTGGGCCAACTCATCAGCCAGTGTTCGTGGTTCATCCATGTCATGCCCGCCATCGCCACGCTTCGCGCCAATAGCCAGCGTGTGACGGAGCTCGCCAACGCGATCGAGAATGTCCAGCACCCACAGGAATTCTACAGCCAGAGCGGCCGTTCCGACTTCCACTACGCCAGCCAAAATCCGGTTTTCGGCCTGACCATCCAGAAGCTGGAGCTGGCGCACCAGGGCGAGGACGCGACGCCATTCCTCAGTTCCGCCAACCTGCGCTTCCGGCGCGGTGAATGGACCTTCCTGAAAGGCGAATCCGGTTGCGGTAAGACCTCGCTGATCAAGGCGATCAACGGCTTGTGGCCCTACGGCCGCGGCACCATCGTCTTCCCCGAGGGCGTGAAGAGTTTTTATGCCGCCCAGGAGGTCAAGCTGCCGCAGGTGTCGCTGAAGCAGCTTGTCTGCCTGCCCGGCTCCGAACGCGATCATGGCGATGCCCAGGTCGCGTCGGCGCTGCACAAGGCTGGCCTTGGCGATTTCATCGAACACATGGCCAATGAAAGTCGCGAGGGCAAAAGCTGGGATCAGGTCCTGTCGGGCGGCCAGAAACAGAAGCTGGTGGTGGCTCGTATCATACTGCAGCAGCCGGGACTGTTGTTCCTCGACGAAGCGACCGGTGCTCTCGACCCTGACGGCAAGATCGCCTTCCACCAGGCCATCAAGGACAACTGCCCCGATGTGACGGTGATCAGTGTCATGCACGAAGCCGTGGCGCCGAGATCGGCTGCCGGCACCGAGTTCTACCACTCGATGGTCCTGATTGCCGACGGTGTCGCCACGAAGAAACCGCTCGCCCCGAGCCTGCCCCTCGAACTCACCACGATCCTGGCCCAGCCAAGGCCGGTCGAGGACAAATGGACGCGGTTCTCGCGCCGGCTGAAGCAGAAATAACGATGACGTCACCGGGACTTGCCGCGTCAAACGGCGGACGGTGATCACAGTCTCGCGATCGGCGCCGCTCGGCACTGTTTTACTTCCTCACTGCGATTGACTCGGCAAGGCGCGCTCCTATGTTGCGCCGGCTTGCAGACAGTCAAAAGCGAACCCGCAAGCGGAAAGGTCACCGCGCCATGCCTGGCGACAGTCACAGTCGAACGCAACCGCCGTCCGCCTCGACGTGACCTGAATGGTTCATGTCCTGCCGGACGGCAAGGAGTGAACCATGAACGATTTTTCCCCCGTAGCGGACGACGAGGCCGTCGCCATCGCCCGCATCCTTGCCAATGACCACGTCGCCGACGTCGTCGAGGCGCTCAATCATGAATCGCGCGAAACCGCGACGGAGCTGCTTTGCGCCGTACCCTTCGAACGGCTGGTCGAGATTTTCGATCAGCCGGAGCTTGAGGGCGCGCCCGAACTGGCGGAGGCCCTGCCCCGTCCCAAGGCGAGCAAGCTGCTCACCGCCATGTCCGTCGACCGCGCGGCCGACATTCTGCGCGAGCTCGAAGAGCCGGCACGCTCCGAACTGCTCGGCGCATTGGCGCCGCCGCTGCGCGCGACCCTGCTTTCCATTCTGGGCTATCCCGAAGGCAGCGCCGCCTCGATCATGACGACGGAGTTCGTCAGCGTTCCCTCCGACTGGACCGTCGGGCGCACGCTCGATTACATCCGCAAGGTCGAGCGGACGCGCGAGACCGTCTATGCAATCTACATCGTCGATCCGCAAACACACCTCCTGGTGCGGTCGACCGGCTTGCGTCGGCTCATCACCGGTGAGCCGGACGACTCGATCCTGTCGGTGGCGCCCGATCGCATGCCGGTGACGGTCAGCCCGCTGACCGATCGCGAAAACCTGGCGCAGACGATCTCCAAATACGATCTGCTCGCCGTTCCGGTGGTGGACCACGGCAAGATCCTCGGCATCGTCACCATCGACGACATCATCGACACGATGATCGAGGAGACCACGGAGGACGTACATCGCTTCGGCGGCATGGAGGCTCTGGACGAGCCGTATATGAAGATGAGCTTCCTCGCCATGATCAAGAAGCGTGGCGGCTGGCTCTGCGCGCTGTTCATCAGCGAGATGCTGACGGCCAATGCGATGCAAAGCTATGAGGGCGAGCTGGAGAAAGCGATCGTGCTGACGCTGTTCATTCCGCTGATCATGAGCTCGGGCGGCAATTCCGGCTCGCAGGCGACATCGCTGGTCATCCGTGCGCTGGCGCTGCGCGAGATCGGCCTTCGCGACTGGTGGCGGGTGGCGTTGCGCGAATTGCCCACCGGTCTCGTGCTCGGCGCCATGCTCGGCGTGGTCGGCGTCTGCCGCATCGCGCTCTGGCAATATATGGGCTTCTACGACTATGGCCCGCACTGGCCGCTGATCGCCACGACTGTCGGCGCCGCACTGGTCGGCATCGTCACCTTCGGTTCGCTGTCGGGGTCGATGCTGCCTTTCGCCCTGAAACGGGTCGGTTTCGACCCCGCCAGCGCATCCGCGCCGTTTGTCGCCACGCTGGTCGATGTCACCGGACTGGTAATCTATTTCTCGGTGGCGCTGGTCATCCTGCGCGGCACGTTGCTGTAGCGGTTTGACCGCCGCCGCCGGCCAAGGCTGGCGGCGGCGCGATAGCCGAGGCGTCAGATGCGCTCGCCGTCCTTCACGCGGTAGGTCGGCTTGTACATGGTGACGAGCTCTTCTGCCGCGGTCGGATGAACGGCCATTGTGCGGTCGAAATCATCCTTGGTCAGCCCCGCCTTCAGGGGGATGCCGAGCAGCTGTGCCATTTCGCCGGCGTCCGGCCCTAGTATGTGGGCGCCGAGAACCTTGCGCGAAGCGCCGTCGACGACCAGCTTGATCAGCATCTTTTCGTCACGGCCCGACAACGTGTGCCGCATCGGGCGGAAGCTGGCGCGGTAGATCTCGATGTCGGCGAAGCGTTTGACGGCTTCGTCCTCCGATAGGCCGACCGTGCCGATTTCCGGCTGCGAGAAGACGGCGGTCGCGATTGTATCGTGGTCGGGCGCCGTCGGATTGTCCTTGAACGCCGTCTCGACGAAGCACATCGCTTCGTGGATCGCCACCGGCGTCAGCTGCACGCGGTTGGTGACATCGCCGATTGCCCAGATATTGTCGATGTTGGTGCGGGAATAATCATCGACTTTGATCGCACCGGTCGCGGTGGCCATCTCGATGCCTATACCTTCCAGTCCCATATTCTCGCTGTTGGGAATGCGGCCGATGGCCAGCATCACCTGGTCGACCGTCAGCACCTGCCCGCTGATGAGCTGCGCGTCGAGCCGCCCGTCCGGCCGCTTGCTGACCGATTCGGAGACGGAATGGCAAAGGATTTTGATCCCCTTCTTTTCCATCGTCTCATGCAGCGTGCGCCGCAGGTCCATGTCGAAGCGGCCAAGGATTTCCTTGCCGCGATAGACCAGCGTGGTGTCGACGCCGAGCCCGTGAAAGATGTTGGCGAACTCGACCGCGATATAGCCGCCGCCCTCGATCATGATCGCCTTCGGCAGTTCCTTGAGGTCGAAAGCCTCATTGGAAAAGATGCAGTGTTCGTGGCCGGGCAGTGCCGGATGCGCCGCCGGACGGCCGCCGGTGGCGATCAGGATCTGATCGGCGGTGACGGTGCGGTCCTCGCTCAGGAGATGGATCACGTGCGGGTCGACGATCATCGCCCGCGAATGAAAGGTCTCGCCGCCCGAACCCTCGACGTTTTTCTTGTAGATCGACTCCAGGCGGCTGATCTCGCGGTCCTTGTTGGCGACCAGCATCTGCCAGTCGAAACTGGCTTCCGGCACCGTCCAGCCGTAGCCGGCGGCGTCGGCGAAATGCTCGGGAAATTGCGAGGCATAGACATAGAGCTTTTTCGGCACGCAGCCCCTGATGACGCAGGTGCCGCCAAAACGGTATTCTTCGGCGATGCCGACGCGCTTGCCGAGCGCTGCCGCGACCCGTGCCGCCCTCACCCCGCCGGAGCCTCCGCCGATGACGAAGAGGTCGTAATCATAACCGGCCATGAAGCGGCTCCTTGAACGCCAAAATGTGAGTGACAGGTAGGCCGCAAACCACCAAAAGAAAAGCCCGGACAGGCCGGGCTTTACAGATGGCCGCAAAGGCCGCGCTTGAAATGCGGATCAGTTCTGCGTGTCGTCGGCAGGAGCCGAACCGTCGGCGGGTGCGGCGCCATCCGCCGGGGCCGCATTGTCGGCCGGAGCGGCGCCATCGGCGGGCGCAGGCGCAGCCGGCGCCTTCGCTTTTGCCGCCGCCGCCAGCGTTTCGCCGACCTGCTGGGCAAGATCGCGAGCTACGCCGTTCTGCCAGATGTCGGCGGCCTTGACGAGGTCGCGTGTCACGGTCGGGCCGCTGTCGAGCAGCTTCTTGCCGGACTCGGAGCTGTAGAAGGCCGCGATGTCGGTGAGTTCCTTTTCGGAAAACACTTTCGCATAGGCAAGAGCCGCTTCCTTCTCGAGATCCGCGCGGCGCGAGGCCATCGCCAGTGCCTTCTCGTTGATCGTCTTGCCGATCAGCTCCTGCATGTCAGGGTTCTTCTGGATGAGCTGCGATTCGAGCGCCGCGGCGGCCTGCGGCAGGATGTTGTCGAACGGGTCGGTCGCGTGGATCGCGGCAACCGCGGCGCGTGCGGCCTTCAGATGCGATTCCGTGACATCCTGCGCGAAGACAGGCGAGGAGAACGCGAAGACGGCCGAAGCCGCCACAAGGACGGAAAGACGGCGAACCCGGTTATGCAACATCATGATCGGTAGAACTCCCTGGTTTTCGGGCGGCATGGACAGTTTGGATACCGTCGCCGCCGGCGATTATGGCCGCTGACGCCAGCCCGATGAAAAGACCGTGCTCGACCACGCCAGGAATGGCGTGGAGAGCATTCGAAAGCGCTCTTGTATCCGGAATGCGGCCAAAAGATGCATCGAGGATAAAATGGCCGCCGTCTGTAACAAAAGGCTGGCCTCCCGTCATCCTCAATGTCACCGGACCGGAAAGGCCGAGATTTTCAGCCGCCATGGCCACGGCGATCTCGGTCGCGCGCAGGCCGAACCGGTTGACTTCGACGGGAAGAGGAAACCGGCCGAGCGTCTCGACCATCTTCGAACGGTCGGCGATGACGATCATGCGCTGCGAGGCCGCGGCCACGATCTTCTCACGCAGCAGCGCACCGCCGCCGCCCTTGATCAATGTCAGCTCTGGGTCGACTTCGTCGGCGCCGTCAACGGTGAGATCGAGTTCGGGCGTTTCCTCCAGCGTCGACAGCGGCACGCCGAGTTCGCGGCACAGCGCAGCGGTGCGTTCCGAGGTTGGCACCCCTGTTATGGTCATGCCGGAGGCAACTTTGTCGGCGAGCAGCCGCACGAACTCGTCGGCAGTGGTGCCGGTACCGATGCCGAGCCGCATGCCGTCGGTGACATGGGCAAGCGCGGCCCGCGCGGCCTCGACCTTCAATTGCCTCGCATCCATGCCGTTTGCTGCCCCGAAACCTAATGCATGGCGCCCAAAAGTGACCTCGGTTTTGGGAAACGACATGCATGAAACAAAGACCCAAAGCGCGCCGCAGGGAGTCCGTTTCGACGCAACGCGCTTTAGCGTTTCGGGCTCCTAGCACTTTTGCCGGCCGGGTCAAAGCCTTTGGCGGCGGCCTCACCAGTCTGCTTGCCTTAAAGCGTCGCAGCCGCTATCGCGTGCCGATGCACAAACCTGCGCAGGATGGATCATGAGTCGCCCGATCATCGTGTTCGACCTCGATGGAACGCTGATTGACACGGCGCCGGACCTGCTCGACAGCCTCAACCACAGCCTGGCGGCCAGCCAACTGGCGGCCGTCGACGAAGCCGGCTTCAGACGCTTCGTCGGCCATGGCGGCCGGGTGATGATCGAACGGGCGCATGCCGCGCAGCAACGATCTCTCAAGGTTGAGGAGCACGACCGGCTGCTGAAACTATTCCTCGATCACTACACTGACAATATTCCTGGCAAATCCCGCCCCTACCCCGGCGTGATCGAGGCGATTGCCCGCTTTGAGAAGGCCGGCTATCTGCTGGCCATCTGCACGAACAAATACGAAGCCAACTCGCTGGCGCTGATCGAAGCGCTTGGCTTTACCAGGCATTTCGCGGCAATTGCCGGGCAGGACACGTTCGCGTTCCGCAAGCCCGATCCGCGTCACCTGATCGAAACCATCAAACGGGCCGGCGGCGATCCGCACCGCGCCTTGATGGTGGGCGATTCGCAAACAGATATCGACACAGCCAAGGCCGCCGGCATTCCTGTCGTCGCCGTCGACTTCGGCTACACCGACCGTCATGTGCGCGAGTTCGAGCCCTCGGCGGTGATATCGCATTTTGATGCCTTGACGCTCGATCTGGCGCAAGGGCTGATCGGCGCCGCCGCACACTGAGCGCCGGCGATGAAAATGTCTCCGGAACGGCCCTGGCGGGACCGCAAATCCGATCTGTGTGAGAACACCAGACACTGCCTTGACTTAACGGGCCGGCCTCCCTTATATCGCGGCTCGCTTGGCCTTCGGGCAACGAGCGGGCGATTAGCTCAGCGGGAGAGCACACCCTTCACACGGGTGGGGTCGCAGGTTCAATCCCTGCATCGCCCACCATCTATTTGCTGGCATCACATCGGCAGCTACAGTCCGCCCCTTCAGCGTTCTGCCTTTTTGCGCAGGCATTGAAACGTCGGGATGCAGGCACGACGACGTGACGCCAACGTTGTATGGCCATGAGTATTGAAGCGGCCATCGTGGTTTTTGGCATAGGACGCTTGTCTTGCCGCAACTGCAAATCCTTGGATCGGATGACCCGGCATGCCCACATGCGGAACAAACCTGCATGGCAGCGAGTTTCCCTCCGTCGAAACTTGAGGGAAAACCATGTCCAGATTTCTGCTTGCGACCTCCGTCGCCGTTCTTCTCGCCGCCGGGCCTGCCTTTGCCGCGGATGAAACTCCGCTGCCGCCACCCAATGCCAAGAAGCTGTCGGAGATCATCGCCAAGGTCGAGCAGCGTGACGGGTTTCGCTACGTGAAAGAGGTCGACTGGGACAAGGACGGCTACACCGTCACCTACTACACCTCGGACAAGGCAAAGGTCGAAATCGACTTCGATCCTGTGACGGCCGAACCAAAATAGGATTCGTAGGGATATCCTCGTCGCGAATGCGCTGCCTACGAGCATTCTCAACGACGAAACGGGAGCCCAAATTGTCCATCCTTGGGGTATGTTATGCGCCGGCGCGGGCCGCGCCTTGGGCAAACCTGTTGGTTTGGGGGCCGTGATGCGATGTTTCGTTAGAACTTATTTGCTGTCTGTGCTCGCCATCGTCCCAGCCGGCAGTTTCCTTGCCGTTTCTCCGGCGCGGGCCGATGGGCCGTCCTTCGACTGCGCCAAGGCAAGCCTGCCGGCGGAAAAGGCGATCTGCGCCGATCCGCAACTGTCGGCGATCGATCTACTGGTTTCGAAGGCGTACAAGGGTTTCGAGCCGGCGTTCGGCGGCGACAAGCGCAAGATTGCCCGCGGGCTGATCGCCGACCGCAATGCCTGCAAGAGCGATACGGCCTGTGTCGTCAGCGCGCTCAACAACGCCTTGCAGACCTATGGGAATGCGCCATCCTGGGTGCAGGACTACAACGTCGCGCTGATTGGCAAGAAGGCGCTCGAAGCCGCCGGGCGAAACCTCGGGCGTAACGATCAGCCCTTGCCCTTAGCAATCGGCCAATGCGCATCGACGCACATCAAGACGCTTACCACGCGCCTCGGCGACGATCCGCTGGAGACGGCCAGTCCCGACGCGGGCAGCGCGGCCACGTTCACCAATGGTGGCGGGACTGTCTCCTATGATCGCGAGCCTGGATTGGCCGCCTCGAAAGTTGGAGAACCGGTCATCATGTGCTTGATCGCGATTCCCAGGGACTGCCCCAAGGACGACGACCGTGGCCGGGTCTATTATTCCGTCGACCTCGTCGCGAAAGGCTCCTGGGCTCTGCCGGATTCGCAGCATATGTGCGGCGGCGCCTGAGTGGCTGGTCCGCCTGCGTCAGGCTTCGACGCTGGCCAGGTCTTCCGTCTCCCCTTGCGTCAATTCGCCATTGATGGCTGACTGTAGGATGAACGGGCTTCACGGGGGTGGGCATGTCGACTGCGAAGCACTTGATGAAGCGCGTCCTGATGATGCTGGCCGGTTATCTTGTCGCCATACTGGTTGGGCTGATCGCCGTAGTGGCGATTTATGCGGCGCTGAGTTCCCTGCCCAACGCGCCCGCCTATTTCGACCTCATGGGCGTCTCACCGATCGCTGCCTTGGTGGTGCCGCCGCTCGGCATGTTCATCTATTTCCTGACGGTTGTGCTGACCGCGCCACAGACGCTGATTTTCGCGCTGATCGCCGAGTTTTTCTCCCTGCGCAGCGCGCTGCTGCACATGCTCTTCGGCGCCGCCGCAGCGGCCGGCGGCTTCTTCCTGATCTGGCCGAGCGCGGCGGAGGACGTCGATCCGGAGCGCTGGGTCGATATAGGCATCATCGCCGTCGCCGGTCTTGTGGCCGGGCTGGTCTATTGGCTGATCGCCGGGCGCGACGCCGGCTTCCGGCGCCCGCTGTCAGAGAGTTAGCGATTAGCTCGAGGGTGAGCGCGCCACCTCGGTCGCATCCAGGGCCTGCTTTAGCCGGGAATCGCGGTCATAGACGTCGCTGAAATACTCGACCTTGCCGGACATGTCTGGCCAGGCGGTGAAATAGGCGACATAGACCGGGATTTTGCGCGTTACATCCTCGGTCGAGTGTCCGTGCTTCAGCTTCTCCGCGATATAATCGACCGAGGTGCCGAGCACCGCCGCCGCCATGCCGCGCGGATCTTGCAGGCGTACACAGCCATGGCTGAGCGCGCGCATATCCTGCTTGAAGAACGATTTCTGCGGCGTGTCATGCATGTAGATCGCATGCTTATTGGGGAACAGGATCTTCAGTTCGCCCAACGCATTGGCCTCGCTCGGCTGCTGGCGCACATTGTAGGGAATGTTGGCGCCATAAGCGCCCCAGTTCACTGCCGACGAAGGAATGCGCTTGCCGCGTGAATCCGTCACCTCGTAGCCGGCACGGTCGAGATAGCCGGGGTCGCCGCGCAACCTCGGCAGCATTTCGTTGACGATTATCGACTGCGGCACGCCCCAGTAGGGGTGGAAATCGACCTGCTTGATCTGATCGTAGAAGAAGGCCGTCTGGTTGGTAACCCGACCGACGACGGCACGCGTCTTCAGCTTTTCCTGGCCGTCGTCAATGTAACTTGCGGTGAAGGCGGGCTGGTTGATGAAAACGCGCGGACTGCCGAGATCGGAAGGCAGCCAGCGCAGTTCTTCCAGCGCCACCTCGACCTTCAGCAGCCTGTCGGCCTTCGACGTCCCAGCCAGTGTGGCGACGGTACGCGGTCCGATGACGCCGTCACCCTTCATGCCCTCCTTCTGCTGCACCGCCTTGATGAGCGGGACCAGTTCGGGAACATAGACTTCGCTGGTCGCCAAACGCGACAGGACCTCGCCATAGCTGCCGCCCATCTCGTCGTCGAGATTACGCGCGATCAGCGACAGGAGCTTTGGCAGTTCGGGGCTGGTTTCGCCTGGCTTCAGCAGCAGCTTGGGATCGACGACGATCTCGTTCTCGGCACTCGCCTGCAGCGATTCCAGTTCGACGCGCAGCGCCTGATACTCCGCATTCTGCGGATGGCGCGATTCCAGATATGTGCGAACTTCCTGTGTATGCGCTAGTGTCTTCAGCACGCCTATCATATCGAGCGGCTTGGCCGGGAAATCGTAGTAGCCGGTCATACGATTGGGCTCGACACGGCCGCTCTGGGCGTCATGGGCGTAACGCAGGACGCGTGCCGACAGCGCCATCTCGAAACGGACGAGTTCCTTTAGCTTGGCTGCGTCGTCTGTCGAGGTCGAACTGGTGGCCGGCACGTCGACGGTGTAGTCGGCAGGCGTGAGGCCGTAGCTGGCAGCCTCGCCGAGCACCCGCACGGCATCTTGCGCACGGTTGTTGGGGCTGGTTCCGCTCACCCAGATGAAATCCGGGTTGGCCGAGTAATAGGCGATCAGCGCCTTGGCGATGTCGGGCTCTGCGTAGAGTTCATAGTCGCTGAGGCCGGCAATGGCATCGTGGAAGGCAGCACCGGTGGCCGAAGGAACGAAAGCGGCATCCTGCGGTGTCGCCGGCTGCGGCGCGGTCGCTAGCGTCGAGAAGTCGACACGCACCAGCCTGTCGGCCTTGTAAGTGTAGTATGACGGACCGCTGATCCTCACGCTACCGTCGCCGCTGCCGGCCGGCGCCTTCGGCTTGTGCTTTGGCGGAGGAGGCGGAAATTCGCCCTTCGGCTCATGCCTGATCCCGCCGCCGAACAGCATGTCGAAAAGCCCTTGGGCCCCTGCCTGAGGCATGCCGAAGGCCAGCGTCGCCGTAATCGCCACCAGCGGCATCACGGTTGCTTTTTTACCGAGGAATTTCATGGATCACCCGCTCCGGTCGCAACCGGTTCCCGTTCCGCACGATAAACCGTCCCGCTCACCGCATGGCGCGGATGTAAGGCGCGACTATACCGATTCATACCGATTTCGTTAAGCTTTCATAAATTTCGGCAGGGCTGTTGCAGAACGGTTTCACAACATCGTGGCGGCCGGCGCGACCGAACCGTCGCCCCGGCCACGGGAAGCCTCGCGCCTCAAGCGTTTGCGCCGCCGTCGATGGTCAGCGCGGCTCCGGTGACGAAACGGCCCTCCGGTCCGGCGAGCCAGGCAACCATGCCGGCGATATCCTCCGCCTTGCCGAATCGCGGGGTCGCCATCTTCTGGCGCTGATGGTCGGCATGCGGGCCGTCGGCCGGGTTCATGTCGGTATCCGTCGAGCCGGGATGGACGACATTGGCGGTGATGCCGCGTGCCCCGAGGTCGCGGGCCAATGCCTTGGTCAGGCCGACCAGCGCCGCCTTGCTGGCCGAGTAGGCTCCCAGGCTGGTGTCGGTGACCCGCTCGGCCAGATTGCTGCCGATCGAGATGATCCTGCCGCCCTCGCCCATGTGTCTTGCCGCCGCTTTCGAGGCGATGAACGGCGCCCTCAGATTGACCGACATGGTTTCGTCGAATTCGGCAAGCGACAGCGTATCGATCGGCGCTGCGCGCCAGATGCCGGCACTGTTGACCAGGATGTCGAGCCGGCCGAAGGCGGTCACCGCATCGGCAACCGCTTGGTCTATGGCGTCGGCATCACGGTTGTCGGCCTTGATCGCGATGGCGCGACCGCCCTTGGTCTCTATCTCGGCGACGACGGACCGAGCCAGTTCCTCTCCATGCACGTAGGTCAGCGCGACATCGGCCCCGTCTGCCGCGAGCCTTCGCGCGATTGCCGCGCCGATACCGCGGCTGCCTCCGGTGACGAGTGCCGCCTTGCCGTTCAAACTTCCTGATGACATCGATTTCTCCATTTATGTAGCGATTGATACATAAATATCTGCCAACCTTGCCCAGTCGCGTCAACTCATTTATGTATCGATCAACACAGAAAGGGCGTCATGTCGGAAAGAGGCCGTCCCCGCACGTTCGACCGAACCGCGGCCCTGCGGCGCGCGATGGATGTGTTTTGGGCCAAGGGCTATGAAGGCGCGTCGATCAGCGATCTCGCCGCCGCGATGGGCATCAATTCGCCGAGCCTCTATGCCGCCTACGGTAGCAAGGAGGCCCTGTTCCTCGAGGCGACCGATCTCTATTCCCGCGTGGAGGGCGCCGACATCTGGTTCGCGCTGGAAGAGGCGCCAACGGCGCGCCTTGCGATCAAGCGGTTTCTGCGCCGCACTGCAAAGGCCTATTCCCAGACGGGTCGCCCGCAGGGCTGCCTGATTGCCCTGGGTGCGCTGCATGAAGACTCGAGCCGAGGCGCGATCTGCACGGATTTGCGGCGCCGCCGCGCCGAGAATCTTGCCGCCTTGAAGAAGCGTCTCGAGCGCGGCGTGGCCGAGGGTGAACTGCCCGCCGGCTTCGATTGCCGTGCCGCGGCGACCTTTTTCGCAACGGTCCAGAACGGCATGTCGATCCAGGCGCGCGACGGCGCTTCCCGGGCTGCCCTGCTGGCGACGGTGGCCGGGGCAATGGCTGCCTGGAAGACCATGGCCGGCACCGTCGAGGCGTGACAAACATCGTTCATTGTGCTCGAAATCCGCCTTGCCAGCAAACCTGCGGCCGGGAGGGACGACAGTGAAAAAAGGGTATCGCGAACTGCTGGATGAGGCCAACGCCGAGATCGAAGTGGTCTCGCCCGAGGAAGCGGCAGGACTGCTTGAAGACGAAGACACCATTTTCGTCGATCTGCGCGATCCTCGAGAGATCGAGCGTGACGGCAGAATTCCCGGCGCCAAGCATGTCACCCGTGGCATGCTGGAATTCTGGATCGATCCCGAAAGTCCCTACCACAAGCCGTTCTTTGCTTCCGGAAAAAGCTTCGTCTTCTTCTGCGCCGGCGGCTGGCGTTCGGCGCTGGCCACCAAGACCGCACAGGACATGGGGCTTTCGCCGGTCAAGCACATTCTCGGCGGCTACACGGCCTGGAAAGCGGCCGGGTTGCCCGTAGAGCCTGGGGAAAAGAAGAAAATAGCCTGAATGCCGCTCAGTGGAGCAGAGACGACCCGCGCTGCGTGGTCACGAAGCCGACGGCGCGTTCAACCACACCCTTGTCGGCCAGAATGCGGCGATGGCCAAGCCCGTCGGCCCAGTGCAGCCGCACATGGTCACCGGCGGCGGCATAGCGTCGTGCGTGTTCAGCCGGTACCTCCCGGTCGTCAGGCGCGTGGATGACCAGCGTCGGCACGAACGCCTGGGCAAGCTGGCGGTCACCGGTGAATTCATGCAGCGGCCGGCCGGAGAGATATTCGACGCGGTCAGCCATCGCGACTTGCGAGCGCGGGCCGACATTGAGCATGCGGCTGAAGTCGTCGAAAATTGCCGGCAGTGAGCTTGGCGCCGCGATCAGCACAAGACGTGCGGCCGCCAGTGGTAGGATGTCCTTGACGGAGCCGGCGATGGCATTGGCGGCAACAGCGCCTCCGAAGGAATGGCCGACGGCGGCCACGAATGGCCCGAACCATTCGCCGGCCACTCTTGCGGCTTCGACGGCGTTGACCATGTTGAGGTGCCTGCCCTGCGAATGGCCATGACCGGGAAGATCGAGCGAGACGACCTTGTAGCCGGCAGCGCGAAACCCTTCGATCAGCACGCGCATATATTCGGTACGCGAGCGCCAGCCATGGATGACGAGAACGGTGCCGGCAGGCTCGCGGCCCTGCTCGGGGCGGAATTCATGCACCATGACGCAGCCAGTCGCGGTCTTCAGCCGGTGATGCCGCGCCTCGGCCATGAACTCCGCGGCGCGGTCGATAGCGCGGCGCTCGCCGTCGGTCAGCGTCCTGGTGCTTGGCGTACGGCAGAACAATTCGAAAGCCGCGCGTCCGGTGATGCGCGGCGCGACATGTTCGGCCGCACCAAACACACCTCGGATGACCTTCAGCCCGAATGATGCCATAGTCAGAATCCATCCATACGTTCAAGCATGAACATAATAGTTCAAAGATGAACAATAAACAAGAGCTACCCTGGGACAACCCGCGTTTTCGCAACTGGGTCGCGGTGGCGCGCGCCTGCCATGTGCTGGAGCGCACACTGGCGGTGAAACTCGCGCCACTCGATCTGAAGCCGGCGCAGCTCGACGTGCTGATGAACCTCTACCGCCATCCCGGCATGTCGCAGCACGACCTTGCCCGCAAGCTGCTCGTGGGCCGCTCCAACATCACAATGTTGTTGCCGCAGCTCGAGACACGTGGCCTGCTGCGGCGCGAAGGCGACGAGAAGGACAAGCGCGTTTTGCGGCTTACGCTGACCGAAGCCGGCGAGGCGCTGCTGATGCAGGCGCTGAAAGTGCACATGGCGCTGATCGAGAAGGCGATGAGCCAGTCGACGCCGGAGCAATGCGACATGATCGGCGACCAGATGCGCAAGATCTATGACGTGCTGAACGAGGCGTGACCGCCCTTTCAGTAGATCACCACATCGATTTTTTCGCTCGTTCCGGCCATTCCCTGTCGTAGGTTTCGCCGTCGATATTCTTGCGGCTGGTGATTTCCAGGATCTTTCCGGGTGTCGGCAGCGACTTCGGGTCGACATGTCTCTCCGGATTCCACAGCTCCGACCGCACGATCGCCCGGGCGCACTGGAAATAAACCGAATCGACATCGATCACAGCGACCGAACGCGCCGGCTTGCCGTCGACCATGAACGACGCGCACAGCGCTGCATCCGTGGTGATATGCGCCCGGCCGTTGATGCGCAGCGTCGTGCCGGAGCCCGGCACCAGGAACAGCAGGCCGACGCGCGGGTCGCGGATGATGTTCTTTAGCGAATCGGCACGGTTGTTGCCGCGCCGGTCCGGCATCATCAGCTTTTTCGCATCGACGATGCGGACGAAGCCCGCGAGATCGCCGCGCGGCGAACAGTCCAGCCCCTCCGGACCGCTGGTCGCGAGCGCGACGAAGGGCGAGGCTTCGATAAAGGCGGCGTATTCGGGAATGACATGGTCGAGTTCCTTGACCACGGAGGCTTCGCCGGGCAATCCGTAGAGCGCTTCGAGTTGTTCGACTGTGATAATCACCGACATTTTTCCGTCTCCCGATCTGCCGCCCCTACTCCCGGCACATGACGTTTTGACGACGCAACGGCGGCTAACGATCGCGGCTCAAGCCCTTCTCGGCAAGCTCCGCGAGATAGGCGTTCCATCGTGCGTCCTTCTCGTGGCCGAGCGTGTGCAGGTAATTCCAGGTGAAGATGCCGGTGTCATGGAAATCGTCGAAGGTGATACGCACGGCGTAATTGCCCACCGGTTCGATCTTTAGGATGGCCACATCGCGTTTGCCGGGAACCGTCACTCTCTGTTCCGGCGAATGGCCCTGCACTTCCGCGGAAGGCGATGCCACGCGCAGCAACTCCGCCGGCAACTCGAACGGCTGATGGCCGGGAAACGTCACGGTGAGCAGCTTGCGGTCCCTGGAGACCCTCAGTTCTTTTGGCGCTGTCATGGTCGATCCTGCCTGAATGCCCTTCCCTACGCTGCTTCGCCCCGTACGCAAAGGCGTCAACGGTGTCCGACACGCAATGTCGGTCGCGGAATGTTACCAAGGATCGAGGCAAGCTATCTTGAATGGCGGGCTGGATCGTATCACATAGCTATATATAACGATGCCGATAACGGCCACGGAAACGTTCGAACATGAACATGATCGACCCCTTCGGTCGCACGATCAGCTATCTCAGAGTGTCGGTCACCGACCGTTGCGATTTCCGCTGCACCTATTGCATGGCGGAGGACATGGCCTTCTTGCCCAAGAAGGACCTGCTGTCGCTGGAAGAACTTGACCGGCTCTGCTCCGTCTTCATCGAAAAGGGTGTCAGACGGTTACGCCTCACCGGCGGTGAGCCGCTGGTGCGCAAGAACATCATGCATCTGGTGCGCCAGCTTTCGCGGCACCTCGAAAGCGGCGCACTGGAAGAACTGACGTTGACCACCAACGGCTCGCAGCTTTCGCGCTTCGCCGCCGAACTCGCCGATTGTGGTGTCAAGCGCATCAACGTTTCGCTCGATACGCTCGATGCCGACAAATTCCACGCCATCACACGCTGGGGTCATCTCGACAAGGTCATGGCTGGCATCGACGCGGCTCAGGCGGCGGGACTCAAAGTCAAGCTCAACGCGGTGGCGTTGAAGGATTTCAACGACGCCGAGCTGCCCGAGATGATGCGCTGGGCGCATGGCCGGGGCATGGACCTGACCGTCATCGAAACCATGCCTATGGGTGAGATCGATGCCGACCGCACCGACCAGTATTTGCCGCTGTCGCTGCTGCGCGCTTCGCTCGAGCGCCAGTTCACGCTGACCGACATCCGGTTCAAGACCGGTGGCCCGGCACGCTATGTCCATGTCAGCGAGACCGGCGGGAAACTCGGCTTCATCACGCCGATGACGCATAATTTCTGCGAAAGCTGCAATCGGGTCAGGCTGACCTGCACGGGCACGCTTTACATGTGCCTTGGCCAGGAGGATGCGGCCGATTTGCGCGCGCCGCTGCGCGCGTCCGAAGGCAACGAACTAGTCGCCGACGCTATAGACGAAGCAATCGGCCGCAAGCCGAAAGGCCATGACTTCATCATCGACCGCCGCACCAGCCGTCCGTCGGTGTCACGGCATATGAGTGTCACGGGCGGCTGACCTTCTCGTCTTTTTATGCGAGAATTGCCCTGCAATCTCGGCTTCGGGGCAGACATGCGGTGGCTCTTTTCGATCGTGACATCTCTCGCCGCGGGCTCGGCGAGCACTGCGTTTGCCGCGCAATCCACCTACGTGAACGAGCGCTTCGGCACCGTCTGCACTTTTCCCGACGATGTCTTTACCGATCGCCAGCCCGAACCTGAGAATGGCGACGGGCAGGTGTGGCTGAGTGCGGACAGCGCCAGCCTGACATGCTCCGGCATATTCAATGTCGATGACGACACGCCGAAGGGATTCATTGCCGGCGAAAGAGCGAGCAACGAGCCGGGCTACGAGGTCACCTACAGCAAGGCCGGCAAGGACTGGGCGGTGCTGTCGGGCGTGAAGGATGGAAAGATCTTTTACGAGCGGCGGCTGTTTGGCAGGGATGGCGTCATCCGCACGGTCTGGATCGATTACCCACCGGCGCTGAAATCGAAATATGACCCGATGGTCGGCGTCATCGCCGGCAGCCTAAAGGGTCCATAGCCATAGCTGGTCACGAGCATTTTAGCCACACCGCAAGCAAATCTTTGTCCGCAAATGCCGGTCCGATTTACTGGTGACGGTTTCCCGCCTAGCCTCCGTTCCCTAGCGGCTCATCGCTTTCTCGGGGGATAACATTATGCGCCAACTTCTTCTTTCTTTCGCCTTGCTCGGCTTGGCCACCCTGCCCGCGGCTGCCCAGTCGATCGGCGGCACTTACACCGTCGCCGGCACCAATTTCGACGGTTCGTCCTATGACGGCGAGGCCACCATCACGCTGACCAGCGGGACCACCTGCGCGATCCATTGGGAGACGGGCGGCTCATCCTCCGATGGCATCTGCATGCGCAACGACAACGCATTCTCCGCCGGCTACGCAATGGGCAAGGATATCGGCCTTGTCGTCTACAAGGTTGAGGATGACGGGTCGCTGCATGGCCTGTGGACCATCGCCGGCAAGGAGGGGAATGGCACCGAGGTGCTGACGCCGAAGAAATAGGGATCGCCTCGGCTGTACAGGTGTCGGGAGGCAAAGCCGCCTTCCGACAGAATTCGTGCCTGATCCAGGATGATTTCACGCCGGCGACGATGGGTGTCCGGTCCTGGCCCAGCCCTTTGCTGTTGCTGTTTCGTTGCGGGCTGTTACAGGCTTGCATGCCAAAGCAACCGGTAGATGTCTTGCCCCTTTCCCCAAATCTTCGCGGCGCGTTGTTCATGGTGGTGGCGATGGTTGGCTTCACGCTCAACGACGCCATTACAAAATACTCTTCCCAGTCGATGAACATGGCGCAGGTCATGCTGATCAGAGGGGCGTTCGCCTCGCTCTTCGTCGGCCTGCTGGCCTGGCAACGCGGAGCGCTTGTCCAGCCTCGCCTGATGCTGCAGCCGCTGGTGGCGATCCGTGTGCTGAGTGAAGCGGGCGCCACTGTGTCCTTCCTGGTCGCCCTCGCCCATTTGCCGATCGGCAGCGTTTCGGCCGTCTTGCAAGCACTGCCGCTGGCGGTGACGATGGGCGCGGCGCTGTTTTTCGGCGAAGCGGTCGGCTGGCGGCGCTGGTTGGCGATCGCTATCGGTTTTGCCGGGGTAATGATCATCGTGCGGCCGGGTTTCGAAGGCTTCAGCGTCTATTCGCTGGTGGCGCTGGCCAGCGTCGCGTGCTGCACGGTGCGGGACCTCGCCACCAAGCGCATCCCCCAGGCCATCCCGACGATGCTGGTATCAACCGCCACCGCGCTTGCCATGACCGTCGTCGGCGCGTTTCTGTTGACGCCGCTGGGCGGCTGGACACCGATGACAGGCAAAAGCACGGCGCTGCTGGCGCTGGCGGCAGTGCTGGTGCTGATCGGCTATCAATTCATCATCATGGCGATGCGTTCGGGCGAGATCTCCTTCATCGCGCCGTTCCGCTATACCGCGCTCCTCTGGTCGATACTGCTTGGCCTGATCATCTTCGGTGACATACCGGACATGCCGATGATCGCCGGCGCGGCAATAGTCGTCGGCTCGGGCCTCTATGCGCTTTATCGCGAGCGCATCGTCGGCCGCCGAAGGATCGTCGCCGAAAGCACCGGCCCGGCCATGGCGCCGGAAGGACTCTAGCACTCCCTTGAAGCCGCTTGCGATTTCCCGCGGCTGGCGTACAGGCTGGAGGGCATGAAGCGCGATGTCGCGGGGATCATTCTGGCCGGTGGCCAGTCGAGACGAATGGGCGGTGGTGACAAGGCGTTGTTGCCGCTGGGCGGCGGCTGCTTGCTTGACCAGGTCCTGTCGCGGTTTGGCCCGCAGTTCGAGACCCTGGCGCTTAGTGCCAACGGCGACCCGGCACGGTTTGCCCGTTTCGGGCTGCCGGTGCTGGCCGATACCATCGAAGGCTTTGCCGGGCCCCTTGCCGGTATCCTCACCGGCCTGGAATGGGCCACTGCCGGCAGGCCTTGCAAGGCGGTCGTCACTGCTGCCGGCGACACGCCTTTCCTGCCGCTGGATCTCGTCGATCGCCTGGCGGCGGCAGTCGATGAGCGTCCCGGTTCGATCGCCGTTGCTTTCTCGTCAGGCAGGCGGCATCCAACCTTCGCGCTATGGCCGACCGGATGCCGCGAAGCCTTGCGGCATTTCCTGGTCGACGAGGACAACAAGCGGGTTTCGGCCTTCATCGAGCGGCACCACTATGTCGAGGTGGAATTCCCGCTCCTGCAATCCGCCGGACAACCAATCGATCCTTTCTTCAACATCAACGTGCCGGACGATCTTGCCTTGGCCGAACACCTGTTGCAGAGCATGACGCCATGAGCAGACGCGTCTTCGGCATCACCGGCTGGAAAAACTCCGGCAAGACCACACTCACCGAGAAGCTGGTCGCCGAGCTTGTGCGGCGCGGCTGGAAGGTCTCGACGGTCAAACACGCCCATCATGATTTCGACATCGACAAGCCAGGCGCGGACAGCTTCCGCCATCGGCAGGCCGGCGCAACCGAGGTTGCGATCGTGTCGGGCAATCGCTGGGCGCTGATGCACGAGTTGCGTGGCGAACAAGAGCCGCCGCTGGACGCGATCCTCTCGCGGCTCGCCCCGTGCGACATCGTGCTGGTCGAAGGCTACAAGCGCGAATCCCACCGCAAGATCGAAACGAGGCGGCTGGAAGCGAGGGACCGGACGCCGCTTGCGGCGGGTGATCCCAATATTGTCGCCGTCGCCGCGGATTTCGCCATCACCGACAAGAGCCTGCCAGTGTTCGACCTCGACGACGTAGAATCCATAGCCGACTTCATCGAGCGCACGACCGGCCTCGTTGCTTGAGATGTAGCGTAAGGGCAGAATCCCATTACCGATTTTGGCGGTTTTGCAGTTGCTTTTTTCTTGGAAAGAGTGGGAGTATCGGCCCAGCGGGCGGTCAAAAAGCACCGCCCCACAGAGCCGTTTCGGAACGACGGCCGGGACCATAAAGAGAGGACTATCATGCGTATTGCACTGCGTATCGCGCTCGCGGCATCGGCTGCGCTGCTGACGCTCGGCGTAGCCCAGGCCCAGGAAAAGACCCTGCGGATCGGCACCGAAGGCGCCTACCCCCCATTCAACAACCTCACCGCCGATGGCCAGCTTGTCGGCTTCGACATCGACATCGCCAAGGCGCTTTGCGATGAGATGAAGGTCAAGTGCACCTTCGTCGCCCAGGATTGGGACGGCATCATTCCCGCACTTCAGGCCGGCAAGTTCGATGCCATCGTCGCCTCGATGTCGATCACGCCGGAGAGGAAGGAGAAGGTCGACTTCTCGCACAAATACTACAACACGCCGTCGGCGCTCGCCGTGCCGAAGGATTCGCCGTTGAAGGGCGTGACCAAGGAGGACCTCGCCGGCAAGAGCATCGGTGTCGCCACCACGACCACCCATTTCAACTATGCCTCGAAGACCTACACCGACAGCACCGTCAAAGGTTATCCGAGCAGTCCCGAGGAGCAGGCAGATCTTGCCAATGGCCGTCTCGACGCTATCGAGGACGATATCGTCGTGCTGCAGCAGTGGCTTGATTCGCCTGACGGCGCCTGCTGCAAGATCCTCGGCCAGCCCTCGCCGCAACCTGTCGAAATTTTCGGTCCTGGCGCCGGCATAGCCGTTCGCAAAGGCGAGACCGACCTGGTCAACAAGCTGAATTCCGCCATCGACGCCATCCGTGCCAACGGAAAATATAAGGAAATCAACGACAAGTACTTCAAGTTCGACGTCTACGGCGCCGAGTCCTGATCATCATTGCCAAGGCGGCAGGGAACCCCTGCCGCCTTTCGTCTCAGGAGCGCCGTGGGGATAAGACCAGTCAATGCCAGCCCAAAGCATATGGACACTGCTGAGTTGGGGACCCGAAGGCTGGAGTGACGATATCGCGTATGGCGCGCTGGTCACCATCGCGCTTGCCCTTGCAACGCTGCCGATCGGCCTGACGATCGGCTTTTTCGTCGCCTGGGCCAAGCAGTCCGAAGAACCGTCGCTGCGGGTGGCCGCCAACATCTACACCACCGTATTTCGCGGCCTGCCGGAACTGGTGACGCTGTTCCTGTTCTTCTTCGGCATGCCCATCCTGCTGCAATATGTCATCCGCCTGTTCAAGCCCGAGGCGACGGTCGACGTCGACAGCTTCATCGCCGGTATGATTGTGCTGTCGCTGATCTTTTCCTCCTACGCCAGCGAGGTATTCCTCTCCGCCTTTCGCGCCATTCCCAAGGGCCAGTATGAGGGCGGCTACGCGATCGGCCTGTCGACATGGCTGACCATGCGCAAGGTGATCCTGCCTCAGCTGCTGCGCATCGCCTTCCCCGGCCTCGAGAATTGCTGGCTCAGCCTGCTCAAGGACACCGCCCTGGTCTCGGTCGTCAACCTCGCCGAAACCCTGCGCAACGCGGGGGTGGCGGCGCGTGTCACGAAACACGCGTTCCTGTTCTACAGCGTCGCGGCCCTGGTTTTCCTCGTCCTGACGATCCTGTCGTCGATCGCGACCGGGTTCATCTTGCGTTCGCTGGGACGGAGGGAGGCACGATGAGCGTCAGCCAAGCTATCTCCGTTGACCGGCCGCCGCCGCAGGCACGCGGCTGGCCACGCACCCGTATCGTCGGGTACGCGCTCGTCGGCCTCTGGATTCTCTTCGGCCTCGGTATCCTCGCCTATCTCATCTATGCCTGGAATGGCGAGTTCTTTGCCAGATATGCGCCTGCCTATCTGCAGGGGCTGTGGACCACGCTGTCGCTCGTTGCGATCTCGATGGTGGTCGGCGCGATCTTTTCGCTGCCCGTCACCTATGGCCGCATGTCGAAGAGCCGTTTCCTGTCCGGCCTTGCCTATTGCTATGTCTATTTCTTCCGCGGCACGCCACTGCTGGTCCAGGTCTACCTCGTCTACTATGGCTTGGGTTCTTTCCGGCTGCAGCTCGAATCCATCGGGCTGTGGTGGTTCTTCCGCGAGGCCTTCAACTGCGGCGTCTTCGCCTTTGCGCTCAACACCGCGGCTTATCAGGCCGAGATCCTGCGCGGCGCCATCGAAAGCGTGCCCAGGGGCCAATGGGAAGGAGCCGCCTCGCTCGGCCTTCACAAGCTGCAGACGCTGCGCAAGGTTGTCCTGCCGCAGGCGTTTATCGTGGCATTGCGGCCCTACGGCAACGAGCTGGTTCTGATGATCAAGGCCTCGGCGATCGTCGCCATCATCACCGTCTACGACCTGATGGGCAACGCGAAGCTCGCCTACGCCAAATCCTTCGATTTCCAGGCCTATGTCTGGGTCGCCATCGTCTATCTTGTGATGGTCGAAATCCTGCGCCACGGCGTCGAATGGATCGAGCGCCGGATCACGATCCACCTAAAGCGCTGAACCGTTCCTGATCGGCCTGTGCCAGTCGATGCGGCGGTGCGCGCCTTGACGAATTCGTCGCATGGCCTAGAGCTTCCGCAGCTGAAATCTCTGTTTCGCCGGAAGGACAAGGCATGGCATCGGTGGCATTTCTCGGTCTTGGCGTCATGGGCTATCCCATGGCCGGACACCTGAAGAACAAGGGCGGCCACGACGTCACCGTCTACAACCGCACCCAAGCCAAAGCCGAACAATGGGTCACCCAACATGGCGGCAGCCTTGCCGCGACGCCGGCCCAGGCCGCCGAGGGCAAGGATTTCGTCTTTTCCTGCGTCGGCAACGACGATGATTTGCGCTCGGTGACCACGGGGTCGGAAGGCGCCTTCAAGGCGATGGAGAAAGGCTCGGTCTTCATCGACAACACCACGGCGTCGGCTGAAGTCGCGCGCGAACTGGCGCAATCCGCGCAATCGGGCGGATTCTCATTTCTCGACGCACCGGTCTCCGGCGGTCAGGCCGGCGCCGAGAACGGCGTGCTGACCGTCATGGTCGGTGGCGAGGAGGCGGCGTTCGACAGGGCCAGGCCCGTCATCGACGCCTTTGCCCGCATGGTTGGACTGATGGGGTCGGCGGGCGCCGGCCAGCTCACCAAGATGATCAACCAGATCTGCATCGCCGGATTGGTGCAGGGACTGTCGGAAGGCATCCACTTCGGCAAGAAGGCCGGCCTCGACATCGAAAAAGTCATTGAGGTGATTTCCAAGGGTGCGGCCGGTTCGTGGCAGATGGAAAACCGACATAAGACCATGAACGCCGGCAAATATGATTTCGGTTTCGCCGTCGACTGGATGCGCAAGGACCTCGGCATCTGCCTGGCGGAAGCCGACCGCAACGGCGCCCGGCTGCCGGTGACCGCGCTTGTCGACCAGTTCTACAAGGACGTGCAGGCGATGGGCGGCAAACGCTGGGATACATCCTCGTTGCTGGCCCGGCTGGAAAAATAGGATCGCGATGGCCGAGCTTTCGCCCCAATCCAGTGCAGAAGAAATCGTCGCGTATCTGCGCTCGATCGCCTCGGCGGAAAATCGTCTTGGCATGCTGCGCTACGGCATCAAGATCGAACGTGCGCTCGGCATCTCGCACGGTGTGCAGCGGCAGATTGCCAAGAAAATCAAGCGCAACCACGAGCGCGCGTTCGCGCTGTGGCAGACAGGTATCGTGGAGGCGCAATTCATCGCTTCCGTCACGGCCGACCCAAAGCGGTTTTCCGCCGCGGATGCAAGGCAATGGGCGTCGAGCTTCGACTCCTGGGATATCGTCGATGGCGTCTCCGATCTGTTCGTCGACACGGATGCCTGGATAGAACTGATCAGCGAATTTGCGGCCGATGAACGGGAATTTGTTCGACGCACGGCTTTTGCCATGATGGCCTGGTCTGTCGTCCACCGGAAGAAAGAGCCGGAGGCGACCTTTCTCGCCTTCTTGCCCATCATCGAAGCGCAGGCCACCGACGCCCGCAATTTCGTGAAGAAGGGTGTGAATTGGGCCCTTCGTTCGCTCGGCAAACGGTCCATGGTTATGCACGGTGCTGCCCTTGCTGTCGCCGAAAGGCTCGCGCAATCGACCGATAAGACCGCGCGCTGGATCGGCAAGGATGCTATGAAAGAACTATCGGATGCCAGGACAATCGAGCGCCTCGCCGCCAGAAAGACCTGACAGGTTGAGGAGTGCTGCGATCGGTTCTCGCCCGACATGTGATGCGGCTCGAGCATTGACGCCACCGACGGCGGCGTCTTTACTCGCCCGCAAAGGATGCGGCCATGACCCATTTCAAATCAATCCTGGCGCTTGCTGCCGCGCTTGCTCTCTCCACCGCAGGCGCTTCGGCCGAAACCACGCACATCTTTTGGAAGGATTTGCGCCCGGTAACCCAGGCGGTTGCCGAAGACGCCGGCCTGCCGATGATCGCGGCGAAACTGCCGGATCACGGCGAGACGCTGTCGGTTGCCCTGCAGGGCAAAACGATACAATTAGCCGGCTATGCATTGCCGGTCGATCGCGACGGCGATCTCGTCTATCAGTTCCTGCTGGTGCCTTGGACCGGCGCCTGCAGCCACATGCCGACGCCGCCGCCCAATCAGATCATGCTGGTCACGCCTGCCCGTCCCTACAAGATGTCGAAAGCCTACCAGCCGGTCGCCGTTACTGGTGCCCTGAAGCCGGAGATGGAGAAAAGCCAATTGTTCATTCTCGACGGCGTCAGCGTCATCCAATCCGGTTACGCCGTGCGCAAGGCAGATGTCATGGCCGTCGACACGGTGCCGGATTCCATCGTATTGCCGGTGAACTCGCCCTGGAGTTTCCTCAACAAGAAGAAGAATTGAGTTGCAGGATCAGGCCGCGTTGGCGCCCGACTCCTTGTCCAGCACCATGTAGTCGAGCGGGATTTCGGTCGTGTACTTGATCTGCTCCATGGCGAAGGACGACGACACGTCCCGGATCTCGATCTTGGCGATCAGCCGCTTGTAGAAGGCGTCATAGGCGGCGATGTCGGGCACCACGACACGCAACAGGTAATCGACGTCGCCGCTCATGCGATAGAATTCGACCACCTCGGGAAATTCCTGGATGACCTCGGAGAACCGGCGCAGCCATTCATGGCTGTGCGAATTGGTGCGGATCGACACGAAGACGGTGACCCGCACATTGACCTTTTCGTGGTCGAGAATGGCGACGCGCCGCTTGATGACGCCCTCCTCTTCGAGCTTCTGGATGCGCCGCCAGCACGGCGTGGTCGACAGGCCGACTTTCTTGGCAACGTCGGCGACCGCGAGCGTCGCGTCCTCCTGCAGGAGGCGGAGAATTTTTCGGTCAAGGCGATCCATCGGAGGCTCCTGGTGGAATAGTTTCGCTATATTCCCTTTTATTTGGGCCGTTCACAAGAAAGAAATTCTGCTGCCTGCGCCGAAAGCGAGTGATTTCTTGCTGAATGCCTAACCGAGGCGATAGCGGATTTCCGACCGCAGGAAAGGCAGCAAATCCATTTCAAACCAAGGATTCTGCTTCAACCAGCCAGTGTTGCGCCAGGATGGATGTGGCAATGGCAGCAATTTGGGGCCGACGGAACTCCCCCAGATGGCGCGCCAGTTCATCACTGTTTCCGTCAGCGAGGGGCGGCGCGCCGCGCCCATGTGCCAGGTCTGCGCATAGATGCCGATCGCCAGCACCAGGTCGATCCGCGGCATCGACGCCATCAAGGGCGCGCGCCAGGCCGGGGCGCACTCACGCCTCGGCGGCAGGTCGCCGCCCTTGGCGTCCTGTCCGGGAAAGCAGAAGCCCATCGGCACAATGGCGAATTTCTCGATGTCATAAAATTCGTCGCTGGTCACACCGAGCCAATTGCGCAGGCGGTCGCCGGAAGCGTCGGTGAATGGCATGCCCGACACATGCACCTTGGTTCCCGGGGCCTGGCTGGCGATCAGGATGCGGGCGCTGGACGAAGGGCGCAGCACCGGACGCGGCTTGTGGGGCAGCGGCTTGCCGACGGGGGTGTCGACGCAGATGCGGCAGGCGCGGACCGTCGCGGCGAGCCTGTCCAGTTGGACGCTCAAGCGGCGGCACTCGGGCGGCTGGAGACGGCCTGATGCCAACGTAGCACATTGGTGCATTCCTCCGGCACCTTGATGCGTGCCGGCTTCATGAAGTCGATCGCGATCAGGCCGGTGATGTCGGCAATCGAAAAGCTGTCGCCGGCGGCGAATTCGCGGCTGCCCAGTTCAGCGTCCAGCAGCCTGAGAAAATCCACCGCCTTCGGCTTGTTGGCCTCGCCCCATTCGGAGATCTGCGGGATTTCCCATTCCTTCATGGCCGGATGGATGTGGCGGAAAGCTTGCGTGACGCTGCTGAGCAGGTTGAACTCCATCCGCCTCTGCCACATCTCGACCTGCGCCTTGCCAAGTGCGCCGCGCCCGAACAATGCCGGCTCGGGATAAAGCTCCTCGAAATAGCGGCAGATAGCGACGGATTCGGTGAGGATGGTGCCGTCATCGAGCTCCAGAACCGGCAGGCGCCGCAGCGGATTGCGCGAGCTGACCGGTTGCTGCTTGTGTTCCAGTGCGCCCATGTCGATGGGCACCAACGGAACCGTGATCCCCTTTTCAGCGAGGAAAACGCGAACCCGCCGTGGGTTGGGCGCACGACCGCCGTCGAACAGCTTCATTTCGATCCTCCTTTTCCTTCCGCCAGACATGCTTCACCAGAACCGAAATATCTCGCGCACGGCATCGCCGATCGACGCCAGCATGCCATGTTTTCGCTCCACGACATCGCCGTGGTGGCTGTCGCGCCAATCCTGCGGCTGGTCGAACGTGCCCGCCCAGATGCCAATCCTTGCGGCGCGCGCGGTGGCTTCCTCGCCTTCGAAGTCGCCATAGGCGACGGCCCAGCCCGCCTCGACCTGGGCGCGGTTGAGGTCGGTGCCGCCGGCCTTGCAGTCGCCAAGCAACCGGCCATAGCGATCGCGCTGCCAGCCGCTGCAAGTGACCGGCCTGCCGGCGATCAGCCGCACCAGCGATTGGCGCGCCTGAGTACCACAGGCATAGTCGGCGCCGCTCTTGCGGCAGGTCTGGGTATACTCCGGAGCGTCGATGCCGCGCATTCGGATGCGCTCGGCGCCGAGCGTGATCGAATCGCCGTCATTGATGATGGCCGTACCTTGCGTCTTGCGTGTCTCCACCCGGTCAAGACGCGCCGCAAGCAGGATCAACAGCCCCAGAATGATGACGGTCAGCCCGTAGTCCAGCAGCTTGCGCCACAGGCTTCTGCGGCGAGGTGCCGCGTACCGCGGGCGCGACCTTGGCGACCAGGAACGGCTCATATGGCAAACGGTTGGTTAATCATTCGAACGTAGCTTAACACCTTGAAATCGCTGCGCGCATAAATTGAAGCTTTTGATGCCCTCGCAACGCTCGAACACAGCGGACAAGTTCATTGTGGACCGCAGGAAACGGCATCGCAACAGCGATGTCGCGCGCGCGGTGCGCAAGACGCGCGACCGTCTTTCGCAGCAGGCCGGCAATCCCGATTTCGATCGCGAACTGCTGAAGCTCCACGCCCGGACCATGACAAGCGGTGCCGTCGTCATCCCGCTGCTCGTCCTGGTGATCGCCGCGGCCGGCCGTTTGGCCGGTGTCGGCAATGAGATCGGGCTCTGGGCTTTGTTTACGCTCACCTGCTATACAACAGTCGTCTTCATGGCGCGGCGCATCGAGCGCACGGAAGCTTCCGAACTCAACTCATTGCAAACGCGAAGGGAATTCCTGGTCGGGCATTTCCTTTGCGGCCTAGGCTGGGCCTGGTTCGTCTGGCTGGGCTGCGGCGCCTGCGAGGTCGACCAGTTCCAGGTGATCAAGGCGGTGGTGCTCCTGTTCGCCATGGCAGGGACCGCGCTCATGGCCTCGTCCCTGAGCGGCGCCCTGCTGGCGACCTTCGCGTTTCCAGTGGCGCTCTACGCCTATGCCGCGACCAGGTCGTGGATGCCGGTCGAGGCGATCATGGCCGGGCTGCTCGTCCTGTCGCTGCCTTTCTTCGCCTATATCGCCAGTCACCTCAATCGCTTCTCCCTGCTGCTCTTGTCGTTCCGCTCCGAAAAGGATGCGCTGATCGCCGAAGTGGAGACGGCGAAATCGATGTCGGACGAGGCGCGGCGGCGGGCCGAGGACGCCAACCTTGCAAAATCGCGTTTCCTCGCCTCGATGAGTCACGAATTGCGCACCCCGCTCAACGCCATTCTCGGCTTTTCCGAGGTGATGGCGAACGAGGTGCTGGGGCCGATGAGCAATCCCACCTATCGCGACTATGCCCATGACGTGCATGATTCAGGCCAGCACCTGCTCGACCTGATCAACGAGATCCTCGACCTGTCGCGCATCGAGGCCGGCCGATACCAGCTCAACGAGGAGCCGGTGATGCTGCTCAACATCGTCGAGGATTGCTGTCACATGATGGAGCTGAAGGCACGCAATAAGGATATCCGCGTCGTTCAGGATTTCGAACAGACATTGCCGCGGCTGTTCGCCGACGAGCGCGCCGTGCGCCAGATCGCGCTCAACCTTCTGTCCAACGCCATCAAATTCACCGCCACCGGCGGCGAAATCCGCGTCCGGGTCGGCTGGACGGCGGGTGGAGGACAGTACATTTCGATCAAGGACAACGGCCCCGGCATTCCCGAGGACGAGATCCCGATCGTGCTTTCAGCCTTCGGCCAGGGGTCGATCGCCATCAAGAGCGCCGAGCAAGGCACCGGGCTTGGTCTGCCGATCGTGCAAGGGCTGCTCGCCATGCATGGCGGCGAGTTCGAGCTTCATTCCAAGCTGCGCGAGGGCACCGAGGCGATCGCCATTTTCCCGCTGAGCAGGGTGATGGAAGAACTGCCGGCGCTGCCGACCGCCGCGGTCGCCGCGCGACGGCGGTAGCGCCTTGGGCGCCTGCGTCGACACAGCCGCGAAAAGGAACGGACCATAATGACGGCGGAGTGGGATGCCAGCAGCATCGAAATCAAATCGCAGCGGCTTCGCCTGAAGCTGTTTGCGGCCGACGATGCCGCAGAAGTCTTTGCCGCCATCACTCCCGCGATCACCCGCTTCATGCAGTGGGAACCACCTCGATCACCAGCGGCTTTTGGCGAGGTATGGCGATCCTGGCTGGCCCCGATCCTTGACGGATCGGATTGGCATTTCGTCGTGCGTTCGTTGGCGGACGGTCGCTGCCTGGGGCTTGTCGGCCTTCATGCGGCCAGGACTGCTTGTCCCGAGATCGGAATTTGGCTAAGGGAGGACGTACATGGAAACGGCATCGGCCGTGAGGCCGTTGCCGCCGTGGCGGCTTGGGCGGCCGACGCACTCAATCCGGATTGCTTCGAGTATCCAGCCGCAGAAGAGAACGTGGCGAGCAGAAGGATCGCGGAAGGCCTTGGCGGTTCAATAGTCGAGACACGCTCGAATTCGAAATATACCTCGGTCGTCTATCGCATTCCCAATAGCCGGCGTTGACGCGCGAGGACCGGGGACGTTAGCCCCGCACAGCCGCCGCCATGCCTGAACTTGTCAATGCCGCTGCCTTGACCAGCCCGGCCGCCAAGGCTGCTCCTGCCCCTTCGCCATGACCGATGCCCAGATCGAGCAGCGGACGCAGCCCGAGGTGCTCGGCGGCCCTTGCATGCGCGGGCTCCGGCGACAGGCTGGCGAGAAGACAATGATCAAGCGCTGCGGGGTTCGCCGCATGCAACACCGCCGCGGCTGCCGTTGCCGCGAAGCCATCGAGCAGTACCGGTATCTGCTGCATCCGCGCGGCAAGGATTGCGCCGGCTATCGCCGCGAACTCGCGGCCGCCGACCCGGCGCAGCGCCTCCAGCGGGTCTTCCAGATGGTTCCCGTGAAAGGCCAGCGCCGCATCGATCACCTCCGCCTTGCGGGCCTGCATCGCCGCATCGGCGCCGGATCCCGGACCAATCCAGTCGGCACCCCTGCCCCCCAGCAACGCGGCGAACAGGGCGGCGGCGACGGTGGAGTTGCCGACGCCGAGGTCGCCCAGGCAAAGCAGGTCGGTGCCGCCGGCAATCGCCTCCATTCCGAAGGCCATGGTGGCCGCGCAACCGCGTTCATCGAGCGCGGCATCCTCGGCGATGTCGCCGGTCGGGATGTGCAGGGCAAGATCGAACACCTTCAGACCGAGGTCGTTGGCAATGCAGATCTGGTTGATCGCCGCACCGCCGGCCGCGCAAAGCTCGACCGCGTTGGCGGTCGCCGCCACGGGCCTCGTCGAAATGCCATGCCTGACAACGCCATGATTACCGGCAAAGACAGCCATCAAGGGCCTGGTCACGGCGGGCGGAGCGCGACCGCTCCAGGCCGCGAGCCACGCGGCGATGTCCTCGACGCGGCCAAGCGAATTCACCGGCTTGTCGGCCTTGGCAAACAGCGTGCGCACGCGCGCTTCGGCTTTGAGGTCGGCTGCCGGCAAATTGTCGAGCAGGTTACGGAAATCATCGAAAGGCAGTGCACTGGTCATGTCGCGAACAATCGTTTCCTGGATCCAGGGAGCGGCATAGCTGCCTTGCGTGATCGGCACAACCTCCTCGATCGTCCTTGCTGATTTGCCGCAAAGGCGGTCACGGAAGGCGCTATCGCGAGGGCTTGCATTGGCTTTGCCGTTGCACCATGTGGAGATGGAAGAGCGGATTCCGGACCGGGTCCCTCGAGAGAAAGTCATGACGGCCATCGAAACTCCCTGCATCCTGGTCTGTTCGATCGATATGAAAACCGGCTTCTGCTTCGGTTGCGGCCGCACGCGCGACGAGATCGGCGCCTGGATGGCGATGACGCCCGAGACGCGCCGCAGCGTGATGGCCGAACTGCCGGCCCGGCTGGAAACCGTCGAGCGCCGGCCGCGCCGGGAAACACGCCGCACCCGCATGGCGCGCGAACGCGACGCACTCTAGCGAGGAACGGATGAGCAGCCGGCTGTTTTGGACTGTGATGGCGGTGATCGGCGTGGGGGCAGCGCTTCTCATGCTCAACGATTCCGCAGGCAGCACGCTCGGCGTCGAGAATTACGATTTTGGACGGCTGATCTGGCTTGGAGCTTTCGGCGCCCTTATCGGTGCCGGCTTGCTGCGGTCGGCTCCACTCGGAGTGATGGCCCGCAATCTCGGCGCCTGGGCCGCTATCGTGCTCGCGCTGATTGCCGGCTACCAATATCGTTACGAGCTGCAGGACGTCGCCAGCCGCGTGACCGCGGGCCTCGTTCCCGGCAGTCCGCTGGCGCTCGGCGTCGAAGACGGCCACGCCACCGTGACCCTGGACAAGGCCGACAATGGTCATTTCGAAGCGCGCATCCTGGTCAACGGCAACCCGGTTCGCACCGTCGTCGACACCGGCGCGACCAGCACGGTCCTGACTTCGGAAGACGCGCAAGCCGCCGGCTTCAATCCGGCGGCGCTCAACTACACAATACAGGTTTCGACAGCCAACGGCATGGCACGCGCCGCAGCGGTCAAGACCCACGAGCTGGCGATCGGCGGCATCGTACGCAAGGATATGTCGGTAATGATCGCCGCTCCCGGCATGCTGAGCCAAAGCCTGCTCGGCATGAACTTCATCGGTTCGCTCTCGGGCTTCGACGTGCGCGGCGACCGTATGATCCTCAGGGACTAATGCATGTCGCCCGGAAGTGCCCTCGGTTCCAGGACAACGACATGCATAAAATCAGAAGCTTACAGCCGGTCAGGCGAATCCTATTCGCCGCGACATGCTGTAAGTTCAGGCCGCTTCGGCGGCCGCTCCACCAAATCCGACAGCCGCGAAAGCCGTCTTCAGCACGTCCGGTCCGGCTCCGGGCCGGGTCGCGTCGGTGGATAGTATCTGGCGGTAGCGGCGCGCGCCGGGCAGCCCGTGAAACAGCCCGACCATATGGCGGGTGACATGGCCGAGCCGTCCGCCTTGTTCGATATGGCGCGCCGCATAATCCGCCATCGCATCGACCAGCGCCGCGAAATCGAACGCTTCCGGCAGCGCTCCGTAGAAGGCGGCGTCAACACCGGCCAGAATGCCTGGTGTGTGGTAGGCGGCGCGGCCGAGCATGGCGCCATCGACATGATCGAGATGCGTCCGAGCCTCTTCAAGCGACTGAATACCGCCATTGATGCCAATGAATTTACTCGTCTTTTTTTCCTTCAGCCGATAGACCCTGTCATAGTCAAGCGGCGGGATGTCGCGGTTTTCCTTGGGGCTCAGCCCTTCCAGCCACGCCTTGCGAGCATGCACCCACAAGGTATCGGCGCCGGCATCGAAAACCCCATTCGCCAGCGCATCGAGCGCCGGCTCCGGATCCTGTTCGTCGACGCCGATGCGGCATTTGACCGTGACCGGCACCGTCACTGCCGCTTTCATCGCGGCGATGCAGTCGGCGACAAGGTCGGGCACTTTCATCAGGCAAGCGCCGAAGGTGCCCGACTGGACGCGGTCGGACGGGCAGCCGACATTGAGATTGATCTCGTCATAACCGAAGGCCTCGCCAATACGCGCCGCTTCGGCAAGTTTTGCGGGATCCGAGCCGCCAAGTTGCAGGGCGACGGGATGTTCCACCTCATCGAAGCCAAGCAGCCGCTCGCGTGCGCCATGGATCACTGCGTCGGCGACAACCATTTCGGTGTACAGCATCGCATGTATCGTCAGCCGGCGATGGAAGAACCGGCAATGCCGGTCCGTCCAATCCATCATCGGGGCCACGGCCACTCTATGATCTTGATTTCTCAGCATTTTTCGTTTAGCATCAAATTGTTAGAACCTACCGAGTGCACACGAATTTACGCCAGAATACGACCCTTTTCGCCACGTTTCGATCTCTCAGTGCACACGGAGCGCACACGAAAATATGGCCACCTACACAAAGCTGTCGTCCGGTTCCTGGCGTGTCCAAGTCCGTCGCAAAGGTCGCTACGTCAGCGAGACCTTCCTGCGCCGAGACGACGCACGGCGCTGGGCGACCGAAACCGAGCGCCAAGTCGATCGTGGCGAGACGCCGACAAAGTCCCGTATAGCGCGCCTGAAGACCTTCGGCGAACTGATAGACCTTCATATCGACGACATGTGCGATGTAGGCAAGTCCCCTCGCCGCTCCAAGGCCGTCTTGCGCCACCGACACATCTCTGACCAGTAACGGGTCCCAATCCGATAGTAGGATTGTGCGGATTGCCGCTCCCATTGATTTAATACTCATCATCGTTTGCCATTGGTTCGTCATTTCGGCCAGAGGGTAAGGACTTGGCCAAGGGGGTTAAGGACCACGACTGCGCCGGCTCCGGTAAATCTTGTAGTGCCATTCGCCATCGGCGTCACCGAAATTGGGTTCGCTACGGCGTCCATGATCGCTGCTGGAGACTCAGACCCGCGAAGAGCAGGCACCGTTCTGCATGGCCAAAGTACTGGCCGAGATGGTTGACCGTGGAGGTCTGTGGCCTAGCTAGAGTTCAGGATGGACCGTCCGGACCCCGAAAATGCGGATTGGAACGCACCGTGGGAGAACTTTTGGGATATTGACGATGGAGAGGTGCGAGTCGGCTTTTCGGGGCGCTGGCGGCGGGCAACAACCGGCGGCCATGGCATCTTCGAGTTTCGGTTCGAGCGCAAATCTTCTGCGCCGGGATCTTCTGCCAGCGCACGACCGGCGCTCCGCAACGCAACAATTGTATTCGCACGGCACTGGAGGACCCGAAGCAGTGACAGCTTCGAGAGCAGGCAGAGGCTTTAGCCAGCACCAGGGAGAGGACCCGAAAACCGCTTCGCGAGCTTAAAATTGCACCCAAAAACCACACGGGCACGGCGATGCCAAATCATCTTGGTGGAATTTACACAAGTGACACAGATCTCGCCATCCTGGGCGGGATCGCGATGCTCGTATTGGCGGGCGCCTTTCTTGTGCTCCGGCATGCCCTTATCGCCGTGCTGCGGGGTCGCCCGAATCCAAATGCCTACCTGAAAGAATGCAAGCCTGTTCCTCTCGATGAGGTTTCTTGGGTCTGGGAACGCCCGATCGATCTTGCAACCGGATCTGGTTCTTCTCAGGCTGTCGTGCCCTCGGATGCGGATGCCCGGCCTCAGGATGCAAACTACCGTCAGTTGGGGGTGCGAATCGAGCATTTCGAGATGATCTCCGAAGCTTATGAGAGTTCGCCAGGCGACCTGCCCGATGCTTTCGCTTCCCCGACCAACATCGCTACGCCCCCTCCTCCTCGTGTTCGCTGGCCTATCGGTCTTGTATCACGCCTGGGCATCGCCACAGTCTGCCTGGCCGTGCCGCTTGGCTATACGATGACGAGACCAAATTGGGTCGAAAGCGCCCCCGCCATTTCGCAAGCCCAGAATCCCTCCCCGCCCGATCTTTCGCGATCCTTCGCGGTTCCGGCGAGTGCTGCATTGGATATGGAGGGACCAGCCCAGGGCGGCGGGCGTACGAATACTGAAGCGCCTGGCCCGGACCTCGCGGCTGCCAACGCTGAAGTCGAGGCTGCTCGTGCTCAGGCATCCGCTGCGAGGGATCTGGCCGGCCAGGAGCACCGAGCTGTGGAAGAAGAGCGCGCCAGAAGCGCCTCTCTGCAGAGTGAGCTCTTGGAATCGCGCAAGCAGGTCGACGTCCTGAGGACAAGCATGGCAGCAGCCGACAACGCATACGGGGAGCGTCTGCGCAACGAACTCGCGGCAGCCCGCACGTATGGCGCATTGCAGCGCATTGCGGGAGACGCTCGCAGGCTGCTGGGCGAGAGCATCAACTATGTCGTTACGCAGATGCCGGCTGCTCATCTGGAGCGTCAGCGAACCGAACTGATGGCGCGCGACCTATCCCAAGCGCGGGCACAAATTTCACAACTTGAGGCCACGGCCGCCGAGGACCGCGCCAGTGCCAAGGCCTCGCTTGCGCAAGTGAACGGAGTGCTTGACGACGAGCGCCGGAAGTCGAAGGACCTTCGTGGCGACCTCGCCGCAATGGAACTGTCCAAGGCCGCGATCGCGGATACGGCTGAGCGGGAACGAACCGGTGCAGCCACAGCGAGAGGACGGGTGGAGCAGACCGCAACCCAGACTGCGCAGGCCCTCGCCCGGGAACGCGCTTCCGCAGCATCGACTCGTGAGGATCTCGACAAAGCCCGCCTCGAGCGCGACGCGGCTGAACAGGAACGAGCCAAGGCTGTCTCAGCAAAAGAGCGTGCGGAGCAGACCGCAGCCCAGACGGCGCAGGCTCTGACACGAGAACGCGCTTCCGCAGCATCGATCCGTGAGGACCTCGATAAAGCCCGCCTCGAGCGCGACGCGGCTGAACAGGAACGAGTCAAGGCTGTCTCAGCAAAAGAGCGTGCGGAGCAGACCGCAGCCGTGACGGCGCAAGCTCTCGCCCTGGCGCGCGCTTCCGTAGCATCGACCAAGGAAGACCTCGATAAAGCCCGCCTCGAGCGCGACGCGGCTGAACAGGAACGAGCCAGGGCTGTCTCAGCAAGAGAGCGTGCGGAGCAGACTGCAGCCGAAGCGACGCAGGCTCTGACACGAGAACGCGCTTCCGCAGTATCGACCCATGAGGATCTCGATAAAGCCCGCCTCGAGCGCGGCACGTCTCCAACACTTTCAGGACAGGTCACCAGGCTGAACGAAGCTCTGGACAACCAACGCGAAGCCACTGTTTCTCTGGCCCGCGACCTGGCTGCCAAACGCGCGGACAATGACAAGCTCAGGGCTGAGCGCCGCAGCGCGCAAATTGAGCCGCCGCTGCAGCCGCGCTCTGGCCGCGCATCGGACGGCACCGGTCAGGTGAAAGCTGTCAGCCAGAAGACGACTACGCGCAGCAAGCTTCGCAACTCCTCGCGGGTGATCCGCGTGCGTACTATCACGCTTCCCTTTGCCCTCCGGCCAATACACCCGACGTCGGATTGAATTCCAAACGATTGCGACGACGATGAAGGGTCCATTCATTGGCTTGCACCATTCGCAACACACGGAGGCCGGGAAAAGCGGAATGAATTCGCAAGGAGTTCCGCGCTCTGCGCTATGTCAGACCGATCACGCTGCCTTTCGCGTTCAATTCGCACCCGACCGGCGCCTGACGCGTCTCCACCCGTCCCTGATGCATATAGTCGATGCTGACCTGAACAGGGGCCGAGATCTTACGTTGGCTCAGCCGACGTATGGAACCTGCGCTGCTGACGCGCACACTGGCCGCGCCAAACTTGGCGGCGGCCTGCTCGATTGCGTCCTGACAGGCGCGAACGACCTTATCCGGGACACCGGGCAGCGCTTCGATCGGGTGGACCGCTGATAGAACAGTGTTGTCTTCGAGAGGCTGCAGGGCGGGCGGGAGGTCGAGCGAATGTCCGCCGTCTGTGGACCGGTCGACAATGTCAGCTGGAGTTGACGGTATTGAGGCCGTTGGAGTGGTGCTGATCCCGTCATTGGTCGACGGCGGACTGCCGCTGTTTCCCACAGGATCGCCGGGATCGCCGGCAGGTCCTTTGCCCTTACCTTTGCCGTTGCCGCCGTTGTCATGGCTGCCATGACCCCCGTTATCACCCTGATGGCCGCCACCGTCATGCCCTCCGCCGTGCGGGCCGGCGGCTGCAGTTCCAGCGCAAGCTGCCGCGATCGAGCACGCGAATGCAAAATAAGCCAAGCTGAATCCAAGGGATCGACGCACGGCAGTCTCCAAATGTGCCTCAGCCCAGCCGTCCTTGCGCGGCATGCGGTCAGAACGTCTAAACCGCCGCTGCCCCAAGGCAGAAACTCGCGAATACGGTGCCCACGGAATTAACTAGGGAATGAATCCGCTGCATCAAGGACGCGGTGTGGGACGATGATCGGCATCGATAGCGGCAACACAGCAATCTTTCCCAAGACCCAGAAACCACAACGCCGCAAAGGTTATCGCGGCAATGTTGCAGCCCTCGTCGCTGCTTGCCTTGGAGAAAATCATGACGACCACAATTTCCGCGTTTCTCAGCGCACTCGGGTCCGAAAGTCCCCCAGGCAAACTGGACGCCGCAGAGGACAACGAGGCCCACGGATATCGCAGCGAACATCAGCATGGAGCGGTCAATATCGTCGGCAGAAGAGCGTCAAAAAAGGAATGTCGGCGGCTCCGTCGTGGGAACGAAAAAAGAAGAGAAGCAGAAGTTTCGTGTGCGATTTTTGCACACGTGCTCTCATAACCATCTAATTTTATTTACTTGTCTGTCCAGTCCATCATGGGCGCAATGGCAAGTTTGTGATATACACTATTCATTTCATTAGCTTTTTCGATCTCCGTCCGTCCAATACCCAAGGAGAAGAACTGCGGAACTTGGTCCCGCAGCCGTTCCAAAAACCATCTTCTGCGACTGTGCTCACTGTGACGTGAGGCATCAGTCTTTTCTGTGCACAGATAGTGCACACGCCCCCTGCCCGCACAAGCTGCATTGGTCGATCATGAGGCGGCAGAAATGCCATGGCGCCATCACGGTCATTTAAAATCATATGGGAAAGGAGTAATATTAGCTGTCGCTCACATTGTTGTGCGACCAACATATGGGAGGAAAGCATGAATCGCAGATCTGCAATTGCCCTTGGCCTCACGGCCGCGGCGGCAACCCCTCTATTCGCCCTGACTGCGCATGCAAAGACCAAGAAATACGGCCCGAAAGACGGCAAGGAGATTGCTCCCGGCATAAGGGTGGTGGAGGTCGGCACCGGGAACGCCGACATTCCCGCCTACAAGAGCATCTCGATTGTCGACGTGGTCTTTCAACCCGGCGCACACGCTCCTCAAACCGTGATGGACAACGACATGGTCTGCACGATTACCGCCGGTGAATTCACGATCAAGAAAGCGGACAAGGAATTCAAGCTGAAGGAAGGCGACATGTACACTTGCGCCAAGGGCAAGACCGACGAGGCGACTAACACAAGCAAGGTGGTCGGCATACATCGCATCGCCATCCTGATACCTGCTTAGGGAGACGGGATTCCGGTCGACGCGTCGCCCGCATATTGCCGTGCAATCAGCGACTCCAATTCCTGCAGATTCAGCGAGATCGGGCCTCGCTGTTCCAACCGGATGCGGTGATCGACTGTGGCGGTGGACGGTTTCTGCGCGGCTACGAAGCCATCCGCAGCTACTATGCCGACGTCACCGCCTTCGGTCGTAAGTTTGCCGTCGGCGAGCAGCCTGCGGCGCTGGTCAGCGGTGATCCGGCGCTGACGTCGACCCGCTTTCCGGACGGTGATGTGACAAGCTAGGTCGCCCGCCGGCAAACGGATGGATCATGGCTCTGGGTGATCGATCGATGCGGTGTCGATTGGTGACCGGATGGTGGGACGGTTTGCCCCGAAGCGCAAACAGCGACATCGCGCCCGCAACGGGCGCGATCCGCCAGCAGTAAAGGCCGTGGACGGCTACCGCCGCAGCGCGTGTATGCTCGCCTTGCTGTCGTTGCCTATCGGCAGAGCCATGTCATCGTCCAGAAGCCGCGTGATCCGGGCAAAGCCGGTGAACGCCTTTCTTGCTTCCTCCGCCGACATCTGTCCCGACAGGGCGGCCGAGCAGCAATTCAGTGCACACTGATACACGGGCCCACGCCGTCCCTTCGGCCATTTACGCAAGAAAACCATCGCCTCGGCGACACTATCCACTTCTTCTACAGGGTGTCCCTGCCCGCGCGATATCCGCACGGGCGAAAAGAAATGCAGGTAGTCCATTGTTTCCTCCGGTCGATCGAGATGTGCTCGATCGAACCCCATGAAACGCGCCGTCCGGTGGTTGGTTCCACGCGGAACACAGAATTTTGAAAAATCTGGCGGTCGGACGATGAGCGATATCGGCTATGTCGTCGGGAAGTGGCAGGCCGCTTTGCGGCCGGGTCGGTACTCCCTCAGATCCGGCCGCTCCGAACGGCAGCGCCCAACCGCTATCGGGCATCGGGGGTGGAACCGACACCCGGATGGCGGATTGAGCGGGCTCGGCACATCGCCCGTAAGGATAATGCGCCTTCTCGTCCCGCTGGGTGTCGTCTCCACGACGGGAACGGCCGAGATCAGCGCCTGGCTGTAAGGATGAGCCGGGGCTGAAAACACCTCTTCCGCTGGTCCTTCCTCGACGATCGAGCCGAGATACATGACCGCGATGCGGGTCGAGACCTGACGCACCACGGACAGCCCAGGATCTGCTGCAGCAGGGCAAGCTGGTCGCCTCGTTCAGCGCCCGCCATACCTATCCGGCGGGCATCTACCTGCATCAGCGCCGCAGCATCGGCAACAAGCCGGGTACCGGCCTCTTTCAGGACTGGCTGCTTTCCGAAGTCGAGGACCATAAGCGGGTGATGGCCATCGCCTAGGCAGCTCCGCTTGCAGACAGATGTTGTGAACACGGGTTCGTCCAGATTCAGGCCGTGGATCGAGAACTCGAATCAACAGGCAGGCCTTTTCAAAAGCGGCTCACCATCATCGCCCCGTCGATAATCGCGGTTCGCATTGAATATCTTTAAGGTCAAAGCCGGCAAATCGACTGCTTGCCGGTTCCCCTGCGTCAGGCGTAACCTCCCCGGTCAACGCGTGAGGGCGCGTGCTGCAAGAAGGGGACATTGCAATGACGATACAAGGCGCATCGCCTGACCTGTATAATGAAGACCTCGCTCCTGCCAAGGTTCGAAACTGGGGACCGTTCTCGATCTTCAACGTCTGGACGTCGGACGTCCATAGCCTGTGGGGCTACTACCTCGCCGCCAGCCTGTTTCTGTTCTGTGGCGGCTTCGTCAATTTCATCATCGCCATCGGCATCGGCTCGCTGATCATTTACGCGCTGATGAACATGGTCGGCTATGCCGGTGTGAAGACCGGTGTGCCCTACCCCGTGCTCGCCCGCGCCTCCTTCGGCATCTGGGGCGCCAACATTCCGGCACTGGTGCGCGCCATCGTCGCCTGCTTCTGGTATGGCGCGCAGACCGCCGCCGCCTCCGGCGCCATCGTTGCATTGCTGATCCGCTCGCAATGGTTCGCCGACTTCAACGCCAACACCCATTTCCTCGGCCATTCCGGCCTGGAGGTGATCTGCTTCGTGGTCATATGGGCCCTGCAACTGCTCATCATCCAGAAAGGCATGGAAACGGTGCGCCGGTTCCAGGATTGGGCGGGACCAGCCGTCTGGGTGATGATGCTGCTCCTGGCCATCTATCTCTGCGTCAAATCCGGAACCTTCGCCTTCACCAGCGACATCCCGATGGACGTGCTTCTGGAAAAGACCAAGGATGCCGGCGTGCCTGGAACGCCGGGCTCGTGGACGTCGCTGTTCGCGGTCGCCGCGATCTGGGTGACGTATTTTTCGGCGCTCTATCTCAATTTCTGCGATTTCGCCCGCTATGCGCCCGATCAGGCGGCGCTGCGCAAGGGCAATATCTGGGGTCTGCCGATCAACCTGATCCTGTTCTCGCTGGTCGCCGGCGTCACCACCATTGCCGCCTACGACGTTTACCATGAGGTGCTGCTGCACCCCGACCAGATCTCGGCCAAGTTCGACAGCTGGTTCCTGGCTGCCCTTGCCGCCCTGACCTTCGCGGTGGCGACGCTTGGCATTAACGTCGTGGCCAACTTCGTGTCGCCGGCCTTCGACTTCTCCAACGTCTTCCCGCGGCAGATCGACTTCAAGAAGGGCGGCTACATCGCCGCTGTCATCGCGCTTGTGCTCTATCCGTTCGCACCGTGGGAAGGCAGTGCCGCCTCTTTCGTCAACGTCATCGGCGCGACGATGGGACCGATCTTCGGCGTGATGATGGTCGATTACTATCTGATCCGGAAGGGCGAGGTCGACGTCGAGGCGCTGTATCGCGAGGACGGCGAGTTCCGCTTCCAGGGTGGCTGGCATGTCAATGCCTTCATAGCCGCCGGCATCGGCGCCGTCTTCTCGTCGATCCTGCCGAACTTCACCAACTGGCTACCGTCCTGGTGGGGCGTCTATGGCTGGTTCTTCGGCGTGGCGATCGCCGGCGTCATCTACTACGTGCTGCGCACCGCCGCCCTGGGTGCAGGCGCCAAGATAGCAAAAGCCTGACGAACTTCTCTGGGGCGGCGCAACGCCGCCCCAGATTTATGCTCTTATCATCTCGGCCAGCTTGCGCACCGTGTTCCAGTTGCGCGAGGTTCCGATGCCCATGCGTTTGTGATTTGCGGCCGCGAGCAGCCGCGAGCTAGACCTCTCCCGTGAAAAGACGACCCAGATGTCGCCGCCGACCAGAAGCACCTTCTCGTCCGCTGCGGCATAGGCCTGAAGGCCCGATATGGCATCCTCGGCCACGGGTTTGCGCATCACGCGCACCGCGACCTGGTCGCCGGCTTCCACCGACTCGGTCGGGAATGGATTGCCGCTTGCGAGTTTGCGCCAGTCTCCGGCGGCGCGGATGATGATGTCGACATGGCGGCCAAAGGTCTGTTCGAAGGCGGATTCCAGCCGCTTCTCAAGTCCGGCGATCGAGATCTTTTCGCTCTCGAAAACCAGGTTGCCGGTCGCCACCAAGGTGCGGGCATTCTTCAGGCCGAGGCCTTCCGCCATCGTCTTGAGATCGGACATGACGACCCGCCGCCCCTCTCCCAGGGTGATGCTGTAGAGAAGCGCCACATAGGTCCGCATTGTAGCGATCAGACCAGCCGGCTCTGCTCCACCGCCGCCTCGATGAAGCTGGCGAACAGCGGATGCGGATCGAGTGGCCGGCTCTTCAGCTCGGGGTGATATTGCACGCCGATGAACCAGGGATGGTCGGGATACTCGACCGTCTCCGGCAGCACACCGTCGGGCGACATGCCGGCAAAGACCAGCCCGCAATCCTCCAGGCGCTTCTTGTAGTCGATATTGACCTCGTAGCGGTGCCGGTGACGTTCGGAAATTTGGGTGTCGCCGTAGATATCGGCGATCTTCGAGCCTTTGGCGAGCTCGGCCTGATAGGCGCCGAGCCGCATGGTGCCGCCGAGATCGCCGCTCGCCCTGCGCTTTTCCAGCATGTTGCCCTTCAGCCATTCGGTCATCAAACCGACGACTGGTTCCTTGGTGGGGCCGAACTCGGTCGATGAGGCATGTTCGACACCGGCCAGCGAGCGTGCCGCCTCGATACAGGCCATCTGCATGCCGAAGCAGATGCCGAAATACGGCACCTTGCGCTCGCGTGCGAACTTCGCCGCCAGGATCTTGCCTTCGGAGCCACGCTCGCCGAAACCGCCGGGCACGAGGATGCCGTGCACCTTCTCCAGCCAAGGCGTCGGGTCTTCCTTTTCGAAGATTTCCGATTCGATCCAGTCGAGCTTCACCTTGACGTGGTTGGCCAGCCCGCCATGCGAAAGCGCCTCGATCAGCGATTTGTAGGCATCCTTGAGGCCGGTATACTTGCCGACGATGGCGATGGTGACCTCGCCCTCCGGATTATGGATGCGGTTGGAGACAGCCTGCCATGGCTCCATGCGCGGCTTGGGCGCCGGGTCGATGCCGAAGGCGGCCAGCACCTCCGAATCGAGACCTTCCTTGTGGTAGGCCATAGGCACGTCGTAGATATGCGGCACGTCGAGCGCCTGGATGACGGCGCTTTCCCTGACATTACAGAACAGCGACAGTTTGCGGCGCTCTTCCTTGGGAATGGCGCGGTCGGCGCGCACCAGAAGAATATCCGGCGCAATGCCGATGCCGCGCAATTCCTTGACCGAATGCTGCGTCGGCTTGGTCTTCAGCTCACCCGCCGTCGGGATATAGGGCATCAAGGTCAGGTGGACATAGACGGCGTTGTTGCGCGGCAGATCGTTGCCGAGCTGGCGGATGGCTTCGAGGAACGGCATCGCCTCGATGTCGCCGACCGTGCCGCCGATTTCGCACAGCACGAAATCATAGTCGTCATTGCCGTCGAGGACGAAGTTCTTGATTTCATCGGTAACGTGCGGGATGACCTGCACGGTCGCGCCGAGATAGTCGCCACGCCGCTCGCGCTCGATGATATTCTTGTAGATACGCCCGGTCGTGATGTTGTCCTGCTGGTTGGCGGAACGGCCGGTGAAGCGCTCGTAATGGCCAAGGTCGAGGTCGGTTTCGGCCCCGTCATCGGTGACGAACACTTCGCCATGCTGGTACGGCGACATCGTGCCGGGATCGACATTGAGGTAGGGGTCGAGTTTTTTGATGCGTGCGCGATAGCCTCGCGCCTGCAGGAGAGCCCCAAGGGCCGCTGCGGCAATGCCTTTTCCAAGTGAGGAAACCACGCCGCCTGTGATGAATACATATCGCGCCATGGGAGTCATCGCTTAACGCGGCCGGATTGATTCCGCCAGAGAAAAAACCGCCGCGAAGGCTTTTTCCCAAAAAGGCGCTCGGACCATGATCCCGAAAAGTGGAATTCGGTTTTTGGACAAGATCACGACCAAACAGGTTTGAGCGGGACCTTAAGCAAAACAAAAGGGCCGGCTGAGCCGGCCCTTTCGGCATGATGATGGAAACGTCAGATGATGACGACTTTGGTGCCGACCCGGACGCGGCTGTAGAGATCCATGACGTGCTCGTTCATCATGCGGAAGCAGCCATTGGAGGCACTGGTGCCGATCGACTGCGGCGCGATGGTGCCGTGGATACGCAGATGCGTGTCCTTCTTGCCGTCATAGAGATAGATGGCGCGTGCGCCGAGCGGGTTCTGGCCGCCGCCGGCCATGCCGTCCTTGTACTGGCCGTAGTGCTTGGGCTCGCGCTTCTGCATGTCGAGCGTCGGGATCCAGCGCGGCCATTCCTGCTTGTCGCCGACCGCGACCGTGCCCTTGAACTGCAGGCCTTCGCGGCCGACCGCGATGGCGTAGCGGCGTGCGGTGGTCGATGATTCGACGAGATAGAGCCGGCGAGCACTGGTGTCGATGACGATCGTGCCGGCATCGTAGCCCGTGAATTCCACGTCCTGAGGCACGAATTCCGGCTTCACCTTGAACGGCTTCTTGGCATTCTTCTGGGCAAGTGCCGAGTCGAGCGCGCGTGTCTCGGGCAGATAGCTGATCGATGAGCCGGATGAGGTTCCACCGAACAGACCGGCGAACAGGCCGCCGCTTGACTGCTTCTGGCCGCCGACCACCTCGCTGCGCAATTCGCCATTGTTACCGGTCAAAGCGACATTCATCACCTCGGCCGGGACAGGCTCGGCCGACTGGATAGGCGTGACCGGTTCAATCGGCTCGATAATCTTGATGGTCTTCTTGGCCGGCTTGGCATCGGCCACTTCGGTTGCCGGTGCTTTCTGACCCTTGCTGGCCAGGAATGCCTTCCGATCCGCGTCAGCCCTGGCTTTGGCTGCCTCGCGCATCGCCAGCTTCCGGGCTTCGAGCGCCTTGACTTTGGCGTCTTCCTTGCCAGCGGCGATCTTGGCCTCGATCTTCTTGATCTGGGCGAGGTCGTCCGGTGTCGGGGTTTTCTTCTTTTTGAGAAGCTTCAACTGCGCCGCATCGCTCTTGGCCGCGACGGGGATGGCGTCGGTCTTTTCAAGCGACACCGACTGTTGTGCGGCTATATTTGCCGGCATGCCGGCGAAGGCCGGGGAACTCATGCCGATTGCGGCGCAAAGTCCCAGGAAAATGAAGCTGCGAAGCTGCATGGCGAAGATCCGATCGTTCAATGCTTGTTGCCCACGGCGTCGCCCGGCGTCCCCCAAGGACGCCGAAAATGCCGCGTGCAATCTATAGTCGAATAAGCGCGGATGCCTCAAGCGCGAGACCGCACCGCTGCCCGTCGAATCTTCGTGATCGCGCAGCATTTGCCGCGACTGTGTTCAAACGATCACAGATCGCGGTTTTGGAAAAGTGGAAGTTACTGGTTCGGAACCTGAGGCGCCGCCGGTGCGGTGTTGGTGGTCCCATTGGTCGCCGGCGGCGTCGAGCCGGCGGCGGGTGCCGTGGCCGGGGCCGTTGCCGGAGGCTTTGCCGCGGCGTCGTTTCCGGACGGCGGCGTCGGCGTAGCGTTGCCGGCCGGTGCCGGCGTGGTCTTACCCGGCAGTTGGTTGAGCACGCCCTTGCCGTCCGAGGTCGTGGGAACCCGATCGAGAATGTCGATCGGTTTCTCGCCGTAGCGGGCGATGATCGACAAGGTCAGCGACGTCACAAAGAACGCAGCCGCCAGGATCGCCGTCGCCCGGGTCAAAGCGTTGGCGGCGCCGCGTGCAGTCATGAAGCCCGATCCGCCACCAATGCCGAGGCCGCCGCCTTCGGAGCGCTGCAGCAGCACCACGCCGACAAGGGCGAGTACGACCATGAGATGGATGACGATCAGTACGGTTTGCATAGTTTATCCTGGCAAGGCCTTGCCCGGCCGCGGACACGACCGGTGAATTGGAGGCGGCTCAATACAATGCTTTCACGGCATTTCCAAGCCCGTGGCCGGAATATGGGAAGCAACGCGCCCTTTGCAACGAATTTGGACGGGACGAGACCCGCCCACCCTCGTGACTCTCAGCCTGCAATGCTGCGATAGGCTTCGGCGATACCCAGGAAATCAGCCGCTTTCAGGCTGGCGCCGCCGACCAGCGCGCCATCGACATTCCGGACGCCCAGCAGCTCCACCGCGTTGGACGGCTTGACCGAGCCGCCATAGAGAATGCGCATCCTGGCGGCGGCGGCGCCGAGTTTTTCCGACAGCTTTTCGCGGATATGCGCATGCGCTTCGGCCACATCGGCCGCGGTTGGCGTCAAGCCGGTGCCGATCGCCCAAACCGGCTCATAGGCAATGACGGTGTTGGATGGCGTGGCACTTGGCGGCACCGAGCCAGCCACCTGGCGCGACAGCACCTCCAGCGTGGCTCCAGCCTCACGCTCCTGCCGCGTCTCGCCGATGCAAACAATGGCCACCAGCCCGGCACGCCAGGCCGCGGTGGCCTTGGCCTGGACCGTGGCGTCGTCCTCGCCGCTTTGTTCGCGGCATTCGGAATGACCGACAATGACATGGCTCGCGCCCGCGTCCTTCAGCATCTCCGCGGAAATGCAGCCGGTATAGGCGCCGCTCTCCTTGCTATGGCAGTCCTCGCCGCCGGCATGGACCGGCGTGCGTGACAGGATCTCGGCGGCATGGGAAAGCAGCGTCGCGGGAACACAGACCAGTGCTTCGGTCTCGGCGTCGAGCCCGCTCATGAAACCGTTACCGATCATCCTGAGCTCGTTCAGCGAGGCGCTGGTGCCGTTCATTTTCCAGTTGCCGGCGACAAGCGGGCGAATTCCTGGCGTCATGGTGTGCTTCTCCGGGCGATATCAGGCTCTGGCCCTCACTACCAAAATCAGGCCACAAAGCAATCGACAGTGGACCGGAAGGGCGCTATTGCGCTTGTTTCAAACTCGGCGCATGCGAAAATGCGCATAAATCGGAAGTAACCATGCTTGGTATATTGAGAAGCGCGGCAGGTACCTGGGTCGCGAAGACATTGCTTTCGCTGCTGGTGGTCAGTTTCGCCGCGTGGGGCATCTCCGGACGGCTGATGGGCGGCCTTGCGGGCCACGATTCGGTGATAACGGCCGGCGGCACCAAGGTATCGATCAACGAATACCGCCTTGCATATGACCGCCAGCTCGCCGTCATGTCGCAGCAGTTCGGTCAGCGCCTCACTCATGAACAGGCAAAGGCGCTCGGCATCGACAACCAGGTGCTGGCGCAACTCGTTTCCGGTGCCGTTCTCGACGAACAGGCACGCAAGCTGGGCCTCGGCCTGTCCAAGGACCGGCTGGCCGAACTCACCCGCGAAGATCCGGCTTTCAAGGGTCCTGGCGGTCAGTTCGACCGAAGGACATTCGACTACATGCTGCACGAAGTCGGCATGCGGCCCGAGGATTACCTGAAGAACCGCGCCCAGGTGGCGGTGCGCCAGCAGATCGTCGAAGCGGTCTCGGACGGCCTCAAGGCGCCGGACACGTTCTTCAAGGCGGTCGCGCTCTACCGCGGTGAAGACCGCACCGTCGACTATTTGACATTGCCAAAGACGCTGGTCGAGCCGATCGAAGCGCCGAGCGACAGCGTGCTCAAGGCCTATTTCGAGGCCAACAAGAAAACCTACGCCGCACCTGAATACCGCAAATTTTCCTATGTCCGCCTGGAACCGGTGGACATCATGGACACGACCGCGGTCACCGACCAGCAGGTCAGTGACGACTACAACAAGAACAAGGCACGCTACACCACGCCCGAAATGCGCACCATCGAGCAGCTTGTGTTCAAGACGCCGGATGCGGCCAAGGCAGCGCTCGATTCGCTCAAGGCCGGCGCCACCTTCGACAAACTGGTGATCGCCGAAGGCAAAACCCCGGCCGACACGCTGCTTGGCACGCTCGCCAAGGACAAGATCGCCGACAAGGCGGTTGCCGATGCCGCCTTCGCGCTCAACGTCAATGAAGTCAGCCAGGTCGTTCAGGGCACCTTCGGCCCGGTGCTGTTGCGCGTGACCGAGATCAAGCCCGAGGTGGTAAAGCCGCTCGCCGAAGTGTCCGACCAGATCCGCAAGGACCTGGCGCTGGGCGAGGCAAGCCGCATCCTTTTGGATGTGCACGACAATTATGAGGACACCCGTGCATCGGGCAGTTCTCTGGCCGACGCGGCCGCCAAATTGAAGCTTAAGGACATCACCGTCGACGCCATCGATCGCAATGGCCTGAGGCCCGATGGCTCCATCGTCAAGGACCTGCCGGAATCACCGTCGCTGATCAAGGCCGTCTTTGATGCGGAACCCAACACCGAAAACGAGGCGCTGACCACCGCGGACAACGGCTTCGTCTTCTATGAGGTCGGTTCGATCACACCGGCCCGCGACCGCACTCTTGACGAGGTGCGCCAGAAAGTTGTCGCCGACTGGACGGCGGCCGAGACCACCAAGCGGCTCGCCGCCAAGGCGGACGAACTCGAGAAGCGCCTCAAGGCCGGCGCCACGCTCGACGTCATCGCCGGTGACCTCAAGCTGGAAAAGCAGACCAAGCGCGGCCTGAAGCGCGAAGCCGATGATGCCGATTTCGGCAAGGAGGGCGCCGCCGTGATGTTCGGGGTCGGCGAAGGCGGCACCGGCTTGATCCCCTCGCCCACCGGCGACGGCCAGATCCTGTTCAAGGTCGCCGAAGTGTTCGAACCGGCCGGCGCCGACGCCAGCTCGGTGCCGGACGACGCGCAGAAATCATTCACCTCTGGCATGTCCGACGACCTGCTCGACCAATTGGTGGCGCAGTTGCAGACGCAGTACGACGTCCGCATCGACCAGGCCGCCGTTGCCCAAGCCTCGACGAGATGAGCGCGCTGAAAACCCATATCGCCAAGGTCGCGACCGGCACTGCCCTGTCCTTCGAGGAGGCCTGCGAGGCCTTCGACATCATCATGTCGGGCGATGCGACCCCAGGGCAGATCGGCGGCTTCCTGATGGCGCTGCGTGTGCGCGGCGAGACGGTGAACGAGATTTCGGGCGCTGTCGCCACGATGCGCGCCAAGATGCTTCGCGTCGATGCCCCTGACGGCGCCATCGACATCGTCGGCACCGGCGGCGACAATTCGCACTCGGTCAACATCTCGACGGCCTCCGCCTTTGTCATTGCCGGCAGCGGCGTGCCTGTCGCCAAGCACGGCAATCGTGGCCTGTCCTCGCTGACCGGCGCGGCCGACGTGCTGATTGCCCTCGGCGTCAAGATCGACATTGCGCCGGAGATTATCGGCAAATGCATCCATGAAGCCGGTGTCGGCTTCATGTTCGCGCCGGCGCACCATCCCGCGATGAAGCATGTCGGTCCGGTTCGGGGCGAGCTTGGCACGCGCACCATCTTCAACCTGCTCGGCCCGCTTTCCAACCCGGCCAGCGTCAAGCGGCAGATGGTCGGCGTGTTCATGCCGGAATGGATCATGCCGGTGGCCGAAACGCTGAAGGCGCTCGGCACCGAGCATGCCTGGGTCGCCCATGGCGATGGCTATGACGAGATCACCACCACAGGCGAGACGCAGGTCGCCGAACTGGTTGGCGGCGAAATCCGCAGCTTTACGCTGACCCCGGAAGAGGTTGGACTAAAGCGCCATACCAAGGGTGAGCTGCGCGGCGGTGATGCCGCCTATAATGCCAAGGCCTTGCGCGACATGCTGGGCGGCGCCGCCGGCGCCTACCGCGACACGGTGTTGATGAATGCCGGCGCCGGACTGGTGATTGCGGGCAAGGCGACGACACTCGGCGACGGCATCGACATCGCCGCGCAGGCGATCGACAGCGGCCGGGCGCTGCAGGTGCTCGACCGGCTGGTCGAAATTTCGAACGGGTGAACCGTGTCTGACATTTTGCGCAAGATCGAAGCCTACAAGCGCGACGAGATAGCCGCCGCCAAGGCACGCCTGCCGCTGGCCGAGATCAAGGCGCGCGCAAAAGACGCCGACGCACCGCGCGGGTTCCTCGCCGCGCTCGAAGCGAAGCGCAGATCGGGCGGCTTTGCACTGATCGCCGAGATCAAGAAGGCAAGTCCGTCCAAAGGGTTGATCCGTGCCGATTTCGATCCGCCGAGTCTGGCCAAGGCCTATGAAAAGGGAGGCGCGGCCTGTCTTTCCGTGCTGACCGATGCGCCCTCCTTTCAGGGCGCACCGGAGTTTCTGACCAAGGCGCGAGCCGCCGTGACGCTGCCCGCCCTGCGCAAGGATTTCCTGTTCGACCCCTACCAGGTTCACGAGGCGCGGGCCTGGGGCGCGGATGCCATTTTGATCATCATGGCCAGCGTCGATGACGCCATGGCAAGCGAACTCGAATCGACCGCATTCGAGCTCGGCATGGATGCCCTGATCGAGGTGCACGACGAAGCCGAGACGGAGCGCGCGCTGAAACTGTCATCGCAATTGATCGGCATCAACAACCGCAACCTGCGGACATTCGAGACCAGCCTCGATACCTCGGAGCGGCTGCGGGCGATGGTGCCGGGCGGTCATTTGCTGGTCAGCGAAAGCGGCATTTTCTCCCATGACGATTGTCTTAGGCTGCAGAGGATGGACATCGGCGCCTTCCTGGTGGGCGAGAGCTTGATGCGCCAACGGGACGTGACCGCTGCAACACGCTCGCTGCTCACGGGCAAGGCGTCCGATGGGTCGGCCCGAAAATCGGAATCGATTTTCGGAGAGCACGATGCATAGAGTCAAAGTGATAGAACGCACTTTGTGCGTCCGAATGGACGCACGTCGTTCTATGGCGATTTGACGATGGCGGCCGGCCTCACTCATCTCGGCGCGCACGGCGAGGCCAACATGGTCGATGTCGGCGACAAGGACGAGACGACGCGCACCGCGATTGCCGAGGGTTTCGTCTCGATGCAGCCAGAGACGTTGAAGACCATCCTTGCCGGCAATGCCAAGAAAGGCGATGTGCTCGGCACCGCGCGCATCGCCGGCATCATGGCGGCGAAGAAGACGCATGAATTGATCCCGCTCTGCCACCCCCTGCTGCTGACCAAGGTTTCCGTCGACATTGAGCCTGATCATGCGCTGCCAGGCCTGAAGGTCACTGCCCTGGCGCGCGTCACCGGCAAGACCGGGGTCGAAATGGAGGCGCTGACCGCCGCGTCCGTGGCCTGCCTGACCATCTACGACATGGCAAAGGCGGTGGACCGCGCCATGGTCATCTCAGGTATCCGGCTGGTCGAAAAAACCGGCGGCAAGTCTGGCGACTATAAGGCAGGTGCCTGATGGCGCTGGTTCCGGTCGCCGAGGCGCTCGAACGCCTGCTTGATGGCGCCGTGCCGCTGGAGGGCGAAAGCGTTCCTCTCATCGAGGCTGTCGATCGTGTGCTGGCGGAACCCGTCGTGGCGCTTCGCACCCAGCCACCTTTCAACGCTTCGGCCATGGACGGTTATGCAGTGCGTGCCGCCGACGTGGCGTCGGTGCCCTCGAAACTCGCGGTGATCGGCATGGCGCCGGCCGGGCGTGGCTTTGACGGTACGGTCGGCCAGGCACAGGCCGTGCGCATCTTCACCGGCGCACCGCTGCCTGACGGCGCCGACACCATCGTCATCCAGGAAAATGTCCGGGATATCGGCGGTGGCAATATCGAGGTGATCGAGCCCACCGCAGAGTGGCGTAACATCCGCCGCATCGGTCTCGATTTTTCCAAGGGCGACGTGCTGCTGGAAAAGGGGCGCGTGCTCGACCCGGCGGCACTGTCGCTGGTGGCATCGGCCAATCATCCCCGAGTGAGCGTGGTGAAACGGCCGCTGGTCGCCATCATCGCTACCGGTGACGAGCTGTTGCCGCCCGGAAGCGAACTCGGGCCTGACCAGATTATTTCGTCCAACGCTTATGGCGTCGCCGCTGCAGCACACTCGGTCGGTGCCCGCGCGCTCGATCTCGGGATCGCCGCCGACCGCAAGGACGCCATAGCCGGCATGGTCAGGAAAGCGGTCGCGGCGAGCGCCGATGTCATCGTTACGCTGGGCGGCGCCTCGGTCGGCGACCACGACCTGATCCATGACGTGCTGACCGGCGAAGGCATGACGCTCGGCTTCTGGAAGATCGCCATGCGTCCCGGCAAGCCGCTGATGTTCGGACGCCTCGGCGATATCAGATGCATCGGCCTGCCCGGCAACCCGGTGGCAAGCCTGGTCTGCTCGCAATTGTTCCTGAAGCCGCTTCTGGCAAGGCTGGGCGGTCGCGCCTACCGTCAGGACATCCGTCAGGCGCGGCTGGGCACCGCAATGCCCGCCAATGATCTGCGCCAGGATTATGTGCGGGCGGTGGTCAGGGAATACCACGGCGAACTGGTGGCAACGCCGTTCGGTATCCAGGATTCCTCGATGCTGAGGATGCTTGCCGACGCCAACGGGCTGGTCGTGCGCGCGCCTTTTGCCCCTGCATCCGCTGCCGGAGACGTTTGTAGCGTTCTGATGTTGCGCTAAAGAATTTTCCCATAAATAAGCTGATAAGAAGACAAAAATGATCTCGGCTATTCCGAGATCAAGGTCCGCGTCAACGCATGGGCCGGATCGGCAAGGCCATCGACGACGTCGTAATGATGCCGATCGGGCTCGACCACGGCACTGGTGATGGCGCCAAGCCCGGTCCAGATATTGGCCAGCAATGCATTCTGGCGCAGGAACTCGGAACGCTCCCCACCGCCAGCCCAGCAGGTGATGCGGACACCATCCATGGGCCGCAGCAGTGCCGGGCTTTCCGTCAGCGCCTCATTCTCGTCGATTTTCAGCACCGTGTTCATGTCCGTGCGCATCAGCGGACGCAAATCATGCAAGCCTGAAATCGAAACGACATGGCGTATACGCCGCGAGACATCGGCCGCCAAAGGCGTCGATGTCGTCACCATGCGGCTGGCGAGATGTCCGCCGGCCGAATGTCCGGTCAGCATCAGTGGTCCCCCGACCATGGCCGCCGCCTTGCCGATCGCCGCCCCGATTTCGCTGACAATGCCGGCGATGCGTATATCGGGGCATTGCGTATAGGACGGCATCGCCACGGCAAAGCCGCTGCCGACCCCGCCACCGGCGAGGTGCGACCACAAGCTCTTGTCGGTCTCCATCCAATAGCCGCCATGGATGAACACCACGAGTCCCCTGGGCGCGACATCGGGAAAGAAAAGGTCGAACCGATTGCGCGGCCCGTCGCCATAGGCGATGTCGAGCCGTGCCCGGCCCTGCGCCGACATCACGTCTCGGAATGCTTGCGCGGGTTCCGCCCAGGCGGCCGGCCAACGGTCGCTGCCGGCGATATTGGCGCCGTTGGCGTAGGCATTGTCCCAGTCGGCAATGCGACGGTCGAGCATCGGCACCCTCCCCGAAGCGGCATCGTTTCAACACTAGCAATGGCCGCCGCCACGTCATGCGTCAATGCTCGAGCGAAAAACATTTTAGGCTTGAAACAAATTTCGACTGGTGCGATCCTGCGCTCTGTTCCACCATGGACGTGAGGCAGACAGGGGCAGCCGCAAGATGCTTGGGCCTTCAGCGCATACCGACACGTTCACGCGCGATCATTTGCCGCCGCCCGACCAATGGCCTGACTTCCTGCTCGGCGGCTTTGACTATCCAGAACACCTCAACGCCGGTGTCGAACTGACCGACAGGCTGGTCGAGAAGGGTCTCGGCGACCACACCGCGCTGATCGGCAACGGCCGCCGCCGCACCTACAAGGAACTGTCCGACTGGACGAACCGGCTCGCCCATGCGCTGGTCGAGAATTATGGCGTCAAGCCGGGCAACCGGGTGCTGATCCGCTCCGCCAATAACCCGGCAATGGTCGCCTGCTGGCTGGCCGCCACCAAGGTCGGCGCCGTCGTCGTAAACACCATGCCGATGCTGCGCGCCGGTGAACTCACCAAGATCGTCGACAAGGCGGAAATAACGACTGCGCTCTGCGACACCAGGCTGATGGACGAGATGACCGCCTGCGCCAAGGACAGTGCGTTCCTGAAGCAGGTGATCGGCTTCGACGGCACCGCCAACCATGACGCCGAGCTCGACCGCGCCGCCCTCGACAAGCCGGTCACCTTCACCGCCGTCAGCACCGGCCGCGATGACGTCGCCCTGCTCGGCTTCACTTCGGGCACGACAGGCGTGCCGAAGGCGACGATGCATTTCCACCGCGATCTCCTGATCATCGCGGATGCCTACGCCCGTGAAGTCCTGCAGGTGACGCCGGACGACATCTTCGTCGGCTCGCCGCCGCTCGCCTTCACCTTTGGCCTTGGCGGGCTCGCCATATTCCCCCTGCGCTTCGGCGCGGCGGCGACACTGCTGGAACAGGCGACGCCGCCCAACATGATCCACATCATCGAGACCTACAAAGCGACCATTTCCTTCACCGCGCCGACCGCCTACCGGGCCATGCTGAAGGCCATGGACGAAGGCGCCGATCTGTCATCGCTGCGTGTTGCCGTTTCCGCCGGCGAGACCTTGCCGGCGCCGGTCTTCGAAGAGTGGACACGAAAGACCGGCAAGCCGATCCTCGACGGCATCGGCGCCACCGAAATGCTGCACATCTTCATCTCCAACCGCTTTGACGACAGGAAACCGGCTTCGACCGGCAAGCCGGTCGGCGGCTATGAGGCCCGCATCGTCGACGGCGACATGCACGAGGTGCCGCGTGGCGAGACCGGACGGCTGGCGGTGCGCGGGCCAACCGGCTGCCGCTACATGGCCGATGACAGGCAGAAGGACTATGTGCGCGACGGCTGGAACCTCACCGGCGACACCTTCACGCAGGATGAGGACGGCTTCTTCCACTTCGCCGCGCGTTCGGACGACATGATCGTCAGCGCCGGCTACAATATCGCCGGACCCGAGGTCGAGGCGGCGCTGCTGTCGCATCCCGATGTCGCCGAATGCGCTGTCATCGGGGCCGACGATGGCGAGCGCGGCCAGATCGTCGAGGCGCATGTCGTTCTGGTGCAAGGTGTCTCGCCAGACGCGATGACCGTCAAGCGCCTGCAGGACCACGTCAAGGCAACCATCGCGCCCTATAAATACCCGCGATCGGTCAAATTCATCGCCGCCCTGCCCAAGACCCAGACCGGCAAGATACAGCGCTTCCGGCTGCGCACGGAGAAAATCAATTGAGCGAGCCCTACGATCCGGCGTCCGAAGGCGCTGAGATGTCGTTCAAGGAACGCATGTCCTACAGCGACTATCTGCAACTGCAGAAAGTGCTCGATGCGCAGGCGCCGCTGTCATCGGCGCATGACGAAATGCTGTTCATCATCCAGCACCAGACATCGGAATTATGGATGAAGCTCGCCTTGCATGAGATCGGTGCAGCGATCCGTTCGATCCGTGCCGATCGGCTCGAGCCGAGCTTCAAGATGCTGTCGCGCGTCGCCCGTATTTTCGAGCAGTTGAACAATGCCTGGGACGTGCTGCGCACGATGACGCCCAGCGAATACACCGAGTTCCGCGACTCGCTCGGCCAGTCCTCGGGTTTCCAATCCTGGCAGTATCGCGCCATCGAGTTCATGGCCGGCAACCGTAACCTCGCCATGCTCGGGCCGCACAAGCACCGGCCGGACCTCAACGCCAAGCTGGAGGCGATCCTAGCCGAGCCGTCGCTCTACGATGAAGCGCTGCTGCTTCTGGCGCGCAACGGCTTCGACATTGGGGCGGACGCAAAGCGCACGGAGTGGCGCGAGACGCGGACGGAAAACGAAGAAGTCCTGGTCGCCTGGCAGACGGTGTACCGCGATCCGCAGCGCTACTGGATGTTCTATGAATTGGCCGAGAAGCTGGTCGACTTCGAGGACTACTTCCGCCGCTGGCGCTTCAACCACGTCACCACAGTGGAACGTATCATCGGCCTGAAGCGTGGCACCGGCGGCACATCGGGCGCCTCCTATCTCAAGAAGATGCTCGAGGTCGTCCTGTTTCCCGAACTCTGGAACGTCCGTACCCGGCTCTGAACCCTTGTTTGACGATTGTTCAGGTCACCGTCGTCTTGACCGCGAAGCGCGCATCCTTCCAGGCGCCGGTGCGCAGGATATCTTCCAGTACGTCGACCGCCTGCCATACGTCGGTGTAACCGACATAGAGCGGCGTGAAGCCGAAGCGGATCGTCGACGGCGCACGGAAATCGCCGATCACGCCGCGCTCGATCAGTGCCCGCATCACCTGATAGCCATTGGGGTGGAGGAATGAAACCTGGCTTCCACGCGCATTGCCGTCGCGCGGGCTTTCCAGCTCCAGGCCGTAGACGCCGCATCTGGTCTCGACGAGCTGGATGAACAGATCGGTGAGCGCGATGCTCTTCTTGCGCACCACCGCCATATCGACATCGTCCCAAAGGTCCAGTGCCCCCTTCAGCGCCCGCATCGACAAGACAGGCTGCGTGCCGCACAGGAACCGGCGGATGCCGCTGCCGGCCGCGTAACCCTGTTCGAAGGCAAAGGGTCGCGCATGGCCCCACCAACCGCTGAGCGGCTGCCGGACTTTGTCGTGATGACGCTCGGCGGCGTAGATGAAGGCTGGCGACCCCGGGCCGCCATTAAGGTATTTATACGTGCAGCCGATGGCGAAATCGGCGTTGGCGCTGTCGAGCTCGACCGGTAAAGCGCCGGCCGTATGGCAGAGGTCCCAGACGATCAGCGCACCGACCTGATGGGCCTTGCATGTCAGTGCCGCCATGTCGCGCAGCTGGCCGGATTTGTAATTGACATGGTTGACCAGGATGACCGCGACACGCTCGTCGATCAGTTCCTCAATGGTCGGCGCGTCGACGCCCTCGAGCCGCAACACGGTGCCGGGCCGCGTCGAGGCCACGCCTTCGGCCATGTAGAGATCGGTCGGAAAGCTGTCGCCCTCGGCGACGATGACCGAGCGGTCCGGCCGCATGCCGAGTGCGGCATGCAGCACTTTGTAGATGTTGATCGACGTCGTATCGCAGACCACCGTCTGGCCGGCCGCCGCACCGATCAGGCGTCCCAGCTGGTCGCCAAGCGCGACCGGCATGTCGAACCAGCCGGCTGTGTTCCAGGCACGGATCAGGTCCTGCGCCCACTCCTGCGTCGCTGCCTTCTGCAATTCGTCAAAGACGGCCGGCGCCGCGGCCCCGAGCGAATTGCCGTCGAGGTAGATGACGCCTTCCGGCAAGATGAAGCGGTCGCGCATGGCGCGCAGCGGGTCCGCCGCGTCCATGGCTTCGACGGCTGCGAGATCGAGCGTTGCACGCATCATTTGTGACATTCCCTGATTATTCACGCCCTGGTTATTCACGGATAGCTTCGCGTGCTGGCGCCGGCCCGCGGCTGCGCTTGAGACTGGGCAAGGCCAGCATGGCCAGCACGAACAGGCCCGTGGCAAGCTTCAGGTCGGGCGGCGGCATGCCGGCGGCAAGGCAGAACGACACCAGCTGGTAGTAGATGATCGCGCCGGCGAAAGGCGCCAGCAGCTGCCGCCAGACCGTCTGCTTGCCGACGACGGCCTCGCCGATCATCAGCGCGGCAAGTCCGTTGATGAGGATGCCCAGCCCCATATTGACGTCGGCGAATCCCTGCGACTGCACCATCAGCGCGCCGCTTGACGCCGAAAACGCGCTCGCCAGCCCGACACCGCCTATGGTCGCGGCCCAGACATTGATGCCTTGCGCCTCGGCCATGTCAGGATTGGCGCCCACGGCCCGCACGGCCGTGCCCTTCTCGGTCCTGAAGAACATGTAGAGCAGCTTGAAGGCAATAAGCGCGAGAAGGCCAGCGACGACGATCTTGCTGGCGGGGAAACCCGCCCGCGCGAACGGCACCCAATCGAACACCGAGGGCGAACCGAAGACGGACAGGTTGGACTTGCCCATGATGCGAAGATTGATGCTGTAGAGCATCGTCATCATCAGGATGCCCGCAAGCAGCGTGTGGATGCGGAAGCGCAGATGGATGAAGGCGGTGCAGCAGCCCGCCGCGAAGCCGGCGACAAGAGCGGCCGCGATGCCCATCAGCGGCGATGCGCCGGCGGCAAGGAGAACGCCGCAGACGCAGCCGCCCAGCGGAAAAGCGCCTTCGCTGGTGAGATCGGGAAAATTCAGCATGCGAAACGGGATCATGATCCCGAGCACGACCAAGGCCAGGATCAGGCTCTGCGCCAGGGTGACCGGCATGATTGCGACGAAGCTGGCGAGAATGTCCTGAACAAAACCCATGGTGATCAGCTCGCCAGCAACATGCGGTCGGTTTTGACGGAGAAATGGCCGATCAGATCGATAACCGTGACCCTCGCCTTCTCCTCGCCGCTAACTTCCAGAAGGACGCGGCCCGCGTCGAGCATGATCACGCGGCTGCCGTAGTCGACGGCGTGCTGCATGTTGTGGGTCACCATCATAGTCGTCAGCTTCAGCGCGCTGACGGCGCGCACCGTCGCCTGCATGACAATCTCGGCCGTGCGCGGATCAAGTGCCGCGGTATGTTCGTCGAGCAGCAGCAAGTCAGGCGATCCGCCGACCGCCATGATCAGCGACAAGGATTGCCGCTGCCCGCCCGAGAGCAGGTCGACGCGCGTGTCGAGACGATTTTCCAGACCGAGACCCAGGATCGACAGGCGTTCCCTGTAGGACGCAAGCCGGGTGGTGTTCAGCCCCGGGCGCAAGGTGCGCTTTTGGCTGCGCAAATCGGCCAGCAGCATGTTTTCCGCAACCGTCATGCTGGCGGCGGTGCCGCGCATCGGATCCTGGAATACGCGAGCCAGTCTCGAGGCGCGCTTGTGCACCGGCATACCAGTCACATCGGCGCCATTGATCAGAATCTGGCCGGAATCGAGGATCAGAGCGCCGGAAATGGCATTAAGCATGCTGCTCTTGCCGGCCCCGTTGGAGCCGATGACGATGCCGAACTCGCCTGTGGACAGCGACAGGCTGAGACCGTCCAGCGCGACCTTCTCGTCGGCCTGGCCCTTGTAGAACACTTTGCGTGCGGATCGAATCTCGAGCATCGTTCCTCCCTGACCTCGGGATGACGGCGCCGACGCCGTCATCCCAGCAGTTCCGATGTTAGTCGACGATGCAGCCGCAATCGGCCATTGAAGCCGGTATCTCGATGCCGAACGCGGCCATCGCCTTGCGCGAGATCGTTGCCATGTGGTCCTTGTAGGCCGGGCGCGACGGCGCGATCGTCTTGGGGTCCTTGCCCTTGAGGATCTCGGCGGCGATGTTGCCGGCGTTGACGCCGACCTGCGTGTAATTGACCGCGAAGCTTGCAGGCACGGTGCCGTTGCGGACCGCACTGTCATCGGAGTTGACGACCGGGATACCGGCCTGGCGGGCGGCCGCGGAGACAGCGGCGATCGCCGGCTGGATCAGGTTCGACGCCGGGCCGTAGATCACGTCGGCCTTGCCGGCGAGCGAAGCGATGCGTTGCTGGATGTCATTGACGTTGTCGATGCCGACCTCCACCACCTCGAAGCCGGCGGCCGGTGCCGCCGCCTTGATCTTTTCGACCAAGGCAACGTCATTGGCCTCACCGGGATTATAAGGCACGCCGAAGCGCTTGGCGGTCGGCAGCAGCTTCTTGGTGAAGGCCATCACGGCAGCGACGTCCTGCAGATCGCTGGCGCCGGTCATGCCTTCGTCTCCGGCGTCCCATGACGGCACCAGCTTGGCCGCCACCGGATCGGTGACCGCGGCAAAAACGATCGGAATGCCGGAACCGGCAAGCGCTTTCTTGGCGATCTGCGAGACCGGCGTGGTGATGGTGTAGATCAGCTTGGGCTGCTCGGCCTGCAGCTTGGCGATCATCTGCGGCACCAGCGATGCATCGAAATTGGTGTGGCTCTCCGTGTAGACGACGTCCTTGCCCTCGACGAAGCCATTATCCGTCAACGCCTTCTTGAAGCCGGCTATGGCGGCGTTCAATTGCGGATGCTCGCCGAAATTGGCAATGCCGATACGGATCTGATCGGCCGCGGCACTGCCGGCGCTAATCATCAATGCGCCTGCCAGGGCCAAGCCCGACAACCAAGCGGATTTCGATTTCAACATCATTTCCTCCCAGATTTGATCAGGGCCGCTTGGAAACGCGGCTACCACGGCGATCATGGTCGGTCCGCCGGTCGGTGTCAAACATTATATATAATTGTTGCTATGACCCAATATCATATATACTTTCGCCAGACGACGGATTGATCACGATGCGCGATGAAACGAGTTCTACAAAAACGGAAGCCGCCTATCAGCTGTTGCGGCGCGACATCCTGACCACGCGCCTCATGCCGGGCGCCCCGCTCAAACTGAGTGCCCTGCGCGGCACCTATGGCGTCGGCTGGACGCCGTTGCGCGAAGCCTTGTCGCGGCTAGAGGCCGAACGCCTTGTCACCGCCATCAGCAATCGTGGTTTTACGGTCGCTCCGGTATCGCGGGCCGAACTGGAGGACCTGGCACGCGCCAGGATGGTGGTCGAGATACCCCTGTTCCTCGAATCGATGGAAAAAGGCGGCAAGGAGTGGGAGGATGCCGTTGTCACCGCCCACTACCGGCTCTCCCGTTGCAAGACCGCGGTCGACGATCCTTCGGATGCGGCTGTCGATAAATGGGACGAGAACCACGAAGCTTTCCATGCGGCGCTGCTAAGCGCGGCGACTTCCAATTGGCTCATGCGATTCCGCTCGACCATCGCCGATCAGCTGCGACGGCATCATCGTTTTCTCGGCCTGGCGCCGACATTGCGGGCCGCGGCTGGTCTGAAGGACGGTTATGAAGAGGCAATGGAGGCATTGTGCGAAGCGATTGCGATCGAACACCATACAGCGATCATGGAAGCTGCACTCGATCGTGACGTCGAGCGGGCCAAGGCGCTGATGACGGCGCATATCGGCTATACCCTGCACGTCTATGTCCATAGCGAAGACAGCGGCGCGACCAAATACGCCGCCCGCGCCGGCAGCTTGCAAGCGGGTTCCGGGTGACTTCAATGCTTGCGCGACGCCTATTGGCATGCGCTGGCCGGAGTGGGCCAAACGCCTGGATCCATCGCCGCCCCTAAGCTACCAATCGTTGGCGTTTTGGTTTCGTTTCGTTCCACGAATAATGGATCCATAAATTGTACAATCCACCCGCGAAGAGCCCCCCGAAAGACTGATGCCAAGGCCCATCAGTGGATAGGCCACAGGCCATTAACCAAAACGATTTCAATGCCTGCCGATCGTGGAAAGGATCGGCCTCAGTCCGCTGTCGCGGCAAAAAACTTCAGACGCGTTAACAAATTCATTAAACTTTAAACGGTTGCGGAACACAACTGGAACGGATAGTGTTTGTTCTGGGTTTGTTTTTTCGATTCTGGTCAGACCTTTCGTTCAATGCCTTGGGGGCCGCCATGCTGACACGCAAGCAACATGAACTGCTGATGTTCATCCACGAACGGCTCAAGGAAAGCGGGATACCGCCCTCCTTCGACGAAATGAAGGAAGCGCTCGATCTTGCCTCCAAATCGGGCATCCATCGCCTGATCACGGCGCTGGAGGAACGTGGCTTTATTCGCCGGCTACCCAATCGGGCGCGCGCGCTGGAAGTGCTGCGGCTGCCGGACTCGATCGCGCCGGGCCTCAATGCGGCAAAGAAGTTCTCGCCAAGTGTCATCCAGGGCAGCCTTGGCCAAGGCAGTCTCGGCCGCCAGATCAGGCCGGCGACGGCGCCTTCCCGCCTGGCCGCGGCCGGCAACGACGATGACGCGGTTTCAGCTGTGTCCATCCCGGTCATGGGTCGTATCGCCGCCGGTGTGCCGATCGATGCCATCCAGCATCAGACGCATTCGATTTCGGTGCCGCCGGACATGATCATGGGCGGCGAGCACTATGCGCTGGAAGTCAAGGGCGACTCGATGATCGAGGCCGGTATCTTCGACGGCGACACGGTCATCATCCGCAATGCCGATACAGCAAGTCCGGGCGAAATCATCGTGGCGCTGGTCGACGAGGAGGAAGCAACGCTGAAGCGGTTCCGCCGCAAGGGCGCCTCGATCGCGCTCGAAGCCGCCAATCCAGCCTACGAAACACGCATCTTCGGACCGGATCGGGTCAAGGTGCAGGGCAAGCTCGTCGGGCTGATCAGGCGCTACTGAACTGGCTTGCCATCGGGCTTGTCGGCCTTTTTATAGGGGGCCAGCCCCCTCGCCTCGCGTGAGAATTTTCGCTGCTCGTGCCAAGGCCGGTATGGTCCGTCGACGGCGAATTCGACCTCAGCCGGCGTCGTGGCCGATTGGGGATCGAAGAAAACGGCGGCACTCCCCTTGCGGGCGAGCTGGCGTTTGGTGACGACGAGAACCAGCGGATTATGACAGGCGTCATAGGCGGTCGCGTCATTGACGACGATCAGGTCGGCGAAGGCGCAGGCCTTCCAGGTGTCCTTGCGATCCTCGACATAGGCGATGATCGCGCCGGAAGGGTGCCTGGCAAGGCACAGGCCTTCGCGGCAATAGAACGGCGATCCCAGCGGCAGGTCGGTGGGAGTGGCAAGATCGAATTGCCCGTCCGTCTTCTCGAACATTTCCGGTAGGACGATTGTTTCGGAGATCAGAGCGCGTTTCCAATTGTCGGCTGCGAATTCGTTCGGACGTTCCCGGTTGACGGCCAGTTCGCCATTGCCGATCGACAGAGCCACCAGCCGCGCATCTTCCGAGATCAGCACATCGGGCGCGCGCGTGTGCGATACAGTCAACAGACCGGCAAGCGCGAATGGCACCGCCGTGAGCCGGAGCCACGTCGTCGCCATCGTCGCGATGACCAACGCGACGGTGACCAGCAGCACGGATTGCTGCGAAATCAGCCCGACTCCATCGACCGGAGAGCGCTCCGATATCCACGCCGATATGGCGATCATCGCTGTCAGGCCCTTGCCCATGAGGTAGAGAGCCGGCCAATCCAACCCGAACGGCATCAGCAACGCGCTGGCGACGGCCAGGAACATCACGATCGACACGATCGGCATGAGGGCCAGATTGGCGAACAGGCTGAGCGGCGACACCCGCTGGAAATGCCAGATGGCAAACAGTGCCGTCGCGCTGCCGGCGATGATGGACGTCATGGCCAATCCACCTGTCGCCAAGAGGAATTTTCGCGTCAGAAACCCGGGTAGGGATCGCTTTGGCGGCGGAGGCCTCGTCTTTCCCGCATGGTGGTCGGCCCAGCCGGCATAGGCGCCAACCAAGGCTGCGGTTGCCGCGAACGACATCTGGAAACTCGGGCCGACGACCTCGTGCGGCGAAACCAGGATAACGGCGATCGCCGAAATCGCCAGATTGCGCATGGTCAGCGCCGTGCGATCGAACAAGACGGCGATCAGCATCACCGCCAGCATGATGAAGCTGCGTTCGGCCGCGACGACGACGCCCGAAATGACGAGATAGGCGGCGATCGAAAACAGTGCGGCGGCGGCGGCGTATTTCTTCACCGGCCGGCGCGCGGAAAACCCTGGAAACAGTGCGAAGGCGCCGCGCAGCAGACCCATGATGGTGCCGGCCACCAGCGCCATATGCAGACCTGAAATCGAGATGATGTGATAGATGCCGGTGCGCCGCATCGCTTCGTTGATTTCATCGGGAATGCCGGCCCGCACGCCGACGATCAGCGCCGCCGCGATCTCGCCTTCGGCGCCGCCAATGCTGCCCCTGATGTGGTCGGCGATGGCTTCGCGGGCATTTTCGATGCCTGAAAACACGCGTGCCGGCAGCGGCATCTCACCGGCTTCGGCGGAGATGACCGTTGGATTGCCGAGAAAGAAGCCGCTGCCGCCGATGCCGGCGAAATAGCTGTCGAAGGAGAAGTCGTAGCTGTCCGGCCGCACCGGGCCGGTCGGCGGCAGCAGTTTGGCATAGCCTGTGACAAGCGAGCCGGCGGTCATTTCGGGCGGTATCTTGCGTGCCGAAAGCCGGACCCTTTCAGGCGCGTAGCGCAGTTTCGGCCGGGCGGTCGAAATCACGTCCATGGTCAGCCGGATGCGGCCGCTCTCCATCTCCTCGAGCGAGATCACGCGGCCGGTCAGTTGCGTCGAGATTTCCGAGCCCAGCATCCGGGTTCCGGCTCGCCATGTTTCGACCTTCGCCGCAAGCAGGCCAAGCACACACAACAGCAGTGCCATGAAACACAGATGGGTTTTCGGCCAGGAGCGCGAGACGAATGCACATACCGCCGCCAGAACCACGACCGCGACAGGCTTTGCAAAATCGGGCTCGGACGCCAGCGAAAAGTAGCAGATCGCCCCAACGGCCAGGCAGACCGGCACCAGCAGGAAGGCGATGCCCCGGTCGAGTTCCAGCTCCGCCGCCTTGGCCACGCCGTGACGCAGGCGAGGAAAGGATATCGGGCCGATTTGCCGGCGCACGCGCACAATTCTGCGTGCGGCAGGAGATGGAGTTGGCGCTGGGCTATCCGCCTGCAGCGGCTGGGTTGCGGGCGCAGCCACGAGCGGCGATGGCAGCGGGATCGCAGGAGGCGTCGCAAACAGGGATCGCTCGCTGACGCCGACAATGGCGCCCTCGCCCCGATCCGAGCCCCGGCCTCGTCCAGTCATCGGGTCTGCCCCTTGCGCCCTCGACACCCTATGCTACATGAACGCGCGACGCGCGAAAGTCCGCGCACTCCGCACTCAGCTTCAGACGTTTTCCGAGAGTTCCATGCCCGACAAGGTCATCACCCGTTTTGCTCCCTCGCCGACCGGCTATCTGCATATCGGCGGCGCGCGCACGGCGCTGTTCAACTGGCTCTATGCCAAGCACACCGGCGGCACGATGCTGCTGCGCATCGAGGACACCGATCGCGAGCGTTCGACCGATGCAGCCACATCGGCCATTCTGGACGGCCTGACCTGGCTCGGCCTGTCATGGGACGGTGACGCGGTCTCCCAATTCGAGCGCGCGCCGCGCCACCGGGAGGTGGCCGAGGAGCTGGTGCGCCTGGGCAAGGCCTATTACAGCTACGAGACTTCAGCCGAGCTCGAGGCGATGCGCGAGGCAGCACGCGCCAAGGGCCTGCCACCACGCTACAACGGCCACTGGCGTGACCGCGCCCCGTCGGAGGCACCCGCCGGCGTCAAGGGTGCCATCCGCATCAAGGCACCGACCGAGGGCGAGACGGTGGTGCAGGACCGGGTCCAGGGCGAGGTGCGCTTTCCCAACAAGGATCTCGACGATTTCATCATCCTGCGTTCGGACGGCAACCCGACCTATATGCATGCCGTCGTCGTCGATGACCACGACATGGGCATCACCCATATCATCCGTGGCGACGATCACCTGACCAACGCCGCCCGCCAGACCGTGATCTACAACGCCATGGGCTGGGACGTGCCGTCGATGTCGCACATCCCGCTGATCCATGGCGCCGACGGCGCCAAGCTGTCGAAACGCCATGGCGCGCTGGGCGTCGAGGCCTACCGCGCCATGGGCTATCTGCCCGAGGCGCTGCTGAATTACCTGGCGCGCCTGGGCTGGAGCCATGGCGACGACGAGATCATGTCGATCAAGGACATGATCTCCTGGTTCGATATCGGCGACGTCAACAAGGGCGCAGCGCGCTTCGACTTCGCCAAGCTCGAGGCGCTGAACGGCGTCCATATGCGCCGCATGGCCGACACCGAATTGTTCGACATTTTCATCGCCACCTTGCCCTATCTGGAGGGTGGCCCGGCAATGGCGGCGCGCCTCGACGAGAAGAACAAGGCGCAGTTGCTGGCAGCACTTCCGGGCCTGAAGGAGCGCGCCAAGACGCTGGTCGAGCTCGTCGACGGCGCCGGCTTCCTGTTTGCCGCGCGGCCGCTGCCGATCGACGACAAGGCGGCACTCCTGCTCAATGACGATGCCCGCAAGATCCTGCGCGGCGCTCACGAAGCTTTGAACGCGCTGTCCGGCGACTGGACAGCCGCCACGGCCGAGGCCGCGATCCGCGACTATGCGCTGGCTGGCGGCCATAAGCTCGGCGCCGTGGCCCAGCCGCTGCGGGCTGCCTTGACCGGCAAGAGCACGTCACCAGGCGTTTTCGATGTGCTGGCCGTGCTGGGGCGTGAGGAAAGCCTGGCGCGCATATCGGATCAAATCGATTAGGAGCAAACTGGCCCAAGAAGATTGGCATTGAAAGGCGCGTTTCGCAGTGCAACATTAGGCTTGGCCCAATCTGGCACGCACCTCCTAAAATGCGGTGGCGAATACGCGCATTGCGGTGATTTCGACGTGTCGCTCTGCGGAATTTGCCTTTGCCGGCATGAGGAAACAAGAAGGAGTTTGCAATGACCGAAGCTGCGACAAAACTGGATGTGGGCGGCCAGGAGGCCACTGCAACGCTGCAATTCGCCGGCAAGACTCACGAATTCAAGGTGCGAAGCGGCTCGGTCGGACCCGACGTCATCGACATTGCCTCGCTCTACAGCACCACGGGCGCCTTCACCTATGACCCCGGCTTCACCTCTACGGCAAGCTGCGAGTCGGAGATCACCTTCATCGATGGTGATGCCGGCATTCTCCTGCATCGGGGCTACCCGATCGACCAGTTGGCCGAACACGGCGACTTCCTCGAGGTCTGTTACCTCCTGCTCTACGGCGAACTGCCGACCAAGGCGCAGAAGGACGATTTCGATTATCGCGTGACGCGCCACACCATGGTGCACGAGCAGATGTCGCGCTTCTTCACCGGCTTCCGCCGCGACGCGCACCCGATGGCGGTGATGTGCGGCGTGGTTGGCGCGCTGTCGGCCTTCTATCACGACTCGACCGACATCTCCGACCCATACCAGCGCATGGTTGCGTCCATGCGCCTGATCGCCAAAATGCCGACTATCGCGGCCATGGCCTACAAGTACCACATCGGCCAGCCCTTTATTTATCCGAAGAACGAGCTGAATTTCGCCGCCAACTTCCTGCACATGTGCTTTGCCGTGCCGTGCGAGGAATACAAGATCAATCCGGTGCTGGCGCGCGCCATGGAGCGCATCTTCATCCTGCACGCCGATCATGAGCAGAACGCTTCAACCTCGACCGTTCGTCTCGCCGGCTCTTCGGGCGCCAACCCCTTCGCCTGCATTGCCGCCGGCATCGCTTGCCTGTGGGGCCCGGCCCATGGCGGCGCCAATGAAGCGGCGCTCAACATGCTGGGCGAGATCGGCCATGTCGATCACATCCCGGAATTCATCGCCCGCGCCAAGGACAAGAACGATCCGTTCCGGCTGATGGGCTTTGGCCATCGCGTCTACAAGAACTACGATCCGCGTGCCAAGATCATGCAGAAGACGGCGCATGAGGTTTTAGGCGAACTCGGCATCAAGGACGATCCGCTGCTCGACATCGCGATGGAACTGGAAAAGATCGCGCTGACCGATCCCTATTTCATCGAGAAGAAGCTCTACCCGAACGTCGACTTCTACTCCGGCATTACGCTGAAGGCGCTGGGCTTCCCCACCACCATGTTCACCGTGCTGTTCGCGGTCGCCCGCACGGTCGGCTGGATCGCGCAGTGGAAGGAAATGATCGAGGATCCGCGCCAGAAGATCGGCCGCCCGCGCCAGCTCTACACCGGCGCGCCGGAGCGCGACTACGTGCCGATCGCCAAGCGCTGAGCGGTGCCGGGCTGATGACCGAAAAAGGCGTCCGTCAGGGCGCCTTTTTCATATGACGCAGGACCACGCCCGCGGCGATCTCACCGGACGGCTTGTCCGTTGCCATGCGCCCTGAAATCTCGGCAAACCCGTCTTTCTGCCAGGCGCGCATACCACTGTCGGCCAACAGCGCTTCCAGCTGGCGCGCAAGATTGTTCGGTTTGACGTACTCGTTATAGAATTCCGGGATCAACGCGCGATCCGAGATCAGGTTGGGAAGCAGCGCCGACCAGACGGAAACGAGATACGGCGCGACGACGCGTGCAACCGGGTCGAGCCGATAGCAAGAGATCATCGGCACCCCGGACAACGCCAGTTCCAGGGACACCGTGCCGGACGCGATCAACGCGGCGTCGGCCTTGCCGAAGGCCTGCCATTTGCGCTCGGACTCAAGGATAATCTCGGGTTTCTCGTCCCAGCGCGTGACCGCGGACCGCACGGTATCCGCGACATGTGGCACCGTCGGCAGCATCAGCCGGAGCCGATGCCCGCGGGCCCGCAACATCGACACGGTCTCGCCGAACGGCTCGAGCAGCCGCCGCACCTCGCCGCGCCGCGAGCCGGGCAGGACGAGCAGCGTCTTCACGCGGTCTGGTGATAGATCACGCGGCTGGCCTTGAGCCTTTGCCGCCGAGAGCACACCCGCGTCGTGGGTCAGACGGTGCCCGACATAGGTGCCGGGCGGACCACCCAGCCGATCGAGCTCCTTCACCTCAAACGGCAGGATGCACAGAATGTGGTCGACATAGGGCTTCATTGCCACCGCCCTGCCCGGCCGCCATGCCCAGACGCTCGGGCAGACATAGTGGACGATCGGGATCGACGGGTTGGCCGCGCGCACTTTTTTGGCGACGCGCAGCGAAAAATCGGGACTGTCGATGGTGACGAGGCAATCGGGCTTGGCGTCCGCAACCATACCCGCCAGCTGGCCGATCCGCCGGATCAGGCGCGGCAGGTCACGCAAGACGGCGCTGAACCCCATCAGCGCGACCTCGCCGGCGTCGAACGGCGAAACCAGCCCAAGCGCCTGCAGGTGGCGGCCGCCGAGTCCAACGAGCTGCACCTCGCGCCCTGTCATCTGGCGGAGCGACCGGACGATGTCGGCGCCAAGGAGGTCGCCTGACTCCTCGCCCGCGACGATCGCGATCTTCAGCGCCCTGTCAGCCATGTCCGGACTCCGCTGCGGCAAGGCCGACGATGAACAGCCCAAGCTCATTGGCACGCGAGAGAGTTGCGGGGCCTTCGAGGATCAGGGAGCGTCCCGCTTCGACGGCAATGCCGGCAAGGCCGGCCCCATGCGCTGCTTCTACCGTCTGTGGTCCCATGGAAGGAAGATCCGCCCGCAACTCCTGGCCAGGCTTGGCGCATTTGACCAGAACGCCGCGCGTCTTGCCGGCGATACGGCCGTGGCCGCGCAGCAGCCTGGCGCGGTCCAGCAATCCGGCCGTGCCCTCGATGCCTTCAAGCGCAATGGTCCGGCCGCCGACCGCGATCGCCGCCTGGCCGATATCCAACGCCCCAATGGCCTTTGCCGCCGCAAAACCCGCCTCAATGTCGCGCCAGTCCGATTTCAGAGGCTTAGCCCTGGTCAACACCCCTTCGGCGGCGACAAGGTTCGGCACGATCTCGTGGGCACCCACGACCTTAATCCCCCTGGCCTCGAGCCCGCGCGCCACCACCTTGAGCAGCCCGTCATCGCCACGCGCCAACGCCATGACAACAAGGGGCACCACGGCGAGCAGGCTAAGGCTTGGTCGCAGATGTGCCAGCCTTGGCCTGCGCTTTATCTCGCCGGCAAGTACCAGATGGGTAATCCGGTTGCGCTTGAGCAGCGGAACGAGCGATCCTATCGCCTCCAGGGCAAGAGTATCATGCTCGTACCGGCACAACTCCGCCAAGCGGTCAGCCTCACCGTCCATGAGCACGATGAAGGGCGCATGACCCTGTTCGGCCAAACCGGCAGCGACTTCGACCGGAAGGCTGCCGCCGCCGGCGATGATGCCGACCCTGGCACCAGGCGGGAGATCAACACCAGCCGCGGCTGTCTCAGCCTTCGTCATCGGAATCGTCGCCATCGCCGCCCTTGAGCGATGGCACCGCATAGTGCCGCTTGCCGCGACTGGTGATGAAGTCGATGATCTTCATTGCGGTCGGCGACGAGGCGAACTCCGCCTTGGCGAACTCGATGTTCTCGCCGACAGTGCGGGAGCGGTCGAAGATCGTCTTGTAGGCCTTGCGCAGCAAATAGATTTCGGAACGCGGCAGACCGGCGCGCTTGAGGCCGATGATGTTCAAGCCGCGCAAGCTGGCGCGGTTACCGACCGCGATGGCGTAGGGAATGACATCACCAACAAAAGCCGAGCATCCGCCAAGAAAGGCGTTGTCGCCTACACGCACGAATTGATGAACGGCGCTAAGGCCGCCGATATAGACATTGTTGCCGATCTCGCAGTGGCCGCCCAATGTCGCCCCATTGGCGAAGGTGGCGTTGTTGCCGACGGCGCAATCATGGGCGATATGGGCGTAGGCGAGGAAATTGCCATTGTCGCCCACCGTCGTTTCGCCGCGGCTGGTGTCGGTGCCGACATGCATGGTCACGCCTTCGCGGATGGTGCAGTTGGCGCCGATGACGAGTGTGGTGCGGCCGCCCTTGTGCTTGGTGTTCTGCGGCGGTCCGCCCAGGATCGCCATCGGATAGACCTTGGTCGACGCTCCGACAGTGGTCGCGCCCATGACCGAGACATGGCTAACCAGTTCGACACCGTCACCGATCACAGCATCGGCGCTGACATGGCAGAACGGCCCAATGCGCACACCGTGGCCGATTTGGGCGCCTTCTTCCACGACGGAGGAAGGATGGATTGACGTGTTGATTTTCATAGGCACTCGATCGTCAGTCGCCGGTGACCATCATGGCTGAAATCTCGGCCTCGGCCGCCTTGGTACCTTCGACCAGGGCTTCGCAGGCGAATTTGAGCAGATTGCCGCGCTTCTTGATTTTCTTGACGTGGATCTTCAACTGGTCGCCGGGAACGACCGGTTTGCGGAATTTGGCGTTGTCGATGGTCAGGAAATAGACCAGCGACGGCTTCGACGCCCCGAGGCTGCGGATACAAATGGCGCCCGCCGTCTGCGCCATGGCCTCGACGATCAGCACACCCGGCATCACCGGCTGCTCCGGGAAATGACCCTGAAAATGCGGCTCGTTTATGGTCACGTTCTTGATGCCGATGGCGGAGTCGTCGCCATCGATGTCGACGATGCGGTCGATCATGAGGAAGGGGTAACGGTGCGGCAGGAGCTTCATAAGCCCCAATATGTCGACCGCTTCCAGCGTTGTCGCCGCCACCATGTCAGCCATTGTCCTTGCCCTGCTTGCGTGCCCTGGCCATCGTGCGCAACATGGCTATCTCTCGCATGGCTTCCGCCATCGGCTGCGCCGGATAGCCACCCCATATCTCGCCGGCGGGAACATTGCTCATAAATCCACTTCTGGCGGCAAGCTTGGCACCTGTACCAATCGTCAGATGATCCGCAAGCCCGACGCCGCCGCCCATGGTGACATTGTCCCCCACCACCACGGAACCGGAAATACCCGAAAGCCCGGCTACTATGCAATTGCGACCGATGCGGACGTTATGGGCGATCTGCACGAGATTGTCGATCTTGGTGCCTTGCCCGATGATCGTATCGGACATGGCGCCGCGATCGACGGTGGAATTGGAGCCGATCTCGACATCGTCCTGGATGATGACCCGTCCGATCTGTGGAACACGTTCGGGACCCTTGGCGCCGCCGACAAAGCCAAAACCGTCCTGTCCAATCCTGGCGCCACCATGGATGATGACCCGATTGCCGATCAATGCGTACTGGATACTGGCGCCCGGGCCGACATAGCCGTCACGGCCAATCTGGCAGGACTGTCCGATGACGGCGTTTGGCGCAATGACGGTGCCGCTGCCGATCGAGACGCCTGGCCCGATGACCACGCCGGCTTCGATGACAGCGCCGGCTTCGACATGCGCTGTCGGATCGACGTGGGCATGGGGCGAAACACCGGTTTCACCGGTCATCGGCCCCGGCGTAGCGGCCGTGGGGAACAGCAGCCGACCGACCAGGGCGAATGCCTGTTGCGGCCGCGGATGGATCAGGACGGCGACGGTAGCCGGCGCCTTGTTTGCGAATTCCGCCGGACACAGGACCGCTGCCGCCCGCAGCGACGGCATCAGCGACGAATTGCGCCTGCCGTCGACGAAAACGAGCGCGTTGGCCCCGCCTTCATTGGCTGGCGCCAACGCTTCGATCGAAACGTCGGATTGGCCGGAATCGACAAGCACCGAGCCAGTCAGATTCGCGACTTCGGCCGCCGTATACCGGCGTGATGGCGCGAAGAACACCGGATCGGTCATTCCAGAAGCTATATCCAGCTAGGTCGGAACATTTCTCCCGGATCCAAAACCCGGGAGCATCGTTGGCCGCCGATCAGAAGCGGGTCGATATGCCGAAGTTGAATTCCTGCACGTCGTCTTTGGCTTCCTTCTTGACCGGGATCGCATAGTCGATACGGATCGGCCCGAACGGCGAGGCCCACATCAGGCCGACACCGACCGAGGCGCGTATCTGCAAACCGGTCGAGTCCTGATCGACCAGTGACTGATCGGCAATCTTGTTGCCGTAGAGCGTCGCCGCATCCGCGAACACCGCGCCACGCAAGCCGAAGCTCTCGGGAACAACCGGGAGCGGGAATTGCGCCTCGGCCGAAGCGTTGAAATAGGTCGTGCCGCCCAGATGATCGCCGCTGGTACCGGTAGCGACCGGGCCGATGCCACCATAGGCAAAGCCGCGGATCATGCGATCGGTGCTCTGGAAGTGGTCGAAGATGCGCAGATCGCCGTCGCTGCCGTAACCCTCGACGTGACCCGCGCCACCCGAAAGGAGGCCGACAAGGTCAAGCTGCTCGGACAGCGTCTGATAGATGCTGCCGCGTCCCGTGATCTTCACGAACTTGGCATCGCCTCCGAGGCCAGCAACCTCCACGGTCGTGTTGGCATAGATACCCTCATGGGGGTTCTTCATGTCGTCGATAGTATTGTAGACCAGCCCAAGGCTGACCGAGGACTTGATCCACGGGCTCTCCTCAATGCCATCCAGAACGGCCTGGGAGATGTTGCAGTTGCCTTGCGGAACCGCATCGGTGGGATCGCAACCGTCGTCGACCTTATATTTCTCTTGCGAGATGTTGTACGCCAACTGGGTCGTGATGCTGTTGGTGATCGGCAACCCGAAGCGGATCGTCGCCCCGGTGGTGTCGCTGTCGTAATTGTTGTTGTATTCCCGCGTCGACTTGAAAATGTCGAAGCCGGCGGCTATACGCCGCCCGAGGAAATACGGCTCCGTAAAGGACAGGCTGTAGTCGCGCGAGTTCTTGCCGCCACCCGCCGACACTTTGATAAACTGGCCGCGGCCGAGGAAGTTGCGCTCTGTGATCGATCCCTCAACGGACGGTCCAGCAGAATCGCCGCCGGTCGAATAGCCGGCGCCAACCGAGAATTCACCTGTCGACTTCTCGACCACGTCGACCACCAGCACGACCTGGTCAGGGGCCGAGCCAGGCACGGTCGAGATTTCGACTTTGTCAAAATAATTGAGGTCTTCCAGACGCTTCTTCGCGCGCTGGATGAGCACCTGGTTGAACGCGTCGCCTTCGCTGACGTCGAATTCGCGGCGAATGACATAGTCACGCGTCCGATCGTTGCCGCGGATCTCGATGCGCTCGACATAGGCCTTGGTGCCCTGGTCGACCGTGTAGACCACCGAAATCGTATGGTTCTCGAAGTTGCGATCGCCACGCGGCGTCACCTGCGCGAATGCATAGCCGGAACCGGCCACCTTCTCGGTCAAGGCAATGATCGAGTCTTCGACATTCTTGGCGCTGTAGACATCGCCCTTGTGTGTTTCCACTACCGATTCCAGCGACTTGGAGTCCACTTCCGGGATCGTGCTTTCGACGCTGATGTCGCCGAAAGTATAGCGCTCGCCTTCCTGGACGGTGATGGTGATCGTGTATTTGTTGGTCGCATTGTCGAGCTCGCCGACAGCGGACACGACCTGGAAATCAGCATAGCCGTGATTATAGTAGAAGCGGCGCAGCAGTTCCTGGTCGGCGCGCAGCTTGTCTTCATCATAGACGTCGTCGCGCAGGATGAACGAGACCCAGGATGAGCGCTTGGTATTGATCACGTCCGACAGGCGGCGGCTGGAATAGGCGCTGTTGCCGACGAAATTGATTGCCGCGATCTGAGTGCGATCGCCTTCGGTGACGTGGAACACCACATTCACGCGGTTGTCGCCGAGCTCCATGACCTGCGCGGTCACGCCGGCATCGTCACGGCCGATGCGCCTGTAAGCGGCCTTGACCGCCTCGACGTCCGAATCGAGCGCAGCCTGGGAGAAGGTGCCGCGCGGCTTCAGCTGAACCGCTGCCTGAAGCGCGTTGTCCTTGAGCTTCTTGTTGCCCTGGAACAGCACCTGGTTGACGACCTTGTATTCCGAAACCTTGACGACCAGGGTCGAGCCGACCTGGTTGATCTGGACATCCGAGAACAGGCCGGTGCCGAACAGCGCCTTGACCGCGCTATCGACATCGGAGCTGGAGAAGGCCTTGCCGGGCTTGATGGTGATATAGTTGCGGATGGTATCGGCGTCGACACGCTGGTTGCCGCTCACCTCCACCCTGCTTACGACAGCGGCTTCGGCCGCCGATGTGGCAACGAACTGCACTGCGAGCGCACCGGGTACGACCAGAGCGGCGGACAGTGCCGCCGCTGACGCGGCGTTTAGAAACTTGGATGCTGCCTTCATCGGGCTTAATAACCTTTTCTCGTAGTCCCCACGGCGAGAAAACCGGACGTGCGGTCATTTCCCCTACCGTATTAACCGGATTTTCCCTACACGCAAGGCTTCTGGTTAATTTGTATTTACTTAACCCTGTTGCGTGGCTTTCGCGTCACTCATATCCCCGTGCATGGTAAACGGCGTCTCAACATCGACCATGCCCAGGCCGAATTCCTTCATGATTTCAGCACCCAAAGAGATCGTTCCAGAACACGAACGCCATGAAGCACAGCACCAGAAGCAGACCGGCCCGATAGGCCATTTCCATCATCCGTTCCGACACCGGCCGGCGGATGACGGCCTCCACCCCGTAGAACAACAGATGGCCGCCGTCGAGGGGGGGAATCGGCAAAAGGTTTAGAATGCCTATCCCGACGGAGAGCAGCGCGACAAGCTGCACCAGCCACTCGAAACCGAGTTTGGCAGCCTTGCCGGCCATGCCTGCGATCTTGACCGGACCACCCAGCTGGCACTTGTCCTCGCGCCCCACGACGAAGCGCTGCAGAAACTGGCCCGTGCGCTCGATGACATGGCCCGTTTCCTCAACGGCCGCCGCAACGGCTCCCACCGGGGTGTATGTGATGAGACGAGGCTGGCCGAGTTCCTTGTTGTTGACGACGCCGATCACCGCAACCTTGATCTTGTTGCCGAGCGCGTCCTCTTGTTCCATCAGGTGCGGCGTCGCGGTCACCGTGACCTCCTTGCCGCCGCGCAGCATGACGAAGGTGATGGTGTCGCCGGCCCGGCCCGAGACCAGCCGCTGCACGTCTCCGAAGGTTTCGACCTTGCTGCCGTCGACACTGACGAATCGGTCGCCAGGCAAAATGCCAGCTTTGGCCGCGGGACTGTCGGCGGTTACCTCCGCGACCATGGGCTCCGCGACATAACGCCCATAGGAGGCAAACAGCACGGAAAAGACGACGATCGTCAGCAGGAAGTTGAACAGCGGCCCGGCCACCACCGTTGCCGCGCGCTTCCAGATCGCCTGGGTATGGAAGGCAACCTTGCGTTCCTGGTCGGTCAGCGTTTCGAGCTCGTCCGATGTCGGCTTGCTGGAGGTGGCGCTCATGTCGCCGACAAACTTGACATAACCGCCAAGCGGTATGGCGCAAAGCTTCCAGCGCGTGCCGTGCCTGTCGTTGAAGCCTATGAGCTCCGGACCGAAGCCGATCGAGAAGGCCCTGACCCCGATGCCGCACCAGCGGCCGACGAGGTAGTGGCCCATCTCGTGAACGAACACCACCACGGTCAGTACGAAGAGAAACGGCACGAGCGTGCCGAGAAAGAGGCCTTCCGTGCTGAAAATCGCGTGAAGAATCTCGTTCAACTCAAGCCCTCAAGTTCTTCCGCGGTCGCTGCGTGACTGTGACATCAATACAGGCGAATCCAAGGCACGTCCGCGCCAGATCGTGGAATGACACCATTCAAATGGCAAACAGCCCCTGCGCCGGATGGTCGGCGCCCGCCGAAATCCAACCGATGACGTATAGGGCAAGAGCGGCCGCGACAAGCCCGTCGACACGATCCATGATGCCGCCATGGCCAGGAATGAGCACGCCCGAATCCTTGCGGCCGTGCCGCCGTTTGACCCAGGATTCGAACAGGTCGCCAGCCTGGGCGACGACGGACAGCACCAGCGCCACGATGCCGAGCAACGCCAGGTTGTCGGCGCCGGCAATGGCTGCCAGCAAAAGTCCCGCGACGACGCCACCGACCGCCCCGCCGAACGCGCCGCTGCGCGTCTTGCCTGGCGAAATCGACGGCGCCAGTTTGGGCCCGCCGACGGCGCGCCCGACGAAATACGCGAAGATGTCGGTCGCCCAGACGACCGCGAACAGAAACAGGATGGCGACGAAGCCCGAATGGTCGCCGTCGCGCAGCAGGGCAAGCGACAGACCCGACACGCAGGCATAGGCAAGGCCGCCAGCGTCCCACTGGTCGATCCTGCGAATTCCCGCGGTGGTCGCCGTTATCGCAACCAGAATCACCACGAGCGGCAACAGCCACAATGCGGACAGGCCGGCAATCAAGGCACCGACGAAAATGACCATCAGCGCTTCCGGCAGGAAGCCAAGCCCGTCGGCCGCGGCGGGCCGCGACATGCGTGTCCATTCATAAAAGATCATTGCCGCCATGACGGTGCACAGCAGCCGGAAAGGCAGGCCGCCAAGCCAGGTCAGGCCAAGGGCGGCAATAGCGAGCACGACCGCCGAAATCACACGTAGCTGAAGGTTGCTCATCCCGCGGCCGGTCGCGACGCGATGTCTTGCGGGTCCAGTCCGCCGAAGCGGCGCTCGCGGCCGGCATATTCGCGTAGAGCCTCGGCGAGGTGCTCGCGATTGAAGTCCGGCCAGTAGCACGGCAGGAAGACGAGCTCGCTGTAGGCGGCCTGCCACAAGAGGAAGTTGGACAGGCGAAGCTCGCCGCTGGTGCGGATGACCAGCTCCGGATCGGGAATGCCTTGCGTGTCGAGAGAGCCGGCAAAGCTTTCGGCGGTGATCGCCTCGCTGTCGATTTCACCGCGCGCCACCGCCTCGGCGAGCTTGCGCGCCGTGCGCACGATCTCGTCGCGCCCGCCATAATTGAAGGCGATCACCAGCGTCAGCGAGGTGTTGCGGATCGTCAGCGATTCGGCTTCCTCGAGCAGCCCCCTGATGTCCGCCTGCAGCCCTGCCCGGTCGCCGATGATCCTGACCCGCACGCCGCTCTGGTGCAGCTCGGCAAGGTCGCGACGGATGAACAGCTTCAACAATCCCATAAGATCGCTGACCTCGGACTTCGGCCGTGACCAGTTCTCCGACGAGAAAGCATAGACGGTCAGGAAGGAGATACCGAGACCGGGGGCGGCACGCACAGCCTTGCGCAGCGCCTCGACGCCGGCGCGATGACCCGCGAGCCTCGGCATACCGCGCGCCTTGGCCCAGCGTCCATTTCCATCCATGATGATCGCGACATGCGCGGGCGTTGTCATGATCTCGCTTTCGGATCAGCCAAGGGCCAACCCTAAACCTGCATGATTTCAGCTTCCTTGTCGGAAAGCAGATGATCGATGGTGCTGATGGTCTCGTCGGTAAGCTTCTGGACCTGGTCGGAACGCTTGCGCTGATCGTCCTCGCTGATGTCGCCGTCCTTCTCCGCCTTCTTCAGGAAATCCATGCCATCGCGGCGCACATGGCGCGCGGCGACGCGCGCGTTCTCGGCATAGCCGTGCGAAATCTTGACCAGTTCCTTGCGGCGCTGTTCGTTGAGCTCCGGCAGCGGAATCCTCAGATTGGTGCCGTCGACGATCGGGTTGAAGCCCAGATTGGATTCCCGGATCGCGCGGTCGACCGCGCCGACCATCGACTTGTCCCAGACCGAGACCGAGATCATGCGCGGCTCAGGCACGGTGACGTTGGCCACCTGATTGATCGGCATGGTGGTGCCATAGGCTTGCACCTGGATCGCGTCGAGCAGGTTGCTGGAGGCGCGACCGGTCCGCAGCGAGGCCAGATCATGCTTGAACGCCGCGATTGCCCCATCCATGCGCCGCTTGAGATCGTCGTACTCACCACTCATTCTAGTCTCCTCGACCCGTCTGCCGCGGGTTCACTGCTTCGGGCAAAGGCCCCGTGTTGGAGCCTGATTTCGAAACCCGGTTTCCCGGGATCGGGCCCGGATCACTCGTCCGCGACGACCGTACAGCGGCCGCCGCCCCTCAGAATATCGCCGAAACCACCTTTTTCGTGGATCGAATAGACGATTATCGGAATGTTGTTTTCGCGCGCAAGTGCAATCGCAGCCGTATCCATGATCGAAAGGCCGCGATTTATGACTTCGGCATGGCTGATGCGCTCGAAACGTGTCGCGCTTGGATCCTTTTTCGGGTCGGCCGAATAGACGCCGTCGACCTGCGTGCCCTTGAACAACGCGTCGGCGCCAATTTCGGCGGCACGGAGCGCTGCGGCCGAATCGGTGGTGAAGAACGGATTGCCGGTGCCGCCGGCGAAGATCACCACCTTGCCCTGGTTCATGTAGGCGGTCGCCTGGCGCTGCGAAAAGCTCTCGCAAAGCTCAGGCATGGCAATCGCGGACAGCACAACGGCGTCGACGCCGATCTTGTTCAGCGATGTGCGCAGCGCCAGCGAATTGATGACAGTGGCAAGCATGCCCATATGGTCGCCAGTAACGCGGTCCCCACCCTTGGAGGCAACGGCCACGCCGCGAAAGATATTGCCGCCGCCAATGACGACACCCACCTCTATGCCCAGCGCGCGCGCCTCGGCGATGTCGCCGGCGATGCGGTCCACGACCGAGACATCGATGCCGAAATGCTGTTCGCCCATCAACGCTTCGCCCGAAGCTTTCAGCAGAACACGTCGGTAGAGGGGCTTCACCGTCATCTGGTTCCTCGAAAATCCCGGCGCGGCAAGCTCTGAAGGCGAAAAAGGCCTCCTGCTTCGCCCGGCGGTGCTGTCATGACGGGTTGACCGGATACACGAAGGGCGCGGCGATGTCACGCCGCGCCCTTGTGCAAAATTCCAGGCTTTTTGGATCAGTTGCTGCTGATGGCAACAGCCTCGCCTTCGACCACGACCGGCAATGCATAACCGGACGGCTTGTCGCCGGTCACGACACCACCGGCGACACGGACCTGGATCTCGGGACCGAAATAGGAATGCGGGAACGGCGCAGGCGTGCCGCTCACCTTGTCCAGCCGCTGGCGAAGCGCGGGCGGTATCGAGAAATCGAGCGCGGCAACATTGTCCTGCAACTGCGAAAGTCTCGTTGCCCCAAGGATGACGGTGGCGATTCCTGGCTGTGTCGCCACCCAGTTGAGCGCCACCTGAGCCATGCCGCGGCCGAGTTCGGCGGCGACTTTTTCCAACTCCGCCACAACAGCCCAGTTGTGATCCGTGAATTTCTGGAAGCCGGGATGGGTGGTGTTGCGGAAGCCGTCGAGCCGGCCGGCATTGCCCGCTTGCATCGGCCGGTATTTGCCGCTCAACAGGCCGCTGGCCAGCGGGCTCCAGACCATGATGCCGGCGCCATGACGTGTCCCGAACGGCACGAATTCATGCTCGATGGCACGCTCCGCCAGGGAGTATTCGAGCTGCAACGCCGAGATCGGCTCATAGCCGCGCAGTTCGGCGATCGCCTGAGCCCGCCCGGCATACCAGGCCGGCACGTCGGACAGGCCGATGTGACGTATCTTGCCTGCCCGAACCAGATCGTCGAGCGTGCGCAGCACTTCCTCGGCCGGCGTCAGCCTGTCCCAGACATGCATGAGATAGAGATCGATGTAGTCGGTGCCCAGCCGCTTCAGCGAGGCGTCGACGGCACGCATGATGTTCTTGCGGCCATTGCCGCCGGCGTTCGGATTGCCGGGGTTCGAGTTCATGGTGAATTTGGTGGCGATCACCGCCTTGTCGCGCAAGCCTCGCTCGGCCACGAATTCACCGAGCCAGGTCTCGGCGGTGCCCCCGGTATAAAGGTCGGCGGTGTCGAAGAAATTGCCGCCGGCCTCGACATAGGCGTCAAACATCGCGCGCGCCGTATCCCGGTCCGCGCCCCAGCCCCATTCCGTGCCGAAGGTCATCGTGCCCAGCGCCAGCCGGCTGACGCGCAGGCCGCTGTTGCCGAGTGTGTAGTAGATCATCGTCATTGTCTTTTCCGATCCTGATCCGGTTGATGCGGGCGTCATTGGCCCGGGGTCGTCTTGACCCAGGGATTGCCGCGTTCATGCGTCATGCGGAAGGTGAAGCCATCGACCTTCCAGGCGGTGCCAGAACGAGTCAGGTGGTGCTCATAGGTGCCCCAGACTTCCCAGAGTGGATCGCCATTGCCCTCCATCAGGTTCCAGGCATAGCCGTTCGACAGAACAGTCGCCGTGTCCGCCTCGAGGACGACCTGGTGATTGGTGCGCAGGTGCAGGCTGGTCTTGCTGCCCTTGAGATTGCCGGCCCAGGCGCCGATCAGATCGTCGGAGGCAATGTTGGCCGCGGGCTGCCCGGACAGGCTGCTGAAGTCGGCGGTGACCCGATCCGCGAAATAGCTGCGCGCGCGTTTCCAGTCCTGCGCGTCGACGGCGCGGTCGATGGCATCGGCGATACGGATCACGGCGCGTTCATCGGCAAGTGCCTGCCAGCCGGTCGGTTCGGCACCACCGGCATCGACGGGTGCCAAGGCAAGGCCTGCTGCGAAGGTAACGTGTTTCAAGGCATTCATTTCGCTTCTCCTTTGGTGGATAGGTTTGCAACGGACGGATGATCAGTCGGGGAGGTCCGCCTTCAGCCTTTTGACAGCGCGTCGACAACGACCTGGAAGCGGCGCGGGTCGAAATAGTCGTGATAGGCACTGATCAGGCCATTCTCGAAATGGAAGACGGCAATGTTGCTGTTGGTGTATTCGGTGCCGCCGACGAGCACGGCGCGGTTCCGGTATTCGACCACCACGGCTTCGGAGTCCGCAGCGGGATAGATGGCCGTCAGTTGCGATTCGAAGGTTTCGAAATTGCCGAACAGTCCCCTGAAGGCGGCCACGATCGCTGCCTTGCCGTCGATGCTGTCGCCAAATCCCGCCGGCGGATAGAAGACTATGATGCGGCCATCCTCGGCCCAGAGTTCACTCCAACTGTCGATATCCTTGCGGTGCATCAGGTCAAAGAAGTTGTATACCGTCTGTAGGTTGCGGGCTTGTCTGGAATGAAGGTCGGACATCGGAGGCTCCTTGCTGTCTGATGCTTGCCGTTCGATGCCGGCTTAAATGATCCGCTTTTGCCTCCTCGATAAGATTGCATGATCTGCATGGACCGTGCGATATGGTTCATGAATGGACCGAGACCTGCTCACCCACCTGCCTGTCATTGTAGCCGTTGCGCGGCGCGGCGGCTTCGCACTTGCCGCGGCGGAACTCGGGATGAGCCCGTCGGCGGTCAGCCATGCGGTGCGGCTCGTCGAGGAGCGTATCGGCCAGCCGCTGTTTGCGCGCACGACGCGCAGCGTTTCGCTCACCGAGGCCGGCAAGGCGCTGGTTGAAACGGCGGCCCCTGCCCTCCAGGATATTGCCGAGCGGATGGACCGCATCCGCAGCGACAAGGGCAGGCCGTCTGGCCTGCTCAGGATCAACGCCTCCAACATCGCGATTCCATTGGCGGTGACGCCGGTCGTCGCCGCGATGGCCGAGCGCTATCCCGACATTACGGTCGAGATTTTTGCCGATCAGGGATTGGTCGACATCGTCGGCGAAGGTTTCGACGCCGGCATCCGGCTCGGCGAGATGATCGCGCAGGACATGGTTGCCATCCGCCTGACGCAACCCTTCAAAGTCGTCATCGTCGCCTCTCCCGCCTATATCGGGCGACGTGGCCGTCCGCGCCGAGTAGCCGATCTCGCGAACCACAATTGCATCGGGTACCGGCTTGTCCGCTCGGGGGCTCTCTATCGCTGGGATTTGACCGAGGATGGCAAGGATGTGGTCATGGAAACCAGCGGTACGGCCATCGTGACGGATTCGCTCGCCGCCATTGATCTGGCGCTCGCTGGGGTCGGCCTCGCCTATATGTTCGAGCCGCTGGCCCGCGCGGATCTGGCAGCCGGGCGCCTGGTGCAGGTTCTGCCGCAATCAGCGATCGAGGAACCCGGCCTTTTCCTCTACTTCCCGCGCCGCGCGGCGATGGCGCCGAAGCTCAGGGCGTTTATCGATACCGCAAACGAAATCGGTCGGGCACCCCTGCGGACGCCCGGCCGAAAAACACAGTCGGAATAAAGCGGTAGGACGCTTACTTCTTGACCGCCGCCGCGACTTCCGCGGCGAAATCGGACTCTTCCTTCTCGATGCCCTCGCCGAGCGCGAAGCGCAGATAGGCCGTGATCTTGGCCGGCGCGCCGATTTCCTTTTCGGCATCCTTCAGCGCCTTCTCGACAGTGATGTCGGGGTTGAGCACGAAGGCCTGCTTCAAGAGCACGACTTCCTCATAGAACTTGCGCAGGCGACCCTCGACCATCTTTTCGATGATGGCTTCCGGCTTCCCGGACTGGCGCGCCTGGTCGGAGAAGATTGCCTTCTCACGCTCGACCGCCGCCGGGTCGATCTGCTCGGCGGTCAGCGCCATCGGGTTGGCGGCGGCGACATGCATTGCGACCTGGCGGCCAAAGGCATTGGCGGCATGCTCGTTGCCGGTAGTCTCGATCGCGACCAGCACGCCGAGCTTGCCAAGGCCATCGGCAACCGAATTGTGGACGTAGGTCGCAACCGCGCCATGCGGCACGGTCAGCTTGGCCGAGCGACGGAAGCCCAGGTTCTCGCCAATGGTGCCGACAGCGTCCTTGATGGTGTCGGTGACCGACTTGTCCGAACCCGGATACTTCGCGGCGGCCACAGCCTCTGTCGTGCCATAGGCAAGCGCCACCTTGGCGACGTTGGCGACGATTTCCTGGAAGGCGGCATTGCGGGCGACGAAATCAGTCTCGGAATTCACCTCGACGACGGCGGCTTCGCGCACGCCGTTGTCGACGCCGATCAGGCCTTCGGCGGCGGTGCGACCGGCTTTCTTGTCGGCCTTGGAGATGCCCTTCTTGCGCAGCCAGTCAACGGCTTCTTCCATGTTGCCATTGGTCTCGTTCAACGCCGCCTTGCAGTCCATCATGCCCGCGCCGGTCAAGTCGCGGAGTTCTTTGACCTGTGCAGCCGAAATGCTCATTGTCGCCTCTTTGTTTAAATGCACCGACGCACCATCGTTATTTGATGGTGCGTCTGTTTAGCGTGCCAAAATATGAGAAAGATGAAGGCCGCAAACCGGCCTTCGACTATCAAGCCTCTGGGGCTTCCGACGCCGGAGCCGGATCGAGCGCCGGCTCGACCGGAGCTTCGACCGAAGCGCCGATATCCATGCCGAGCGCGCCCTGCTGACGGGCGATGCCGTCAATCGCGGCCTTGGCGATCAGATCGCAATAAAGCTGGATGGCGCGGGCCGCGTCGTCATTGCCGGGGATCGGGAAATCGATCTTGTCCGGATCGCAGTTCGAATCGATGATGGCAACGACCGGGATGCCCAGGCGCTTGGCCTCGAGGATGGCGATCGCTTCCTTGTTGGTGTCGATTACGAACATCAGGTCGGGCGTCGAGCCCATGTCCTTGATACCGCCGAGCGCCTTGTCGAGCTTCTCGCGCTCGCGGTCGAGGTTCAGGCGTTCCTTCTTGGTCAGGCCTTGCGCCTCGCCGGCCAGCATCTCGTCGAGCTTGCGCAGGCGCTGGATCGAGTTCGAGATCGTCTTCCAGTTGGTCAGCATGCCGCCGAGCCAACGCGAATTGACGTAGTACTGGGCCGAACGCTGCGCGGCATCGGCGACGATGTCGGACGCTTGGCGCTTGGTGCCGACGAACAGCACGCGGCCGCCCTTGGCAACGGTGTCGGAAACCTGCTTCAGCGCCTGGTGCAGCAAAGGCACCGTCTGCGAGAGGTCGATGATGTGGATGTTGTTGCGGGCGCCGTAGATGTAGGGCGCCATCTTCGGGTTCCAGCGGTGGGTCTGGTGGCCGAAGTGAATGCCAGCTTCCAAAAGCTGGCGCATGCTGAAATCAGGCAGTGCCATTCTCATTTCCTTTCCGGTTAGCCTCCACGGACACAGGCATTTTTTGGACGAAGTCCTCGAACGCCACCGGAGGTTTCAGCCGGATTTCTCCCGGGCAGACACCAAAGTCCGTGTGTGGAATGAGCGGGCATATAGAGGGGAAGCGCGATAAACGCAAGCCGTGTGACGCTTTCCGCTCAGCGTGCGGCAATCAGCGCCCCGGTGCCTATCATGGCACTGCCGGCGAACCTGTTCATCAGTCGCATGCGCCCGGGCGTCCTGAACCAACCCGAAGCCCGGCCCGCAAGTACCGCATAGACACCCATGGTGAGGATATTGACGCTGATGACGACGGCCACCACCAGCAGGCCATCGACAAACGTCAGCGTGTCGAGATCGAGGATCAGCGGCATGATCGAGGCATGGAACAGGATCGCCTTCGGGTTCCCCAGCGCAATGGACGCGCCAAGGAAGAAGAACCGCGACAATCTCGCCTGTGCCGTCTGCGGCCCGTTCGGTTGCGTGGCCGAGGCCCGCCACATCCTGACGCCGAGAAAAATCAGGTAGGCGGCGCCTGCATATTTAAGCAGAAGGAATATCCATTCGAATGTCTGGGCCAGGGCTACCAGCCCGAGCAGTGCCAGAGTGACCAGCACGGCATCGCCGGCGGCGACCCCCACGCCGGCCATGAAGGCGCGAAGAAAACCACGCGACACGCCATTGGTGATGACCGTGAACATCGCTGGTCCCGGTGTGGCGGCGGCGAGTGTGACGGCTGCGCAATACGCGAAAAATGCCGTTGGTGTCATGACCGGGCCTTTCCGTTGGGTACCCGCACGCGCCTGAAGATCGCGACGATCTCCTCGCGGCTGCATTCGATGGCGCCGAGCCGCACCGCGCGGTCGCGCTCGAAACCGGTTATGTCATAGTGTGGCGCCGATGTCCTGGGCGGCCCCTGGTAGGACGAGCGCTTCACGCCAAGCCGGGATGCGAACCGATGCAGCTCTTCGGTGTCGTCGGCCATCAAATGGCACCAGCGATGGCCTGCCCACTTCCAGATCGCCGCATCGACATAGACCGCCATCAAGCCCGGCCAACTCACTTGCGCATCGCTGCTACTTCGATACGGGACAAGGCTTTGTCTGGTCGAACAGCGACAGGTTGACCAGCTTGCCGGTCATGGAGAAGTCGCCATAGTCCATGACGAGATCACGGGTGATGCCGTTTTCATGCAGCTTGAAGCTGATCCGGTATTCCGGCACTTCCTCGCCCTTCTGGGCACTGTCGTCGAAATAGGCGATGTCGACCGGCCAATATTTGTCGGTGGCAAGCTTCGCCAGTGCCGGCGCTTCCGGATCGGCCTTGTCGGCTTCGGTCTTCTTGCCGACGACAACCGTGGTCGTCATCACCTTGTTGGCGTCCTCCGACCCGTCGAACAGGTTGGTTTGATAGAAGTTTTCGCCTTTTTCGGCCTTGCCGATCAACTCGACCAGATGCTGGGTCGGAAACTGGGTGGCCGCGAGTTCAAGACTGTTCTTCTCCGGCTTGTCGATATCGACCTTCAGCCCCTTGGCATTCTTTGTCGCGACGCCCTTGACCTCCTTGTCGAGGTTCTGGTCGACGAAGGACTTCGTTACGAAAGAAAACACCTTGCCTTCCGCGTCCTCGAAGGTGGTGGTCTGCTGGTCGGTCAGCTTCGTGTTGTCGCTGGTCGCGATCTGCGTGACGAAACGGAATTTCACCGTGTAGCCTTCGCAGGCCGAGCCGTTGAACTCGTAGACCATACGGCCGGTGATACCGGTAATGCCGGATCGATCATCCGCCTTCTTGAGGGTGAGATCGTAGACGGCGCGATGCGCCTGCAGCGCCGGTACGGCGAAAGCGGAGCCCACAGGGAACAGCGCCGACAACAGAACGGCGTGGAATGCAAGGCGCGCTGCGCGCATGAGGTACTCCAATCGTCGCGGCTGATGGCAGGGCCGCAGGGAAAGATGGTCCAGCTTAAAAAAAGTCGTGGCGGAAGCGAGGCAAAAATAGCAATTTCGGCCCGGCTAGCGCGGCACCTTCCAGCAATAGGGAAAAGCAATGAGTGAAACAATCGAAAAGCGGCTAAGTGATCTCGGCGTGACGCTTCCTGTTGCCGCCGCGCCTGCCGCCAACTACGTGCCCTATTGCAGGACCGGCAATCTGCTGTTCACGGCGGGACAATTGCCGCTCAAGGACGGCAAGCTGCAGGCGAGCGGTCTGCTCGGCCGCGACGTCGACACGGCAAGCGGCAAGGACGCCGCGAAATACTGCGCCATCAACATCCTGGCGCAAGCCAAGGCGGCACTTGGCGACCTCGAGAAGATCCGCCGTCTGGTAAAGATCACCGTCTTCGTGGCGTCGGCCACCGACTTCGTCGAACAGCATCTGGTCGCCAACGGCGCCTCCGATTTCCTGGTTGCCGCGCTTGGCGAAAGCGGCAAGCACGCACGCTCCGCCGTCGGCACCGCCTCCCTGCCGCTTAATGCCGCGGTGGAAATCGAAGCGATCTTTGAAGTCGAATGAGTGAAGGTGCGGACATGACCGACCTCTCCTGGCTGACTGCCCGGCCGGTTGCCCATCGCGGCTTTCACGACATGAACAAGTCGCGCTGGGAAAACACGCTTTCCGCCTTCGCCGCCGCGGCCGAACGCGGCTACGCGATCGAATGCGACGTGCATCTATCGTCGGATGGCGTTCCCATCGTCATCCATGATGACGATCTGCAACGGCTGACAGGTCAGGACGGTTTCGTCTGGCAACGCAGCGCGGCCGAACTTACCGCGCTCAAGGTCGGCGGCACGGCGGATCACGTGCCGACGCTGCAGGAAACGCTCGACCTCGTCGACGGCCGCGTGCCCATGGTCGTCGAGCTGAAGGGAACTCCCGGTCGCGATGGGGGCCTGGTGGCGCGCGTCGGCAAGATGCTGAAGCGCTACAAGGGCAAGGCGGCGATCATGTCGTTTGATCACTGGCTGATCCGCGATTTCCCCAGGCACGCGCCCGGCATTCCGGCTGGATTGACCGCCTATGGCAAGGACGCCAAGCTGATCGAAGCACATTTTTCCATGCTGGCGCACGAACTCTCCTTTACCTCCTATGCCGCCGGCGATCTGCCGAACCCGTTTGTCAGCTTCGTGCGCGAAAAGCTCAAAATGCCTGTCATCACCTGGACGGTGCATGACCAGCCGGCGGTCGACCTGACCTTTAGATATGCCGACCAGATGACGTTCGAAGGTTTCGAACCCGACCTAATCAAAGTCGCCTGAGCAGGGTGCCCGAAACGTGACTTGTAGCGGCCCGAATGGAGCTTAAATAAGCCTCATGGATCAGGGCGACGACTGCGACGGACAATCGGCGAATGCGGGCTATTCGATCCGGATCGCCGCAGGCATAGGCGCTTTTACCTGCGATGAATGGAACAGCTTTGCCGGAACCACGCGCGGCGACGCGGCCGGATATAACCCGCTCGTTTCATTCGCTTTTTTGAGCGCTCTGGAGGATTCGGGCTGCGCCGTGCGGCGCACTGGCTGGCAAGGCCATCACCTGCGGCTGGAAACCGCGCAAGGCAGGCTGCTCGGCGCTATTCCCTGCTATCTCAAGTCGCACAGCCAGGGCGAATATGTGTTCGATCACGGCTGGTCGGATGCCTTCGAGCGCGCCGGCGGCCGTTACTATCCAAAATTGCAAAGTGCCGTGCCGTTCACGCCGGTCACCGGCCCTCGCCTGCTGGTCGGCAAGGGCGAGGATCAGGACGCGGTTAAGGCCGGGCTTGCCGCCGGGCTCAAAATGGTGACCGACAAGCTCGGCATATCCTCGGCGCATGTCACCTTCGCGCAAGAGAGCGACGTCGCGACGCTGGAGGCCGCGGGCTTCCTGCATCGCACCGATCAGCAATTCCATTTCTTCAACGAAGGCTTTTCCACCTATGACGACTTCCTCGCCACGCTTGCCTCGCGCAAGCGCAAGGCGATGAAGAAAGAACGGCGCGAAGCGCTCGCCGATGGCATCACGATCGACTGGCTGACCGGCAAGGACCTGACCGAAAAGGCCTGGGACGACTTCTTCGCCTTCTACATGGACACCGGCAGCCGCAAATGGGGCCGCCCCTACCTGAACCGTCAGTTCTTCTCGCTGATCGGCGAACGCATGGCGGACGACATCCTGCTGGTGATGGCCAGGCGCAACGGGCGCTACATTGCCGGCGCCATCAACTTCATCGGCTCCGACGCGCTCTACGGCCGCAATTGGGGCTGCATCGAGGATCATCCCTACCTGCATTTCGAGGTCTGCTATCACCAGGCCATCGACTTCGCCATCGAACGCAAGTTGAAGGTGGTCGAAGCAGGCGCGCAAGGCGAGCACAAGCTGGCGCGCGGCTACCGGCCGGTGACCATGCATTCGGCGCATTACATTGCCCACCCCGGCCTGCGCAAAGCGGTCGCCGATTATCTCGGGCGCGAGCGGCGCGAGGTGGCGCGGATGGGCGAATATCTGGAAGAACATACCCCGTTCCGCAAAGATCTCGAGGAATAGCAGGCTTTTTCGACACGCCTGCCGACGCTGATCTTGCTGGCCGGCGGGCTTCCGCTCGACAGGGTGTCCGCGACACGGGCCGCCTTGTTGAACGACTGCGCCGCACCTTATTTCGACAGCGCGTCGTCGCGCAAAAGACGCTTCCATCGCGCGCTCGTAGACGCCGCCATGGTCGATCTCGGCTGTCGCCCCGCAGCTTCGTCTTGCCGCTCGGAGGTGGCTTCGCTACACCGGACGTCAAGGCACACTCCGGAGCGTTCGCCATGACTGAGACCGCCTACGACACCGACAACATCTTCGCAAAGATCCTGCGCGGCGAAATACCCTCGCACCGCATCTATGAGGACGAAGCTGTCGTGGCCTTCATGGATGTGATGCCGCAGGGGCCGGGGCATACACTGGTGATGCCGAAGGTGCCGTCGCGCAACCTGCTCGACGCCGATCCGTCAACGTTCGGCCCGCTTTTCACGGTGGTCCAGAAAGTGGCGCGGGCCGTCCGCAAAGCATTTGACGCCGACGGCGTCACCGTCATGCAGTTCAATGAACCTGCTTCGGGGCAGACCGTCTATCATCTTCACGTGCATGTCATCCCGCGCTTCGACAGCATCCCGCTGAAGCCGCATACGGGCGCGATGGAGAATCCAGAAGTGCTGGCGCGGAACGCAGACAAGATCCGCGCCGCGCTGGGAAGCTGATTCCGCGCATCATTTCGCGGAGAGAACCGGCCGCTCGCGTGAGCCGTTCGATCGGGCTCGGGCGGGGCGTTGCATCAGTCCTTAGGCAGAAGCCTCCCCGAGGGCCCGGGCGATGCTCGACTTCCTGAACGCGCCGCGTCGTCCCAATGAAAAAAGCCCCGTTTCCGGGGCTCTCTTCGACTTTTGTCAGGCTCAGTTCTTTCTGGGCAGTTGCGGCACGAGGCTGCGCTTGCCGCCGTCCTTGCCCTTGGGCTCGGGCTTCTGCGCCACGACCTTCTTTGCCGCAGGCTTCCTGGCCACGGCCTTGGATGGCTTCGGCGCGTCTTCCGGCTCTTCCTTCTTCGGCTTCACCGGCGCCTCGTCGGCGAGCGATTCGAGCTTGAGGCCGGTCTCGCCGGTTTCCTTCTTCTCGACGGTGACGCGCACCGTGCCGCCCTTCTTGAGTTTGCCGAACAGCACCTCGTCGGCCAGCGGCTTCTTGATGTGCTCCTGGATGACGCGGCCGAGCGGACGCGCGCCCATGCGTTCGTCATAGCCCTTGTCGGCGAGCCAGGCGATCGCGTCCGGCGACAGGTCGAAGGTGACGCCACGCTCGGAAAGCTGGGCTTCCAGCTGCATGACGAACTTCTGCACCACCTGATGGATGACCGGCACCGGCAGCGAGCCGAACGGAATGATCGCATCGAGACGATTGCGGAATTCCGGCGTGAACAGCCGGTTGATCGCTTCGACATCGTCGCCTTCGCGCTTGGTCGAACCGAAACCGATCGCCGCGCGCTGCGCATCGGATGCGCCCGCATTGGTGGTCATGATCAGGATGACATTGCGGAAGTCGATCTGCTTGCCGTTGTGGTCGGTCAGCTTGCCGTGATCCATCACCTGCAACAGGATGTTGAACAGGTCCGGATGCGCCTTTTCGACCTCGTCGAGCAGCAGCACGCAGTGCGGATGCTGGTCGACACCGTCGGTCAAAAGGCCGCCCTGGTCGAAGCCGACATAGCCGGGAGGCGCGCCGATCAGCCGCGAGACGGTGTGGCGTTCCATATATTCCGACATGTCGAAACGGATCAGTTCGACACCGAGCGAGGCGGCCAACTGCTTGGCGACTTCGGTCTTACCGACGCCGGTCGGACCTGAGAACAGGTAGGAGCCGATCGGCTTCTCCGGTTCGCGCAGGCCGGCACGCGCCAGCTTGATCGCCGAGGTCAGCGCGGTGATGGCGGTGTCCTGGCCGTAGACGACGCGCTTGAGCTCGATGTCCAGGCCCTGCAGCACCTTCTCGTCGTCGGCCGAAACCGTTTTCGGCGGGATGCGTGCCATGGTGGCGATCGTCGCTTCGATCTCCTTGATACCGATCGTCTTCTTGCGCTTGGCCTCCGGCACCAGCATCTGCGAGGCGCCGGTCTCGTCGATCACGTCGATCGCCTTGTCCGGCAGCTTGCGGTCGTTGATGTAGCGCGCCGACAGCTCCACCGAGGCCTTGATCGCCTCGTTGGTGAACTTCACCTTGTGGAATTCCTCATAATAGGGCTTCAGGCCCTTCATGATCTCGATGGCGTCCTCGACGGTCGGCTCGTTGACGTCGATCTTCTGGAAGCGCCGCACCAGCGCGCGGTCCTTCTCGAAGAACTGGCGGAACTCCTTGTAGGTGGTCGAACCGATGCAGCGGATCGCACCCGATGACAGAGCCGGCTTCAACAGGTTCGACGCATCCATGGCGCCGCCTGACGTAGCACCCGCACCGATCACCGTGTGGATCTCGTCGATGAACAGCACGGCGCCCGGATAGTCCTCGAGCTCCTTGACGACCTGCTTCAGCCGTTCCTCGAAGTCACCGCGATAGCGCGTGCCGGCCAAAAGCGTGCCCATGTCGAGCGCGAAGATGGTCGCATTGTGCAGGACTTCCGGCACGTCGCCCTCGACGATGCGCTTGGCCAGGCCTTCGGCGATCGCCGTCTTGCCGACGCCGGGATCACCGACATAGAGCGGGTTGTTCTTGGAGCGACGGCACAGCACCTGGATGGTGCGGTTGATCTCGCTCTCGCGGCCGATCAGCGGATCGATCTTGCCGGCCTTGGCCTTGTTGTTGAGGTTGACGCAATAGGCGGTCAGCGCGTCCTGCTGCTGCTTCTTCTTGCCGCCTTCCTCCTGGGGCTCGGCACCGTTCTGGCCGCCCTGCTCGTCATCGGCGCCGCGCGGGGTGCGGCTCTCGGACGCGCCCGGACGCTTGGCGATGCCATGCGAGATGTAGTTGACCGCGTCGTAGCGGGTCATCTGCTGTTCCTGCAGGAAATAAGCGGCATGGCTTTCGCGCTCGGCGAAGATGGCGACGAGCACGTTGGCACCCGACACTTCCTCGCGGCCAGATGACTGCACATGGATCACCGCGCGCTGGATGACGCGCTGGAAACCGGCGGTCGGTTTGGAATCCTCATCGTAGCCGGTGACCAGATTGTCGAGCTCGGTGTCGATGTAGGTCAGAACGGTATGCTTCAGTTCGTCAAGATCGACGTTGCAGGCGCGCATGACGGCGGCCGCCTCCGTGTCGTCGATGAGCGCGAGCAGCAGGTGTTCAAGGGTTGCATATTCATGGTGCCGCTCGTTGGCGAGCGTCAGCGCTTGATGAAGCGCCTTTTCCAGGCCTTGGGAGAAAGCCGGCATGTTACCTCACTTCTTCTCCATCACGCATTGCAGCGGATGCTGATTCTGTCGGGCGAAATCCATGACCTGAGACACTTTGGTCTCGGCCACCTCGAATGTATAGACCCCGCACTCGCCCACTCCATGATTGTGAACATGAAGCATGATGCGTGTGGCAGCTTCGCGGTCCTTCTGGAAAAAACGCTCCAGCACGTGAACCACGAACTCCATCGGAGTGTAGTCGTCGTTGAGGATGAGGACCCGGTAAAGGCTGGGCTTCTTGGTCTTGGTTTTGGTGCGCGTGATGACGGCCGTCCCGCGGCCGGCCTCATTGCCGTCGCCGCCGCCGTTTTGCATCCGCGCCACTCGTCTCGTGGCAGTCAAACCGATCGTCACGTATTCCTGCCTCTTCGAATCCTCATGCGAGTTTCACATGTAGGTGTTCGATGGACGATTTTAAGCCCTTCTGGTTAGCTGACAATATGGCTAGGTGACCAACTTGGCGGAATTTCGCGATCGTGAAGCGTTGACATGAAAAAACCCGGCCGCGTTTCCACGACCGGGTTTTGTCCCGCGCCCAAAGGGCCGGATCTGGAATTCTCGGGCGAAAATTATTTCGCCTTGGCAACGATCGATTCGAAAGGCTTGTAGGCTTCCTTGGCGAGTTCGGCATAGAGGTCGCCAATCTTGGTGGCCTCGGCAACGAACGCCTCGTAGGACTGCTTGGCATAGTCGGATTGAATCTCGATCGCCTTGTCCAGCGACTTGGCCGAGAACAACTTCTCGACCGCGGCGCTGCCGGCTTCGAGGCTCTTCTTGGTGTATTCGCCGGCCTCGGTGGCGATCGCCTGCGCGCCCTTGGACAAAGAGGCGAAGCTCTTCAATCCGGTGTCAGTGAACTCCTTGCCGTATTTGCTGAAGTCCTCATAGGTCTGGGTCATTTTCGTACTCTCCCTGGACGGTTGACGCGCCCTGCCCCGAGCGCCGTTGTGCAATGCATATATATATTGTGCGGCGCACAAAAGTCAAGAATTCGGAGGCTCGCGGCCGCGCTGGCGGCGGCAATGGCTAAAATTCAAATAAAGGAAGGCTCAAACCGCCAGAAAATGGTGAACGCGGCGGTTACCATAAACGGATTGGTAACGCTGCCCCGCTAGCTTGGCTGGAAGTGAGGCAGGATCCCTTTGCCGCCTCCAACGCAACGAGAAATTCAAAGGAACTACCAGTGCGTCAGGCGTTGTCGGGCATCGTTTCCAAATCCGCGTCCCCTCTCAAAACGATCATGATCCTCGCCATGGCGATGACATTCGTCGTCGCGGGTGCCGCCTCGTCGTTCGCGGCAAAATCGGCAGCCATCGTCGTCGACGCCAAGACCGGCAAAGTGCTCTACTCGGCCAATGCCGATGGCCGGCGCTATCCTGCCTCGCTGACCAAGATGATGACGCTCTATCTGACCTTCGAAGCGATGGCGAAGGGCAAGATCAGCAGAAACACGCCAGTCGTGTTTTCAGCCCATGCATCCGCCGAGGCGCCGACCAAACTCGGCGTGAAGCCGGGCGGATCGGTCGCGGTCGAGACCGCGATCCTGTCGATAGTCACGAAGTCGGCCAACGACTCGGCGACCGCGCTCGGCGAGATGCTCGGCGGCAATGAAACCAATTTCGCCCGCATGATGACGGCCAAGGCGCGGCAGCTCGGCATGAACGGCACCGTCTTCCGCAACGCCAACGGCCTGCCCGACCCGGGGCAGTTCACCACCGCGCGCGACATGGCCACGCTCGGCATCGCACTCAGGGAACATTTTCCCCAGTACTATGGCTATTTCGCGCAGCGCTCCTTTCTCTACGGTCGCCAGCGCATCAACGGGCACAACCGCCTGCTCGGACGCATCAAGGGCGTCGACGGCATCAAGACCGGCTACACCCGCGCCTCCGGCTTCAATCTCGTCTCATCAGTATCTGACGGCAACCGCCGCCTTGTCGCCGTCGTCATGGGCGGCACCTCGGGCGGCAGCCGCGACAACCAGATGGCTGGTCTGATTAACGCCTATTTGCCGAGGGCATCGACCCGCGGTGGCGGCGATCTGGTCGCCAAGGCGGACAGCAATCCCATCAGCGCACTTGCGAAGGTTCTCCTGCCCAAGCATGACGCGCCGACTCCGGACGAAAAGCCGGTGGCCGTGGCGGAAGCCGATACGGCCGTCGCGAACGACGCGACCGTTGCCCAGGGCGACAGCGAGGACGAGGATACAGCCGAGGCAGAGACACCCAAGCTGGTTGTCCCGGCAAAGAAGGTGAAGACGGTCATCGTCTCCGCTCCCAAGGTCGCCACCGCACAGGTCGTGGCTGCCTATGCAGAGCCCGCCCCGGCCGTTGATCCGGTCAACACCGCGTCGGTCCCGTCAGGCTGGGCCATCCAGGTCGCTTCCTCGCCGAAGCAGTCCGAAGCCCAGGCTTTCCTCGACAACACAACCAAGCAGGCTCCCAAGGTGCTGGCCGACGCTTCCGGCTTCACCGTCGCTTTCGACAAGGACGGCGTCACCTACTACCGCGCGCGTTTCGGCGGCTTTGGGTCGAAGGATGCCGCGTGGAAGGCTTGCACCGCTTTGAAGAAGAAGAAAATCGAGTGCTACGCCGTCCAGCAATAGGACCGCGTGGAAGATATCTCCCGGAAAAATTTTGCGTCGAAGGAGACTAGTTGTGATTGGAGAGCAAGACGTCCTTGGCTTCGTTAATCCGCGCCGCCAGGAAAGACGTGCCGCCGATATCGGGGTGCAGGCGCTGCATCAGGCGGCGGTGCGCCTTGCGGACATCCGCCGCGGCGGCCCCCGCTTCAAGACCAAGGACCTTGTAGGCCTCCTCCTTAGTCATGGCGCCCGGACTTGGCGCAACACCCAGCCCTTCGCCACCGTTCGTCTCAGCGTGTTTGCGCCAGATGGGAAATCTGCCGTCAAGATACGTCTCTAGCAACTGCCGGCTCTCCGGATCGCCGGAGAGCTCGCGGTAGAGATGCTGCAATTCCGCAAGGGTCATCGAGCCGAGCATCTTGCCATCGTGGCGGCCGGCCAGAACCAGCCCTTCAAGGCCGCCCGTATTGTGATCGAGTTCCATCTCGAGTGCCGCTGTCCGCACGGTTGAGCGTTTTCCAGCAACCGGCCTGGCATTTGGCCGGCCTGTACGCGTGGCGCCGTACCAGGCGATTGCCACGAACAGGATGATGCCGCCGATGGCTTGATGCCCTACCAGGAGCACGGCGCCGCCGACCAGCGCCAGCAGGATCGGCCCCAAGGTTCTCATCCCGCTTGCGAGTTGCGCCGGATCCGCGCGGAGAAAGGCCGTGGCTACCCCCAGGAGCACCAGCAACAACGCGACCACAACGATAATTGCGCCTAACATTTCCCATCGCCCCGCAGGTATCCTGTCCGCCTGGACAGCCGCGTGATGTCCTTCAACACTTTTTCTGCGCCAGAATCATGGCCTTTACCCGGGCTGGAAGAGGACCATCGTGCGAACTGGTTCCGCAACGCCGCGGCCTGTGTCGACTTCGACGGTTCTTCATCGCGCATGGATTTGAAGATGTGGCGTTGTCCCGTCGCTTGCAAGTCCAGCACGAGGCAAGATTGAGGGCCAGAAAAAGTCTAAAGCACGTCGCGTCGAAACGGACCTATGCGACGCGCTTCAGAGGCTTTGTCTTTATGCATGTCCTTCTCCCAAAACCGAGGTCACTTTTGGGCGACATGCGTTAGAGCAAGCCGAGTTCGGCCAGCTCGCGCCTGAGTTTCGGCGGCATCTCGACCAATCCCGCCTTGCCCTTGCCGAGATCGGCCGGAGCGTCCGCTGGCTTCAGGTAACGCCAGCCCTGGAAGGCGCGGCGCGGCTGCCAGTCGGTACGCACCACCTCGGGATCGAGCATCAAATGGCAGCGGCCGATGCCGTCGTCATCGATGAACGGCCGTATCTCCGTGATCAATTGGCGGCATTGCACGCTGCCCTTGATCACCCAGTAGAGCGAGCCGCCATCGGTGACCTCGGCGCCACGTGTCGGCATCATGCGGGTGGTGTGCCAGTGTTCGGCTGGTTCACCGGCACGGCGGCGCTCGTCAAGACGGAAGGCGATCCACTCTTCGAGATCCTCGACACTGTCGCAGCCGACGCAAAGCTTTAGGAGATTGAGAGCCATTCGCTAAGGTTAGTTCGGGGCGCCGAGACGTCAACGGCCCGACGGACTTCTCCACAGTGCCGGTTTGGGCCAGCCCTCAACACTCCACGACATTGACCGCAAGCCCGCCAAGGCTGGTTTCCTTGTACTTTTCGTTCATATCGAGGCCGGTCTGGCGCATGGTCTCGATCGCGGCATCGAGCGGCACGAAATGCACGCCGTCGCCTTTGATGGCCAGTGACGCGGCCGTCACCGCCTTGACGGCACCCAGAGCGTTGCGCTCTATACATGGCACCTGGACCAGCCCGCCGACCGGGTCGCAGGTCATGCCGAGATGATGTTCGAGCGCGATCTCGGCGGCATTCTCGACCTGTTCGGGCGTGCCGCCCATGACGGCGCACAGCCCGGCGGCCGCCATCGCCGAGGCTGAGCCCACCTCGCCCTGGCAGCCGACTTCGGCGCCGGAGATCGACGCATTGGACTTGATGATGCCGCCGACAGCCGCTGCCGTCAGCAGGAAGTCGCGGATGCTCGGCTGGTCGGCCTCGGGATGGAAATGCAGCCAGTAGCGCAGCACCGCCGGCAGCGTGCCGGCCGCGCCGTTGGTCGGCGCGGTGACGACACGCCCGCCGGCGGCATTCTCCTCGTTGACGGCCATCGCATAGATCGAAAGCCAGTCATTGGCGAGCAGCGGGTTCGGCCGGTTCTGCTGCCACTGCTCCTGCAGCTTGTCATGCAGCTGCCTGGCGCGCCGCCGCACCTTCAGCCCACCCGGCATGATGCCGTCCTGCGACAGGCCGCGGTCGATGCAGCCCTTCATCGCATCCCAGATAGCGTCGAGACCGGTGTCGAGCGCCTCGCGCGACATCTGCGTTTCCTCGTTGGTGCGCTTCATGTCGGCAATGGAAAGGCCGCTCTTGGCCGCCATCTTCAGCATCTCGACCGCGTTCTTGAAGGGATACGGCACCTTCTTGCCCTCGGTCGTGACCGAGCCTTTTGCCTTCATCCGCTGCAGCTCTTCTTCCGAAACCACGAAGCCACCGCCGATCGAATAGTAGATGCGCTTGAGCAGCAACCGGCCGCCGGCGTCGTAGGCGTAGAACGCCATGCCATTGGCGTGACCGGTGAGCGGTGTCTTGCGGTCGAGCACCAGATCGGTGGTCGGGTCGAAATGGTAGGATGGGTGGCCGGGCGGTGAAATCAGCTTGTCGGCGGTGATGCGGCTGATGATGCCGTCAGCCTGGTCGGGGTCGACCGTTTGCGGCGTCTGGCCGGCAAGGCCGAGAATGACGGCACGGTCGCTGCCATGGCCGATGCCGGTATAGGCGAGCGAGCCATGCAGGCTGGCGCCGATGCGGTCGACCTTGGCGCCGGCGGGGCGCGGCCAGTCGTCGCCCGCGACCTCGTCGAGAAACCGGCGCGCAGCCGTCATAGGCCCCATCGTGTGCGAGCTCGAGGGGCCGATGCCGATCTTGAACAGGTCGAAAACCGAAAGGAACACGCTGTCTCCTGGATCATGTCGAGGACTACATATAGGAATTCCCGAGATGTTTCCGCTCTTTTGACAATCGCGGCGCAGCACCTGCCGACCTTGTTTGCTCCGGCAGCGACATTGATTGCCCGACGCTGCATGCGGCGATCAAAGCGATCAAGATGTGATAAATTCACCCTATGGGCGATTCCTCCTATCTTTCGACGGCCGATCTCGCGGCGCTGGGCTTTTTCCTCCTCGCATGGGTGCTGCACACGCTTGCGTCCGATGGCAAGCTGGTTAGCCGCATCTCGCTGACGACTGCAATGAATGCCCAACGCGAGGCCTGGATGGGCACCATGGCCGAGCGTGAGATCCGCATCGTCGACACCGCCATCATGAGCGGCCTGCAGCAGGGAACCGCCTTCTTCGCCTCCAGTTCACTGATCGCGCTCGGCGGCTGTTTCGCCCTGCTTGGCGCGTCCGACCGGGTGCTTGAGGTGCTGAGCACTCTGCCCTTGGGCGGCGCGCCGTCGCGCTCGGCCTTTCAGATCAAGGTGCTGGGACTGGTGCTGATCCTGGCCTTTGCCTTCTTCAAATTCGGCTGGGCCTACAGGCTGTTCAATTACTGCTCGATCCTGATTGGCGCCGTGCCGATCCCACATGGCGAAGCCTCGCGCAATCCCGTCACGCAAACGGCTGTGTGGCGCGCGACGCAAATGAATATGCTGGCCGGCAAGCATTTCAATTCGGGCTTGCGCGGCGTGTTCTTCTCGATCGGCTATCTCGGCTGGTTCGTGGATCCGGTGGTGTTCGTGCTGTCGACGCTTCTGCTGCTGGCCGTCCTGATACGGCGCCAGTTCTTCTCGGCGGCGCGGCGTGCCGTGATCGGTCAGCCGCCCGGCGCCGGAAACGGCTGATCGATACGCCCGGAAAGCCAATAGGCGAAAAGTCCGATCCACTCGCGGACGGCCATGGTCGTGTTCTGCACTGAATCGGCCGCATTGTCGCGAAACAGCCCGATGCCTTCCCGACCGGAGGTGCGATAGTCGACCGGCCAGGGAACGGTTGAAAAACCGGCCTTGTCGAACAGCGCCTTGGCGCGTGGCATGTGAAAGGCTGATGTCACCAGTAGCCATGTCTCGCCCGGTTTGGGTTTGACCAGTTCGTGGCTGAAGACCGCATTCTCGTAGGTGTTGCGGGATTTGTCTTCGAGGATCAGCCGATCGGCCGGGACACCCAGCGCCTCGAGCAGGCGCGGAGCGGTGTCGGCATCACCTTCGCCGTCGAAGAACAGTGAGCCGTTTCCACCGGAGACGACCACCTTTGCCTGCGGGAAACGCCGGGCGAGGATTGCGGTCTCGACCATGCGATCGCCGCTGCTGTTCAATTCATAGCCGCCACGCGCGAGGTTGATGGCGCCCTCGAAGCCGCCGCCGAGCACGATGATGCCGTCTACTTTCGCCGGCAAAGGCGGCTTGGGAAAGCGTTCCTCCAACGGATTGAGCATCATGGCGCCAAATGATGTCCAGGCCGACAGCGCAAGGATCAGGAACGCCAGCACGCTGCCGGTGACGGCAAGTCGCCGCCGGCCGATCATCCCGGCGATCAGCCCCGCCAAAAGCAGGAAGATCGTCAGGTTGAGCGGCTGGATGAAGAACCAGAAGATCTTGGAAAGATAGTAGAACATCGCTCAACCCTTACGGCATCAAGGGCTCTGTAATGCCTTGGTTTTGCGCATGATTCTCTCCGAAAATCGATCGCGGTTTTCGGGATCATGCGCCAGGCGAGCGGTACCCTTACCACCACTTCTCCGGCTGGAATGAGCCGGCCGCCTGCTCGATGACGGCGGCGGTCTGGAACAATGTCTCTTCCTCGAACGGCCTGCCGATCAGTTGCAGGCCGAGCGGCAATCCCTTGGGATCGAGGCCGGCAGGCACGGCAATGCCCGGCAGACCGGCCATGTTCACGGTGACCGTGAAAATGTCGTTGAGGTACATCTTGACCGGATCGGCGGCCATGTCCTCGTCGGCTATGCCAAAGGCGGCGGACGGTGTAGCCGGCGTCAGGATGACATCGACGCCGGCGGCGAAGACGTTTTCGAAGTCGCGCTTGATCAGATTGCGCACCTTCTGAGCCTGCAGATAGTAGGCGTCGTAGTAGCCGGCCGACAGCACATAGGTACCGATCATGATGCGGCGCTTGACCTCGCGGCCGAAGCCGGCGGCGCGGGTCTTCTCGTACATCTCGACGATGTCCTTGCCCGGCACGCGCAAGCCGTAGCGGACGCCGTCATAGCGGGCGAGGTTGGAAGAAGCCTCGGCCGGCGCGACGATGTAATAGGCAGGCAGCGCATACTTGGTGTGCGGCAGGGAGATGTCGACGATCTCGGCACCGGCATCCCTGAGCCAGGCAATACCCTTCTGCCACAGCGCCTCGATCTCCTCCGGCATGCCGTCGACGCGGTATTCCTTGGGAATGCCGACCTTCATGCCCTTGATCGGCTTGCCGATCGCAGCCTCATAGTCCGGCACCGGCCGGTCGACGGACGTGGTGTCCTTCGGATCGGCCGAGGCCATCGACTTGAGCAGGATCGCGGCATCGCGCACGTCGCGAGCGATCGGCCCGGCCTGGTCGAGCGACGAGGCAAAGGCGACGATGCCCCAGCGCGAGCAGCGGCCATAGGTCGGCTTGATGCCGACCGTGCCGGTGAAGGCGGCCGGCTGGCGTATCGAACCGCCAGTGTCGGTCGCCGTCGCACCGGCACACAGGAAGGCTGACACAGCGGTCGCCGAGCCGCCGGAAGAGCCGCCCGGCACCAGCTGTGCATTGTCGAGGCTGCGCTGGGTTTTCGTGCCACCGGCCGAAACGAAGCCGCCGTCACCCTGATGTGTCGTCGGCATCACCACCGTATCGAGGCGCGAACGCCGCCACGGGTTGATGACCGGGCCATAGTAGGAGGTCTCGTTGGACGAGCCCATGGCGAATTCGTCCATGTTGAGCTTGCCAAGCATGACCGCGCCGTCGGCCCACAGATTGGATGTGACAGTCGATTCATAGCGCGGCTTGAAGCCGTCGAGCACGTGGCTGCAAGCCTGGGTATGGACGCCTTCGGTGCCGAACAGGTCCTTGATCCCGAGCGGAATGCCCTCCAGCGCACCGCCCTCGCCCTTGAGCAGCCTGGCGTCCGACGTCTTGGCCATGTCGCGCGCCTTGTCGCCGGTCACCGCGACATAGGCATTGAGCGTCGGATTGGCGCGATCGATCGCCAAGAGATAGGCCTCGGTGATCTCGGTCGCGGTGATCTCCTTGGCGCGCAGCTTGGCGCGGGCCTGTGAAATCGTCAGATGGGTCAGGTCGCTCATCAAAGGCTCTTTTCGTAAAATACCGACCACTCGGAATCGGGATAATCCAGCACCGGGCCGCAACGCGAGAAACCGGCACGTTCATAGACGGTCCAGGCGGCGGGATGGCGATCGCCGGTCTCCAGCACCAGCCGCTTAAGCCCTTCATCGCGCGCCAAGGCTTCAACGCGTTCCACAATCCTGGCACCGATCCGCCGACCGCGATGCGACGGCCTGATATACATGCGTTTGACCTCGCCAATGGCGCCGCCATGGCGCTTCAGCGCTCCACAACCAATGGCGGTGCCGTTGTCGCGGGCGATGAACACGGTCGTGTCATGGCCCGCCATCTGCTCGACCGTCAGATGGTAGCAATGCTCCGGCGGCGTCAATTCGAGCAAGGTTTCGTTGAGTTGCCTGACCAGGTCGCGCACGTCATTCTGCAGCGGCGTCTCGATGGCGATCTCGATTGCCATCGACGCCTTACTCCACGACCTTCGGCACGAGGAAGAAATTCTCGTCGGTCGCCGGTGCATTGGCGACAATGTCGGCCGCGTTGTTGCCGTCGGTGACGACATCCCCGCGCTTCTTCATCTCCATCGGGGTCACCGAGGTCATTGGTTCGACGCCGGAAACATCGACCTCGTTCAGTTGTTCGACGAAGCCCAGTATGGCGTTCAACTCGCCGGTCATGCGCTCGGCATCTTCCTCGCTCACTGCGATGCGGGCGAGATGCGCAACGCGCTTCACTGTCTTGACATCAACGGACATGTATTCGCCTCGGGAAAAACCAGTCCGCGCTATAGCGGCGCGGCGCGCGGCGCGCAACATGCGCCGGCCGACAATCGGGCAAAGAGCTTCATGGCAGCTCAACGCCTTCGCATAGATAATAGCTGCCGCTGTTACCGCTCGCCTCGCTCTCATCGTCGATGGGCCGGACCGAGACGAGATCGAGCTGCGTCGGGCTGATCCGCGTCACCGACAGGACATCGGGAAAGACATAGCCCGGTTCCTGGCAGATGGCCGTCACCGCCCAGCTCGGCGAGCGCGTCGCCTTGCTGACCTGCACGAACTCGCAATTGTATTCCACGCCTTGCAGGCCATTCTTCGAAAGCACGGTGTTGCCGGCATCGACAAGCGTCTGCAGCGTGTCCTTTTTAGCCTGTACGCAAAGTTCCTCGGACTGGAGATAGACGCCTTCGATGAAATCATCCGCGGCGAGCGCGGGCGACGCCGCGACAAACATCGACATGCAAAGAGATCGCCCCAACGCCATGGATTTGTTCCGCTTTGGTTGTTTCTAGATGGTAATCGTTTCCCCGATGTTCGGCAATGCGACCTTGACGCCGGAACCTTCCATGCCGGCTTCGAACTTCTCAGGCGTCGGATCGATCATCGGAAACGTGCCGAAATGGCAAGGGATAACCGTGTCGAACTTGAAGAAGCGGCGGCAGGCAAGGGCTGCCACCGCGCCGCCCATGGTGAAGCGGTCGCCGATCGGAACAATACCGATCTTCGGCTCGTGCAATTCGTTGATCAGCGCCATGTCGGAAAAGATGTCGGTATCGCCCATGTGGTAGAGCGTCTTGTCTTCCGGGAAATGCAGAACCAGCCCGCCCGGATTGCCGAGATAGACGTTCTTGCCGCCCTCTTCGCCAAACGAGGAAGAGTGCAGCGCCTGGACGAAGGTGGTGGTGAAGCCGCCGCAATCGACCGTGCCGCCGATATTGCCGGGATTGATCCCCTTGTCGCTGACGCCCTTGCCGACCAGGTACATGCAGATCTCGAAATTGGCGACCAGTTGCGCGCCGCTCTTGCCGAGCACTTCCAGCGCGCCGCTGATGTGGTCGCTATGCCCGTGTGTCAAAAGAACATGCGTGATCCCTTCGGCCGGCCCTTCCCAATCGCCCGTCCAGGACGGGTTGCCGATCAGATAAGGGTCGATCAGGATTTTCGCGGCACCCGTTTCGATGCGGAAGGCCGAGTGGCCGTACCAGGTCAGTTTCATGAATGCATTTCCTCGATTTTTGCCGAGCCAGACGATAGAACGCCGATAGCCCAGATATCAAAGGGTATAGTGTCCGCCGCGCATCCGAAAAGACGCGTGGCGCCGAAAAGGCGAGGAAAACCGTTGGCTGTCATCACGATTGAGCAATTGCCGGCACGGCTCGCCCATGGCAAGACCCTGGCGGGGCTCGATCTCGGCGACAAGACGATCGGCGTCGCTGTTTCCGACCGGGGTTTCTCCTTCGCTCATCCCCGCCCGGTCATCCTCAGAAAGAAATTCTCACTCGATGCCGCCGTCCTTTTGGCGTTGCTGGAGAAGGAGAATGTCGGTGCGGTGGCGATCGGACTGCCGATCAACATGGACGGGTCGGAAGGCCCACGCGCACAGAAATCGCGCGCCTTCGTGCGCAACATGGCGCAGCTGAGTGACCTGCCCTTCGTGTTCTGGGATGAGCGGCTATCGACGGTCGCGGCCGAACGGACGCTGATCGAAATGGACTTCTCGCGCGCCAAACGTGCCGGCAAGATCGATTCGGCGGCAGCTGCCTTTATTCTGCAGGGAGTTTTGGACCGGCTTCAGTCGCTCGATGCAGCCGATCGAAGGGAACCTGAACCACCGACCTCTGCCTGATCCAGCCGATGATCTCACTGCGGCGGCGAAACGCCCACAGCGCCATAAGCAGAAAACCGTCGAAGATGCAGGTCTTGGCCACCATACCGGGGATGATGGCTGGATCGATACCGAGTATCTGACCGTAGAGCTGGAAGAAGAAGTCGTGCATCTGCCGGCTGAGCATGACGTAGCCGAAATTCATGTCGTTGGCCGACAGATAGAACCAGCCCCAGAACAGCGCCATCGGGCCCGCCCACAACGCGAAGATGTAGCGCATCAGCGACCTCCCTTGCCGTTCGAGCCGGTCCGGCCCGATATCAGGGAGAGCAGCGAATTATGCGCCGCGGCCTTCGCCATGCTGTGCGCCGTGGCGTGGAATTCGTCCTCATCCAACGCAGCTACCGAACGCCGTTCGGCGAGCATCGCGACATAGGAAGCCAGAAGTGCGGCCAGTTGCACGGCCACCACCATGAACAGACCGTTGATGCCTTGGGCCGCGCCGCCGATCAGGATCATCGACATCACGCCGGAAGCTGAAATAAAGGCGATGCGAATGACGCTGTCGGCGCCCGGGCTGGACGCGTCGTTGACCAGCGTATCGACAAAGGCCCAGAAGAACAGTACCGCCACGACCAGCAACGCGGTCGCCAGCGGAGCGACCACGACGATATTCTCCAGATTGATCAATCGGGCGCTCTCGACGGCCACCCCGAGTACGCCAAGAGCCGCCGCCACACCTCGATTTCCATCGATACAAATCAGCGCGAGCAGGCCGAAAACGATCGCCCAGTGCACGGACAGAAAGGAGGTCAATACGTGTCGCATCGTGATTCCTGCTTCGACAGGAATGACAGTGGGCTTTGCGGTGCGCTGCCGCAATGGAAACCATTTGTTAAGGTTAACGGCGGCTGGGCCGGTGAAGATTCCGGCAACGCCCTCGGATGATGAATGGCATCGCTGTCAATTCACCGTCGGATAGAGCGTATCGATGATCATGCGCGCATCGTGCCGAGAATCGAGCATACCGTAGGTATTGCGCCACTGGCCCGCGAGCCGCGTCTCGACGAAAGCGTCGGCGATCCGCCCTGCCCCCAGCCGGCGCAACTCGGCCGCCGCCGCCGACAGCGCAAGCTGTTCCGTCAGCAGCCGGGCCGAGCCCTCGTCGGTCGAAGCGACCTGCATGGCCGCCTTCAGAACACCGACCGTGCCGCGTCCGCCGGCAGCCAGGTCGCGGTCGATGCCGCCCAGCACCTCTTCGAAAAGGCCCGGGGCGCGGCCAAGCACGCGCAGCACATCGAGCGCCATGACATTGCCCGATCCTTCCCAGATCGCGTTGACAGGTGCTTCGCGGTAATAGCGCGCGAGCGGAGCTTCCTCGACATAGCCATTGCCGCCAAGGCACTCCATCGCCTCATAAAGCAGCGGCGGCGCGATCTTGCAGACCCAGTATTTGACGATCGGCGTCATGGCGCGGGCGAACGCCGCCTCGCCGCGATCGCTCGCCGCCTCGTCGAAGGAACGCGCCAGCCGGAACGAGAGCGCGGTCGCCGCGGCGACATCGAGCGCCATGTCGGCCAGCACCCGCTGCATAAGCGGTTGCTCGATCAGGTTGGTCCCGAACACCTGGCGATGGCGAGCATGATGGATCGCTTCGGCCAGCCCCGCTCGCATGATCGCCGAAGACGCCACCGCGCAGTCGAGCCGGGTCAGCGTCACCATGTCCATGATCGTCTTGACGCCGGCGCCGGGTTCGCCGACCATCTCGCCGATGGCGTTGACGAATTCGACCTCGGAAGACGCGTTGGAGCGGTTGCCGAGCTTGTCCTTCAGCCGCTGGAAGCGAAAGCCATTGCCCGACCCGTCGCCGAGCACGCGCGGCACCAGGAAGCATGACAGCCCCTCCGGCGCTTGCGCCAGCACTAGGAAGGCATCCGACATCGGCGCCGACATGAACCATTTGTGTCCCGTCAGGCGGTAGAACCCACTTCCGACGCGTTCCGCCCTGGTCACATTGGCCCGCACATCCGTGCCGCCCTGTTTCTCGGTCATGCCCATGCCGAGCGTCAGCCCGGTCTTCTCGACCGGCGGCTTTTGGCTCTGGTCGTATTTGCGCGTCGTTACGCGCGGCGCCCATTCGCGAAACAGTTTTGGACTGGCCATCAGCGCCGCCAGCGAGGCGCTGGTCATGGTGATGGGGCAGAGGTGTCCGGTCTCGAGCTCGGCGGTCAGGTAGAAACGGGCGGCCCGCACCTGATGGCGGCGGCCAATCTCGGCGTCGCCATTTTCCCAGACTGAAGAGTGCAGGCCGTTGGCCACCGAACGGCGCATCAAGGCGTGGTAGGCGGGATGGAATTCAACCAGGTCGATGCGCCGTCCCTGGCGATCGTGGGTCCTGAGTTTCGGTGTCTCGACATTGGCGAGGCGCGCCAGTTCCTGGGCTTCTTGCGTGAGCACGAAACGGCCAAGCCCATCGAGATCCTTGCGCACCGGATCCGAAAAGCGCTCGGCAAGCTGGATCAGCAACGGATCGCCTCGCCAGGCGTTGCCGCCCGTCAACGGCGGCGGCTGGTTCGTCACGTCGTCGGTCACGCCCAATCCTTCTAGAAAGGCCCTATCGTCGGAAAGCCTCGAATCCGAGGCCATCGGCTAGGTATAGCCCAAGCGTTGCCGCGCGCGCGACGAAAATACCGGGGAGAACGGCGTCAATCCAAAGCGGGTGCTTGCGGGCGCGAAATCCGCACCCTATAGCAGCCCCTTGAGATGACCGACGCTTCGTCCCTGCCATTCTATCCTCACCGCCATCTTCTGGGCATCAGCGATCTTTCGCCCGCCGACATCGAGTTGTTGCTCGACAGGGCGGATCGGGCGGTCGCGATCTCGCGGCAGTCCGAGAAAAAGACCTCGACGCTGCGCGGCCGCACCCAGATCAACCTCTTCTACGAAGCCTCGACCCGCACGCAGTCGTCCTTCGAACTGGCCGGAAAACGGCTCGGCGCCGACGTCATGAACATGTCGGTGGCGAGCTCTTCCGTGAAAAAGGGCGAAACGCTCATCGACACCGCGATGACACTGAACGCCATGCGGCCCGATATATTGATCATCCGCCATCAGTCGGCGGGCGCGGCGGCCCTTCTGGCGCAGAAGGTCGGCTGCTCGGTGGTCAATGCCGGTGATGGAGCGCATGAACACCCGACACAGGCGCTGCTCGACGCGCTCACCATCCGCCGCGCCAAGGGTCCGCTGTCGAAGCTGATCGTGGCGATCTGCGGCGACATCCTGCATTCGCGCGTGGCGCGCTCCAACATCATGCTGCTCAACGCACTCGGCGCACAGGTCCGCGTGGTGGCGCCCTCGACGCTGTTGCCCTCGGGCATCGAAAGGATGGGCGTCATCGTCTGCCGCTCGATGGCGGAAGGCCTCAAGGACGCGGATGTGGTGATGATGTTGCGCTTGCAGCGCGAGCGCATGGAGGGCGCCTTCGTGCCGTCGGTGCGCGAATATTTCCGTTATTTCGGCCTGGATGCCGAGAAGCTGAAGGCGGCCAAGGACGACGCGCTGGTCATGCATCCCGGCCCGATGAACCGAGGTGTCGAGATCGCCTCCGAAATCGCCGACGGCCCGCAAAGCGTCATCCAGGAGCAGGTGGAAATGGGCGTCGCCGTGCGCATGGCGGTGATGGAAGCGCTGCTAGATCCCCGTCGTAATCAAGAGGGCCGCAATCAAGGGGGCCGCGGCGCATGAGCATCACGGTCTTTGAACGTGCCCGCATCCTCGACCCTTCGCGTGGCATCGACGAAGTCGGCTCGGTCATAATCGATGGCAAGAAAATCGTTGCCGCTGGCAAGGCAGCGCTGAACCAGGGCGTCCCCGACGGCGCCACGGCAATCGACTGCGCCGGCAAGGCGATCATGCCAGGTTTGATCGATGGCCGCGTCTTCATCGGAGAGCCGGGCGGCGAGCATCGCGAAACCATCGCTTCGGCGAGTGTCGCCGCGGCCGCGGGCGGGGTGACGTCGATCGTCATGATGCCCGATACCGACCCGGTGATCGACAATGTGGCGTTGGTCGAATTCGTGCTGCGCACCGCCAAGGATACAGCTTTCGTCAACATCTTTCCGGCCGCCGCCATCACTAAGGGCCTCCACGGGCGCGAAATGACGGAGTTCGGCCTGCTACGCGAGGCGGGTGCGGTCGCTTTCACCGATGGGCGGCATACGAT
>NZ_VFVQ01000008.1:0-241239 GCF_006442195.1 Mesorhizobium sp. B2-3-13
AAACGATCGACCATCCGAATCATCCCTCTTCATTCCTTACGCACGGAATCACCAACCCGGTTCCGTGCAAAGGCCTCCTTGCGGGAGAAGGAAGAAGCGCCACCCTCCGCCTTGCCAAACTCCGCTCCGCTGCTATTCTTGCTGCTAAAATAATTTCACGCACAGGCAAACTTGTTTCTCGAACCGCAAGGCTGAAATGAGCCAGTCGCCCTACCCCGCCGTGACAGCCGGACCGCCCAGGCCAAGCCTCATCCTGAGGCCGGGCCAGATCGCGCTGCCGGCCGGCATGGAGCGCTATACCGTACAGGGCAATGGCGCGGTGCTGATCGAGGTCGAGGCCGGCGATACGATCACGGTACGCAATGTCGAGGGCGGCCAGGCCTGCGAGTTGCTGGCCTGGGACAAGTCGGGCGTCACCGACTCCGGCATTCTCGGTGACAAATCCAATAGTAGTGCCGCCGGCATCAAGGCACTGCTCACCGAAGACGACGACAGTCTTTCGGCTGTGCGCCGCGGCCTCGAACGCCGCCAGGTTCAGCTCGACAAGGCCAAGGCTGTGCGCGTATTTGGCGGCACCACTCCGGCCGGTGCCGAGCAGGCATTCGCGATAGCGCGCGATGGTGCGATGCTGATTGCCGCGCCCGGCGGGCCGATGCTGGTCGACGGCCATGACACGGCGACGCCGCTCAGCGTCATCGTGCGGCGCAACACAATCCGCCTGAAAACAGAATCCCGGCTTGCCGATCCACTGGCCGATCCGGTGCTCGATCTGCGCGTCCATTCGGCGACGGCGGAGTCCTATTTCGTCAAGGCGGGCGACTATCTGCAGATCATCGATGTCGACGGGCGCCAGTGCACCGACTTCCAGTGTTTTTCGGCGCGCAAGCTGGACAAGGGGCTCGACCATCCGCTCGACGTCACGACGACGCGCACGCTGATGGGCGCGAGCTATCCGATGCCCGGCCTGCATTCGAAATACTACGACCAGGACATGGAGCCGCTGGTCGAGGTGGTGCAGGACACGTGCGGCCGGCACGACGCCTTCGCACTCGCCTGTGCGGCGAAGTATTACGACGACATCGGCTATCCCGGCCACACCAACTGCTCGGAGAATTTCAACCGCGCGCTCACCGGCAAGGGCGTCAATCCCCGCGCCGGCTGGATGGCGATCAACTTTTTCTTCAACACGGCGATCGACGCTCATGGCGTCATGGTGTCGGACGAGCCATGGTCGCGAGCCGGCGACTATGTTCTGCTCAGGGCGCTCACCGACATCGTCTGCGTCTCCTCCGCATGTCCTGACGACACGACGCCGGCCAATGGCTGGGACCTGACTGACATCCATGTGCGGACCTATTCCGGCCAGCATAGATTCTCGCGAGCGATCGCCAGACGCATGACGCCCGATTCGGAACCCAAAATGACCCGCGAGACAGCTTTTCATTCGAGCTTTGCCAAACACACGCGCGACTTCGTCGAGTACAGGGGCTATTGGCTGGCCAACTCGTTCGCCAAAGAAGGGCCTATCGCCGAATACTGGGCCTGCCGGCAGGATGCGGTGATCATGGACCTGTCGCCGCTTCGCAAATTCGAGGTCACCGGTCCGGATGCCGAAGCGCTGCTGCAATACACGCTGACGCGTGACGTCAAGAAGCTCGGCGTCGGCCAAGTCGTCTACTCCGCCATGTGCTACGAGCATGGCGGCATGATCGACGACGGCACGCTGCTCAGGCTCGGCAAGGACAATTTCCGCTGGATCGGCGGCGACGATCTCTCCGGCGAATGGCTGCGCGAGACGGCAACAAAGCTCGGCCTCAACGTGTTGGTGCGCTCGTCCACCGACCAGATGCACAACATCGCCGTACAAGGGCCAAAGAGCCGCGACATCCTGAAACAGGTGATCTGGACCTCCCCGCTGCAGCCCTCGATCGAGGAACTCGAATGGTTCCGCTTCGCGGTCGCCAGGATCGGCGGCGGCAATGGCATTCCCATCGTCGTCTCGCGCACCGGCTATACCGGCGAACTCGGGTACGAGATCTGGTGCCATCCGCGCGACGCCGAAAAGGTGTTCGACGCCATCTGGGAAGCCGGCCAGCCGCATGGGCTGAAGCCGATGGGACTACAGGCGCTCGACATGGTGCGCATCGAGGCCGGGCTCATCTTCGCCGGTTACGAGTTTTCCGACCAGACCGATCCGTTCGAGGCGGGCATCGGCTTTACCGTGCCGCTGAAGACCAAGACCGACGATTTCATCGGCCGCGAGGCGCTGATCCGGCGCAAGGACCATCCTCAGACGAAGCTGGTCGGCCTCGACATAGACAGCAATGTCGCCGTCGGCCATGGCGACTGCGTCCATATCGGCCGCGCCCAGATCGGCGTCGTCACGTCGGGCATGCGCTCGCCGGTGCTGAACAAAAACATCGCGCTGGCGCGGCTCGACGTCACCCACGCGGCAATCGGCACGGAGGTCGAGATCGGCAAGCTCGATGGTCATGCCAAGCGGCTGCCGGCCCGGGTCGTCGCCTTTGCCCACTACGATCCGCAAAAGACCAAACCACGTTCCTGACGACTGCCCTTTTTGGGCTCTCAAAGCGCTCGCCGGCCACCCCACCGGACGCTTTTCATCCGCGCGCGCAAGCGTGATGTGCATGGTTTCACAAATCGCTTGACGTGAAAGCGCGCCGGATCAATCTTCACTCTTAAGAAAAAAATACGACTGAGTGGAAACACTGCGGCCGGAACGATCATTTGCCGGGGAGTAAGCTTCGCGTAGCCGAGGCATCGCTGGCGGGGAACATCGAAAAAGGGGAACTCATCGACATGAGCACGATAAGTACGGTCCTGGACCAGCCTGCCGAAAGCAAGCTGCTCAGGCATATCGACTGGCGCGGCGCCTTCTGGGTGGCGAGCGGCGTTCCGGCGCTGGTGCTGTTCTCGATTGGCGGCATTGCCGGCACGACAGGAAAGCTGGCTTTCCTGATCTGGACGGTGTCCATGATCATGGGCTTCCTGCAGTCCTTCACCTATGCCGAGATCGCCGGCCTGTTCCCGAACAAATCCGGCGGCGCCTCGATCTATGGCGCCACCGCCTGGCTGCGCTATTCCAAGTTCATCGCGCCGCTGTCGGTGTGGTGCAACTGGTTCGCCTGGTCGCCGGTGCTGTCGCTCGGCTGCTCGATCGCCGCCGCCTATATCCTCAACGCGCTGGCGCCGGTGCCGCTGTTCACCGAAACTTCGCCCGATGTCGTCGCCTACATCGCCGCGCATACCGGAACGGTTCCCGCCGACGCCATCACCGCGGTGACGGCCGCCGCGACACCAGCGATCCGTAACTGGACGCTGTGGAGCCATACGCTCGGACCGGTCTCGTTCACGCTCAACGCCACCTTCTTCATTGGCGCGGTGCTGATGCTGATCATCTTCTCGATCCAGCATCGCGGCATCCTGGGCACCGCCAGCGTGCAGAAATATATCGGCCTGCTGGTCATCATCCCGATGCTGATCGTCGGCGTGGTGCCGATCTTCACCGGCCAGATCGACTGGTCGAACTTTTCGCCGCTGGTGCCGCTGGCCGCCGCCTACGCACCCGAACCCGGCTCTTGGAACATCGCCGGCTGGACATTGGCGCTCGGCGGCATGTTCATCGCCGCGTGGTCGACCTATGGCTTCGAAACGGCCGTCTGCTACACGTCGGAGTTCAAGAACCCCGGCACTGATACGTTCAAGGCCATCTTCTATTCCGGCCTGCTCTGCATGCTTTTGTTCATCCTGGTGCCCTTCACTTTTCAGGGGGTGCTGGGCCTGAACGGCATGCTGGCAACGCCGATCGTCGACGGCTCCGGCGTGGCGGATGCACTCGCCGGCATGGTCGGCGGCGGCAAGATCATTCACAGCCTTCTGGTGATGCTGATGATCCTGGCGCTGGTGCTGTGCATCATGACGGCGATGGCCGGCTCCTCGCGCACGCTCTACCAAGGCTCGGTCGACGGCTGGCTACCGCGTTATCTCAGCCACGTCAACGAGCACGGTGCGCCGACGCGGGCCATGTGGACCGACCTCTGCTTCAACCTGATCGTGCTGGCTATCGCCTCGGCCGACGCGACGAGCTTCTTCTTCATCCTCGCCGTGTCGAACTGCGGCTACATCATCTTCAACTTCCTCAACCTCAATGCCGGCTGGATCCACCGCATCGACAACGGCCATATCGCACGGCCATGGAAAGCGCCTAGCTGGCTGTTGGGGATTGGGGCGATCTTCGCCTATGTCAACGCCATCTTCATGGGCGCAGGCGCCAAGGTTTGGAACCCGATGGCTCTGTGGGCTGGCTTGATCACCGCCGCGCTGATCATCCCGGTGTTCTGCTTCCGCCACTACATCCAGGACAAGGGCAAATTCCCCGACCACATGCTGGCCGATCTCGGCATGAGCTCGGCCGATCTAAAGGTCAGGAAGGCGGGCATGCTGCCCTATCTGACGCTGGTCGCCGGCGTGGCGGTCATGCTCATCGCCAATTGGGTATTCGTCATCTGATGGTCTGACCGCCAAACGGCCCAAGCCACTGTTGCATTAAGGGAAAACCGGCCAGTCGCAAATCGACCGGCCGGTTTTTCTTATTCGGCCGCCAACGCCAGTTGCGGCCGTTCGACGCCTTCGATCTCTGCTGGCGCCTGCTCGTCGGTCCTGGCTTTCTTGGGCTCCCGTCCAAAGAAGAGCGCATACCCCGCCGGCAGCACCAGGATGGTCAGCACAGTGGCGACGAGAATGCCGCCCATCATGGCGTAGGCGAGCGGGCCCCAGAACACGCCGCGCGAGATCGGAATCAGTGCCAGCACAGCCGTCATCGCCGTCAGCACAATCGGCCTGAAGCGGCGCACCGCCGAGCCGATGATCGCTTCGGAACGGTCCATGCCCCTGGCGATGTCCTGGTCGATCTGGTCGACCAGGATGATCGAGTTGCGCATGATAATCCCGAGCAGCGCGATGACGCCGAGGATGGCGACGAAGCCGAACGGCGCACCGCTGATCAGCAGGGCGGCGGCAGCACCGATGATACCGAGCGGGCCGGTCGCCAGCACCAGCATCGCCTTGCCGAAGTTCTGCAGTTGGATCATCAGGAGCACGACGATGACTGCCAGCATGATCGGCGCCTTGGCGGCGATGGAAGCCTGGCTTTCGGCCGAATCCTCGGCCCCGCCCTGGATCTCGATCTTGTAGCCGGGCGCCAGGCCGTCGCGCAGGCCCTGCATGTCTTTGTACATCTTGGTGACGACGTCGTTGGACTGCACGCCGTCGGGCAGTGTGGCGCGCACGCTGATCGTCGGCAGGCGGTCGCGGCGCCACTCTATGCCTTGCTCCAGCACAGGCACCACCTTGGCGACCTGCGACAGCGGCACGAAGCCGCCGAAATCGGTCGGGATATAGACCGAGTCGACCGAGGACAGCAGGCTGCGGCTTGCATCCGGCTCGCGGGCGACGATGGATACCGTCTCCTCGCCGTCGCGGAAATCGTCGAGCGGCGCGCCGGACATCGCGGCCTGCAGCATTTGGCGGATGCGCTGCGAGGTGACGCCGAGCGCACGGGCGCGATCCTGGTCGATGACCAGTTTCATCGCCGGAACGGGCTCCAGCCAGTCGTCATGGACGGCGCCGAGCAGCGGATCCTGCCGGAACTTCGCCTTCACCTGGTCGGCGATGCGGCGCACCTCCTGGCGGTCCGGACCCATGACACGCATTTGCACCGGCCAGCCGGTTGGCGGTCCGAGGAACAGGCGGTCGACCTTGGCACGAATCGATGGGAAATCCTGCGCCAGAACCGTGCGCAGCTTGACGATCAGCCGCTCGCGCGCCGGCTCGTCATTGGCCATGACAAGCAACTGGGCGAAGTTCGGGTTGCGCAGTTGCTGGTCGAGCGGCAGGAAGAAGCGCGGGGCGCCCTCGCCGATGTAGGTGGCGATGAAACGCTTGTCCTTGTCGTCCATCATCTTGGCTTCCAGGGCCTTGGCCTGCGTCTCGACCTCCTTGATGCTGGTGCCTTCCGGCAGCCAGAGATCGACCAGGATTTCCGGCCGCGACGATTGCGGGAAGAAATTCTGCGGGATGAACTGGAACGCCCAAAGGCTGGTGCCGAAAGTCACCAGCGTCATCACCAGGACGATGATGCGATGGCGCACGGCCCAACCGACCGTGGCACGCAGCCGACGATAGAAGCTCGTGTCGAAGGCGTCGTGATGGCTGCCGGCATGCTTGCGCTGCTTGAGGATCATATAGCCGAGCCACGGCGTGAAATAGACCGCCACGAACCACGACACGATCAGCGCGATGCCGACGACATAGAACAGGGTGCGCACATATTCGCCAGCCGTCGAAGCGGCAAAGCCGACAGGGATGAAGCCGGCGGTGGTGATCAGCGTGCCGGTCAGCATCGGGAAGGCGGTCGAGGAATAGGCGAAGCTCGCCGCCTCGATCTTGACCAGCCCCTCCTCGAGCTTGCGCTCCATCATCTCGACGACGATCATGGCGTCGTCGACGAGCAGGCCGAGCGCGATGATCAGCGCGCCCAGCGAAATGCGCTGGAGGTCGATGCCGATCTCGTACATGATGGCGAAGGTGGCGGCGAGCACCAGCGGTATGGCGATGGCGATCACCAGGCCCGAGCGCCAGCCGATCGACAGGAACGAGACGACGAGCACGATCAGCAGCGCTTCGCCGAGCGCATGCATGAATTCGGCTACCGCGTCCGTGACGACGCCCGGCTGGTCGGAAATCTGGTCGACCGAAACGCCATAGGGCAGCGCTTCCTCGAAGTGCTTGTAGGTCGCCTCGACATCCTTGCCGACGTCGGTGACTTTAAAACCCTTGGCCATGACGACGCCAAGCTGCACGCTGTCGTGACCATTGAAGCGGTATTTGCGCTGGAAGGGGTCTTCCAGCCCCGAAGTGACGGTGGCGATGTCGCCAAGCCGGGTGACCTGGCCGCCGGCACGCAGGCGCAGTTCACGGATGTCGGCGGCCTTGGCGACATCGCCTTCGACCGAAATGCGCACCGAATTGACGCCGGTGTCGACGGAACCAGCAGGGTCGACATTGTTCTGGCCCTTGATCGCGTTCTGCACGTCGGTCAGCGTCAGGCCGCGTTCGGCCAGCGCCTTGGACGAGACATCGATGTAGAGCTTTTCCGGCTGGTCGCCGATGATGACCGCCTTTTCGACGCCAGGCGTCGTCAACAGCATATCACGCGCCTGGATGGCGAACTTCTTCAGCTCGGGATAGGAGAAGCCGTCGCCGCTGATCGAATGCAGCGTGATGAAGGTGTCACCGAATTCGTCGTTGAAATAGGGGCCGAGCAGACCCTGCGGCAGGTCGCCCGATATGTCGCCGACCTTCTTGCGCACCTGATAGAAAGCATCGGTCACTTCGGCGGCGTTGGCGTCACCCTTGATCTGGACGGTGATGATGGCGCTGCCGGCGCGGGTGAAGGAACGCACGAAGTCGAGATGCGGCGTCTCCTGCAGCTTGCGCTCGATCTTGTTGACGACCTGGTCTTCCATCTCCTGGATCGAGGAGCCCGGCCAAATCGCCTGCACGACCATGACGCGGAAGGTGAAGTCGGGATCTTCCTTCTGGCCCATGCGCATCAGGCCGAGCGCGCCGGCGATGATGATCAGCCCGAACAGGAAGCGCGCGATCGAAGGATGGCCGATTGCCCAACGAGAGAGATTGAAGGGCCGCTTTTCTTCAGTGGAGGTCGTCATCGGTGGTGGTCCACTTTGCTTGGTTGCCGGCGCCCTGGTGCTTCGAGGAAGGTGCTACGAAGAAGCGCGGCGCGCGAAACGAAATCATCTGCGTTCGATACTAGTTTCCGGGCGGCGTCGCTCTTCGAGCGGAGAGACACTCATCGCGGTGGGACGCGAGGGTCGATGCGGGGGTACATCGGCCTTGACGTCTCGACCTTTCGGGCACGCCGCCCGGAAACCTGCGGCCGCGGGAACGCGCGGCCGACCTGTCTGTCGTCAGCGCAGCTGGCTGGCGTCCCCGCCCTCGGCCGAGGCGGACTGCTGTGTGATGCCGCCGGCGAGTTTCACCTTCAGGTCCTCGGTCATGAACTGCGTACCGGCGGCGACCACGATATCGCCCGGTTTCAATCCCTCCGCGACACGCACGCCATCGGCGGCGAACTTGGCGACCTTGACCGGACGGGCATGAACCGTGTCGGCGCCACGATCGACCGTCCAGACGATCGATTGGCTGTCTTTCTCGGCGAGCGCGCTCAGCGGGATGGACACGAGCTGCTTTTCATTAGCCGCCGACGCCTCGATATTGGCGGTCATGCCGAGCAGCACGCGCGGGTCGTTGGGCAGGCTGACGCGGACGGCAAAGGTGCGCGACTGCGGATCGGCGCTGCCGGCGACCTCGCGAACCTTGCCGTCAAGCGCCAGAGCGGCATCGGACCAGAAGCCCGCCTTGACGTCCTTGCCCGGCTTGAACTGCGCGATCTCCATTTCCGGAACCGCGATCAGCACTTCCTTTTCGCCATCGACCGCGACGGTGACCACCGGCGTGCCCGACCCGACCACCTGGCCGACATCGGCGTTGACCGCCGTGACGATGCCGTCCCTGTCGGCCTTGAGGTCGGTATAGCCGACCTGGTTCCTGGCCTGGGCAAGCGTCGAACGGGCAGAGTCGCGCGTGGCGACGGCCTGGTCATAGGTCAGCGTTGCCTGTTCGAGCTGCGATTTCGGCGCGAAGTTCTTGGCGAAAAGCCGCTCGGCGCGCTTGCGGGCGAGTTCGACGGTCTCGACCTGCCGTTCGGAGGCATCCAGCGCGGCCTGCGCGCTCTTGACCGACAGGTCATAGTCGGAGGGATCGATGCGGGCCAGCACATCGCCAGGCGCCACGCGCTGGCCGATGTCGACGAGACGCTCGGTGATCTTGCCGTTGACCCGGAAACCCAGTGTGCTCTCGGTGCGGGCCCGCACCGATCCGGAATAGGATAGCGTGCGGGTGTCATGGGCCTGGGCGATCTCGACGACCTTGACCGGGCGAATGATGTCCTTCACCTCGGCTTTTTCCTGCGAGCAGCCGGCGAGCCCAAGCGATGCGACGACGATCAGGCCGGCAGCTGGCAGCTTGCGAAGGATGGAACTGGGCAAAAACATCTTGATACTCCCGACTGGAGACGGACTGTCGACACCGGCACCGGCTGGCGGCGGCTATTTCAAGGCTCTGATTGCGTAATCGATGAGTTCGTCGGGCATCGCCCGATTGGTCTTGGCGAGGCACTGCGCCACCATCTGCGGATGGCACAGGATGACGGTGGCGGCACCGAAACAGCGCGACGCGGTCACCGGGTCCTGTTTCCTGAACTCGCCGGCCTCGATGCCCTCGCGGATCACCTCGGCGAAAAGATCGTGGATGCTGTCGACATGCTTGTCGATGACGCCCCAGTCGCGCTCGAGGGCGACGATGACCATCTCGTGGACCTTCTGGTCGTCGAGCATGACCTCCATCGTCATCTTGTACTGCGCATGCACGTAACGCCGCAGCCGCTCCTCGGCGCTGGCCGGCAGGTGCATGATCTCGTAGGCCATCTTGTAGCTGGCGCCGAGCATCCGGCCACAGACGGCCTGGTGGATTTCGACTTTGGAGGCAAAGAAACGGTAGATGTTGGCTGGCGACATGCCGAGCTCGCGGGCAATGTCGGCGACATTGGTCTTGCCGTAGCCATAGTGGCGGAACAGGCGCTCGGCGCAATCGAGAATGCGCGTCACATTTTCCTGTCGGGCGACGTCGGCGACGATGTTGGCGGCTTCGGACATAGCTCTCTGTCAAATAACGAGTGACGAATTTCGATTTTCATCACTCGTAAATCGAAAAGAGCGCTGTGTCAACGCGGATTCGATGTACGCGTACGATTGGTGACAGATGGTGACATCCCATAGACGTCACAAGGCGCCCTCAGGATGCGGGCCCCTGAAAATAATTCTCTCGAAAGGCCGCCGGAGGGCTTCAGGCGACCTTGGCCATTTCCCGCAGCCGGAATTTCTGGATCTTGCCGGTCGAGGTCTTCGGTATCTCGGCGAAGATCACCGCTTTCGGCACTTTGAAGCGGGCAAGCAGCGTCCGGCAGTGCTCGATGATCTCTGCCTCGCTCGCCACCTTGCCCGGTTTCAGCTCGACATAGGCGACAGGCACCTCGCCCCATTTGTCGTCATGGCGCGCCACGACGCCGCAGGAGGCGACGGCGGGATGCTTGTAGAGCGCGTCCTCGACCTCGATCGAGGAAATGTTCTCGCCACCGGAGATGATGATGTCCTTGGAGCGGTCCTTGAGCTGGATATAGCCGTCGGGGTGCATGACGCCGAGATCACCGGAGTGGAACCAGCCGCCGGCGAAAGCCTCGTCGGTCGCCTTGCGGTTCTTCAGATAGCCCTTCATGACGATGTTGCCCCGGAACATGACCTCGCCGATGGTCTCGCCGTCGGCGGGCGTCTCGGCCATGGTCTCTGGGTCCATCACCGTCAGGCCTTCGAGCGCGGCGTAGCGCACGCCCTGCCGTGCCTTCTTGCCCGCCCTCGCCCCTTTGTCGAGCGCGTCCCAGCCATTATGCCATTCGTTGACGACAGCCGGACCATACGTTTCGGTCAATCCGTAGAGATGGGTGACGGCAAAGCCGGCATCGGCCATCCCCGACAGCACGGCTTCGGGCGGCGGCGCGGCAGCCGTGTTGAAGGTGACGGTCTGCGCAAATGCGCGCTTGTCCTCCTCCCTGGCATTGATCAGCACCGACATGACGACCGGCGCCCCGCACAGATGCGTGACGCCGTGGTCGGCGATGGCGTCATAGATCGGCTTCGGCCGCACCCAGCGCAGGCAGACATGCGTGCCGGCCTGGACCGCGAGCGTCCAGGGAAAACACCAGCCATTGCAATGGAACATCGGCAGCGTCCAGAGATAGACCGCGTGCTTGGCCATGCCGGCATGGATGGTGTTGGTGTAGGCCATCAGCGCGGCACCACGGTGATGGTAGACGACGCCCTTGGGATTGCCTGTCGTGCCCGACGTGTAGTTGAGCGAGATCGCGTCCCATTCGTCGTCCGGCATCGACCAGGCGAACTCCTCGTCGCCATTGGCGACAAAGGCCTCGTAGTCCACCGTGCCGACCCGCTCGCCTTTCGGATAGGGCGCGTCAGCGGCGTAATCGGGATCGTCGTAGTCGATGACCAGCGGCTTGACCTTGGCCAGATCGAGCGCCTCTCGCACGACTCCGGAGAACTCGCGATCGACGATCAGCACCTTGGTCTCGGCATGATCGAGCTGGAAGGCGATGACCGCGGCGTCGAGGCGCGTATTGAGCGAGTGCAGCACCGCTTTGGTCATCGGCACGCCGAAATGCGCCTCCAGCATCGGCGGCGTGTTCGACAGCATGACCGTCACCGTATCGCCCTTGCCGATGCCGTGCTTGTGCAGCGCCGAAGCGAGCTTCAGCGAGCGGCGCCAGAAATCACGATAGCTGATGCGCTGGCCGCCATGGATGATGGCGATGTGGTCGGGATAAGTCTTTGCAGCGCGCTCCAGATAGGTGAGCGGCGTCAGCGGCTGGTGGTTGGCGGCGTTCCTGTCGAGATCCTGTTCGTAGGGACTGGCCATCCCGTTCTCCCCAAAGTCTTTTCGAGCTTTCTAACCTTAGGCTCGTCGTCACGCTATCCCCCAGAAGGGCTGAGAATGCTATACTGCGCCGACTTGCTGGAACGGTGATCTCGATTGCGCCGCGCGGGCAGAAGATCCCTCCCTGGTCATCCAAATTTGACTTTTGTCGAGAGCCGTGACTAATGTCAGGCAAGGAGGCGGCATGGCGATCCGACCGGCAGAACAGCTCATCCACAAGGCGGCCTGGCTTTACTATGCCCATGGGCTTCGCCAAGACGAAGTGGCCAATCAGCTCAACATTTCGCGCGCTTCCGTCGCCATGTATCTGCGCAAGGCGCGCGAGACAGGCATCGTCAACATCTCGACCTCGACGCAGCTCTTCACCGACGACATCATGGCGCGCAGGCTGGAAGATGCCCTGAAGCTCGACGCCGTCTGGATCGCGCCGGAAAACGCCTACCTCGCCGATCCCTCGACCGATATCGCGGTGCTGGCGGCAAGCGTCTTCCTGGAACTCGTCAGGAAGGGCGACCGCATCGGCGTCGCCTGGGGCCGCACCGTCTACACCATCGCCGACATCATGTCCTATGCCGACCTGCAGGACGTCACCGTGGTGCAGCTCTGTGGCAATCTCGGCGCGCCCTATTCCTACCGGCCCGACCAGTGCACCATGGAAATCGCGCGGCGGCTCAATGCCAAGGGCCTCAACTTCTACGCGCCCCTGGTGCTGTCGACCGAGGAACTGGCGCAAGGCCTGCGCGCCGAGCCCGTGATCCGCGACCAGCTCGCCGGGATCAGCGACTGCGATCTTGCGCTCTACTCCATCGGCGCGGTCGATGCCGACAGCCACCTGGTGAAGTGCGGTGCGCTGACGGCAGCCGAGATGGCGGCACTGCGCAAGGAAGGTGCCGCCGGTGTCATTGCCGGGCAGATCATCGATGCCGGTGGCGAGTTGCTCGACTGCAGCTACAACCGGCGGGTCATCTCGGCGGGGCTTGCTTCACTGCGCACCATCGCCAGGCGGCTGATGGTGGTGCAGGAAGACAGCAAGTTCGAACCGCTGCTCGCGGCGATTGCCGGCGGCCTCTGCACGCATCTGGTGGTCGGCGCGCGTATGGCGCAACGGCTGCTCGATCATGCCGGAACGTCAGCAGAAAAGGCATCCTGAAAACCAACCCTTTGCCGACGCATTTGTCATCAAGGCGTCGCGGCATTCCTGTTTCACCATCAAAAACAGCAACTGGACGAAGCGAACATGAAGAACCTGTGGAACGACGACACGGCTGAAAAACTCGTTGCCGACTATGCGAAGAAGGACGTCGGCCACGACCTTGCCTTGCGTGTCTACACGACGCGGCTTCTGGGCGGCGTGCCACAGCTGGTCCTGCATGGCGGCGGCAACACCTCCTGCAAGATCAAGGCGACCGACCTCGTCGGCGACGAGTGGGACGTGCTGTGCGTCAAAGGCAGCGGCTGGGACATGGCCGTCATCGAGCCGCAGGGCCTGCCCGCCGTCAAGATGGGCGCCCTGCTCAAGGCGCGCAAGCTGGACAGGCTTTCCGACGAGGACATGGTCGCCCTGCAGCGGGCAAACCTGATCGACCCCGCCTCGCCCAACCCATCGGTCGAGACCCTGCTGCATGCCTTCCTGCCGCACAAATTCGTCGACCACACCCATTCGACCGCCATCCTGGCTATTGTCGATCAGGAAGACAGCAAACCGCTGGTGGCAAAGGTGTTCGGAGCAAAGATGGGCTACGTGCCCTACATCATGCCAGGCTTCGACCTCGCCAAGGCGGCGGCCGACGTCTTCGACGCCGATCCTACGGTAGAAGGCCTGATCCTCGACAAGCACGGCATCTTCACTTTCGGCGACGACGCCAGGCAGGCCTATGACCGGATGATCCATTATGTGAACGTCGCCGAGGACTATGTGGCCAAGCACGCCAAGCCGCAGCCGGCCAAGTCGGCATTGCCGGCCAGGCTCGCGTCACCGGCAGTGGTCGCGCCCATGCTGCGCGGCGCTGTCGCGGCGCCACGCGGCGAGGGCCGCTTCGACCGCATGATCAGCGATTTCCGTACATCGGACGCGATCGTCGATTTCATCAATTCGGCAGAGATCGCCGACTATGCACAACGTGGCGTGTCGACGCCGGATCTGTCGATCCGCATCAAGACCGGACCGATGGCGGTGCCGGCGCCCGACGCCGACAAGGTCGGTGACTACAAGGCGGTGATCAAGAGCCATGTCGATGCCTTCGCCAAGGATTATCGTGCCTATTTCGAGACCAATGACGCGCTCGACGACGTCAAGCGCACCATGCTCGATCCCATGCCGCGGCTGACGCTGGTGCCGGGGCTCGGCATGTTCGGTCATGGCCGCACATTGAAGGACGCCAGGATCGCATCGGACGTCGGCGAGATGTGGATCGAGGCAGTGCGCGGCGCCGAGGCGGTCGGGCGTTTCCACCCATTGTCCAAGGCCGAGCTGTTCCCGCTCGAATACTGGTCGCTGGAACAGGCCAAGCTTGCCTCCAACAAGCCGAAGCCACTGACCGGACAGGTGGTGCTGATCACCGGTGGCGCCGGTGCGATTGGTGCGGCGACCGCAAAACTTTTCGCCGACAATGGCGCTCATGCCGTCGTCGTCGATCTCGACGCTGAAAAGGCCGCTGATGCCGCCAGGAAAGCCGGCAACAATTCGATCGGCGTTGGCGCCGACATCACCGACCCGGACCAGATGCGCGCCGCATTCGACAAGGCGATCGCCGTGTTCGGCGGCGTCGACATATTGGTATCCAACGCGGGCGCCGCATGGGAGGGCCGCATCGGCGAGCTTGACGATGCGCTGCTGCGCAAGAGCTTCGAGCTCAATTTCTTCGCCCACCAGTCGGCGGCGCAGAACGCCGTGCGCATCATGCTCGAACAGGGCACCGGCGGCGCTCTCTTGTTCAACACCTCCAAGCAGGCGGTCAACCCCGGCCCGAAGTTCGGCGCCTATGGCGTGCCGAAAGCGGCGACGCTGTTCCTGTCCAGGCAATACGCGCTCGACTACGGCGCCCATGGCATCCGTTCGAATGCCGTCAACGCCGACCGCATCCGCTCGGGTCTTTTGACGGACGCGATGATCGCCAGCCGCTCGGGCGCGCGCGGCGTGTCGGAGAAGGACTACATGTCCGGCAATCTGCTCGGCCAGGAAGTGACGGCGCAGGATGTGGCGCAGGCCTTCCTGCATCACGCCCTGGCCGACCGGACGACCGCGGATGTGACGACAGTCGACGGCGGCAACATTGCCGCGGCGCTGCGGTAGGCTTGCTGCTGAACGATCGCAGCAATCAAAGGCAAACGCCTTGCCTCGGCTGATGAGTTGTTCAAGGATTTGGGGATCTAAGCGTGCCAGCCCCCATTCGCTCCGGGCAATTTCGCCGGGATGTGAAGCGTATGGAAAGGCGTGGCAAGGACCTGGGCAAGTTGCGCGGTCTGTTAGGCTCATCGCCGGACAAGAACTGCCGGTGGCGTACAAGGATCATCCCCTGAAAGGGGACTGGAAAGGCTTTCGTGACGCGCATATCGAACCAGACTGGCTCCTGATCTACCGCGTTGTCGGCGACGAATTGCAGCTTGCCCGTACCGGTTCGCATTCCGACCTGTTCAACGAGTGAACGTCATCGAAAAAGCCGCCCGCAGCGATTTGCTGCAGGGCGGCTTTCATTTCGTCTCAACTCGATAATCAGTGAGAATTTGTGCCGAACGCTACTTCGCGTTGGGGTTCGGCATCCAGGCAGGCATGGCGACGTCGGCGTGGGCGAACTGCGGCAGCTTGGCCGACAGGTCTTCCATGTTCTTGATGTCCTTGTCGATCAACTCTTTCTGGGTAATCAGCGTCGGCGGCACGATGACGTTGTGGCCGGGATCTTCGCCGGCGAGCAACTGCGCCAGGGCGCGCACCGAGACCTGGCCGACGACGGCCGGGTTGGTCGCGGCGGTCGCCGCCCAGGCACTATCGGGCTCGCGCATCGCCGCGATGTCGGACGTCGAAATGTCGGCCGAATAGATCTTGATCTTCTTCTTCAGGCTCGCTTCGTCGACGGCGATCTTCACGCCCTTGGCGAATTCGTCATAAGGGGCGAACATCACGTTGATGTCGGGGTGCGCCGACAGCACCGAGCGTGCCTGGTTGGCGACGGAGTTGGCGATCGGATTGTCGAGCGTGCCGAACATGGCGGCTTCCTTGATGCCGGCATATTTCTTCTTCACGTCGACCCAGGTTTCGTTGCGGCGGTCGAGCGGCGCGATGCCGGCGACATAGACATAGCCGGCGTTCCAGCTTTCGCCGTTGTCCTTGACCGCCTGTTCGAGCGCTAGGCGCGCCAAGTCCTTGTCCGACTGTTCGATCTGCGGGATCTTGGGGTTTTCGACATTGACGTCGAAGGCGACCACCTTGATGCCGGCGTCGACGGCACGCTGGGCGGCGTCCTTCATCGATTCCGTCAGGCCGTGCTGGATGATGATGCCCTGCACGCCGAGCGCAATGGCCTGATCGACCATGTCGGCCTGAAGGGCGGCGTCCTGGCGGCTGTCGAGCACACGCAGGTCGATGCCGAGCGCCTTCGACTGCGCCTCGACGCCCGACAGATAGGCCTGAAAGAAGTCGCCGGTCGAGAGATAGCGCACCAGCGCGATCTTGACGCCGGGCTTGTCGAATGGCGCCGGCTTATCGGCGGCCAATGCCGGGACCTGCATCAGCATGGTTGCGCCGGCGAGCCCGAGCGCCACTTTCCCCAGAAGTCTTCTTGTGATGTTCACCTTGTTTTCCTCCACTTTTGTTGAACCCAAAATCCTATCCGGCCGAATGCTAGTTCCTGCCCCTGCCCGAAAGGGCAAAGGTGAAGACAAGGGCGACGACCAGAACCACGCCCTTGACGAAATCCTGCGTGTAGTAGGGCGCGTTCATCATCGTCAGGCCCTGCAGCAAGATGCCGACGAACAGCGCGCCGATGGCGGTGCCGAAGGCGTTCGGCTTCGCGGCGCCAAGCACCGCGTAGCCGATCAGCGCCGCGGCAACCGCATCGAGCAGCAGATTATTACCCGAGGCGATGTCGCCGCGTCCAAGCCGGGCGGCGAGCAAAATGCCGCCGATCGAGGCAAAAACTCCTGAAATAACGTAGGCCCAGATCTTGTATGCCTTGACAGGCGCGCCGGCGAGTTCGGCGGCGCGCTCATTGGAGCCGACGGCGTACATCATGCGGCCGAAGCGGGTGTATTCGAGGAAGAACCAGATCAGCACGGCCAGCACCAGAAGCACGACGACCGACACCGGAATGAGGTTCGGGATGAAGAAATCGAAGCGGTGGCGGCCAAGCGCCAGGAAGGCATCGGAGAACTTGCCGTTGGCGACCGAGCCGTCGGGCATGGTCATGCCGGTGGCGATCGAGCGGCCTTCTGTCGGGATGCGCTGCAGGCCGACCAGCAGGAACATCATGCCGAGCGTCGCCAGCAGGTCCGGCACGCGCATGTAGACGATCAGCCAGCCATTGATCAGGCCGACGATGGCGCCGATCAATAGGCATACGATGACCGCCACGAACGCGTTCTGCTCCAGCACCACCATGACATAGGCCGCCGCCATCATGGCCGAGGTCGCGACCGAACCGATCGACAGGTCGAAGCCGCCGACCACCAGGGTGGCAGTAACACCAAGCGCCAGCACGCCGGTGATGGCGACCGACTGGAAGATGAAGACGGCACTTTGCGGCGAGACGAACCCGTCGGCGGCGATCGCGAAATAGGCGACCAATCCGAACAACAGCACGATGAATCCATAGCGGATGGCGTGGTCGCGCAGCGTCATTCCGCGCACCCCGGCGCCACTGCGGTTTTTACCCAACTCCAATCCATGGTTTCTCCAATCCAATTCCATCGGCCGCCACGCTCAGGCAGCGCTGTGCAGCGGTCCGCCCGCGACCTCGGCCAGCAGGCGATCTAGATCGACGTCGGCGTTGCGGTGTTCGCCGACGATTGTGTGCTCCGACATCACCAGAATGCGGTCGGCAGTCTCCAGCGCTTCGTCGAGTTCGGTGACGAACAAAAGCGTGGCGCGGCCATTGGCGCTTGCCCTCAGCTTGGCCGCGATGTCGCGCCGGGCCGAAATGTCGACGCCCTGGAACGGCTCGTCGAGGATGAACAGTGCGGCATTCTGGGTCATCCAGCGGGCGACCATCACCTTCTGCTGGTTGCCGCCAGACAATGCCGACATCTCATGCTTCTCGGAGCGGCAGACGATGCCGAGCTGCTCGATCTGCCGGCGCGCGGTGGCGCGTTCGAGGCGGCGCTTGAGCACGCTGAAATTCGACATACGCTTCAGGAAAGGCAAGCTGACATTGCGCTCGATGTTGAAGCCGCCGACAATGCCGCTGGTGGCGCGATCCTTGGCGACGAGGAACACGCCGGCCGCGATCGCGTCGCCCGCCGAGCGCGGCGCGTAAGGCTTGCCGTTCATCGTCATGGTGCCGGCGAGTGGTCGGCGCACGCCGAACAGCGTCTCGGCAAGAGCGGTCTTGCCGACGCCGACGAGACCGGTGACGGCGACGACCTCGCCATCGCCAAGCGTCAGCGAGATCGGCCGGGCGCCCTGCGCGATCCGCAGGCCTTCGATCGTCAGGACCGCCCTGGCGGAACTCCTGGCGACGACACGGTCGAGATGGATCTTGCGGCCGAGCATGGCGTTGACCGCGCCCTCATAGTCGAGCGGCTTGGTGTCAAAGGTGCCCGAGACGACACCGTCGCGCATCGAGACGATGCGGTCCGCAAGCTGCCTGATGTCCGACATGCGGTGCGAGATATAGAGGATCGCCACGCCTTGCTCGCGCAGCCGGTCGACCAGCGCGAACAGCCTGTCGGCTTCGGCGCTGGAGAGCGACGAGGTCGGCTCATCGAGGATCAGCACTTTCGGCTGGTGTGCCAGCGCCCGGGCAATCGCCACCATCTGGCGATCGGCGAGCGAAAGGTCACTGACGCGCGCCTTCAAATCGATATCCAGCCCCATGCGGTCGGCGACCGCCTTGGCTTCGCGGCGCACGCGAGCGGGATTGAACAGGGTCGGCGCGCCTTTGCCGCTCAGCCTGTCGAGGGTGAGATTGGTGGCGACGTCGAGATCGGCGACGACACCATCATTGATGTTCTGGTGCACGGTGACGACACCCGCGCGGATCGCTTCCGCCGGCGTGTTCGGCGCAAAATCCTGCCCGGCAAGCGTCATCGTGCCGCCGCCACGCTCGTAGACGCCGCTGACGATCTTGACGAGGGTGGATTTACCGGCGCCGTTGGCGCCCATCAGCACGGTCACTTCACCGGCATGGAGGTCCAGCGCGATGCCGCCAAGCACCTCGTTGCGGCCAAAGGATTTCCTCAGTCCCTCTACGCGGAACACGGCATTGCCGACCATGCGTTCCTCCCTGACCATGACGCTATGGTCAATATCGGCAATTGTCAACACGATTGACAATTGCCAGACGGCTTCCTAGCTTGGCCTCGCCGTCAAGGCTCCCTTATGATGGGAGCACACAGGCGGGAGGGACAAGGATGACTGGGAAATTGCCGTTCGAAGCATTGTCGGTGGAGACGCTCGCAACACGTCTCAGCACGAACGAAGCGCTGTGCGCGAAGATCGGCAAGGATGCGAGCGCCTGGAAGGTCCGCGAGGTCGGGGACGGCAATCTGAACCTGGTGTTCATCGTCGAAGGCGCCAGCGGCGGCGCCATCGTCAAGCAAGCCCTGCCCTATGTCCGGCTCGTCGGCGACAGCTGGCCGCTCCCTTTGAAGCGCTCCTTCTTCGAATACCACGCACTGACCCGGCAGGAGGCGCGCGCGCCGGGCTCGGTGCCGGCGATCTACTACTTCGACGAGGTCCAGGCGTTGATCATCATGGAATATCTGTCGCCGCACATCATCCTGCGGCGGGCGCTGATCGAAGGCCGGCAGTTGCCGAACATTGCCCGGGATATCGGCCTGTTCATGGCCCGCACCCTGTTCCGCGGGTCCGACCTGTCGATGGTGACCAAGGAGCGCAAGGCGGACCTGGCGCTGTTCGCGGACAATGTCGAGCTTTGCGACATCACCGAGAACCTGGTGTTCTCAGACCCGTATTTCGACGCCAAGATGAACCGCCACACCAGTCCGCAGCTCGACGGTCTGGTGGCCGAACTGCGGGCCGATCGCGAGCTCAAGGTGGAGGCGCAGCGGCTGAAGCATCTCTTCACCGCCAATGCCGAGACGCTGCTGCATGGCGACCTGCATTCCGGCTCGATCATGGTCACCGATCAGGAAACGCGGATGATCGATCCGGAATTCGCCTTCTACGGTCCGATGGCGTTCGACGTCGGCATGCTGCTCGCCAATTTCTGGATGTCGTTCTTCTCGCAACGCGGGCATGAGCAGAAGGGCATGCGCGACGCCATGCGTGCCTATCTGCTCGATGTCGTGGTCGAGACATGGGCGGTGTTCCGCACCGAGTTCTCGCACCTGTGGCGCACCGAGCGCACCGGCATGCTCTACCAGAAGAGCCTGTTCGAGGATCAGGGCGACAGGCTGGGCGCCGAGCAGGCGCTCGATCATGTGCTGCACCAGATCTGGACCGATCTGCTCGGCTTTGCCGGCATCGAGGTGCACAGGCGCATCCTCGGCCTCGCCCACAATGCCGACTTCGAGACCATTGCCGATGAAGATCTGCGCGCCAGTTGTGAGGCGAAGGCACTGAAATTCGGCCGCCACATCGCCGTCAACCGGCGCCAGATTCACAGCATCGACGAGGTCAACAATCTGGCCGCGCTGATCGAACAGGAGAACAGCATTTGAACGTCGGCGACCGCCACTATCGGACCATCTGGCTCAGCGACGACGGCCGCTCGGTGGAGATCGTCGACCAGCGCTGGCTGCCGCATGAATTCCGCATCGAGAAGCTTGGCACGGTCGCCGGCATCGCCACCGCGATCCGCGACATGTGGGTACGCGGCGCACCGTTGATCGGGGTCACCGCGGCCTACGGCGTCGCCATGCAAATGGCGCACGATCCGTCCGACGAAGCGCTCGACAGCGTGTGGGAAACACTGCACGAGACACGACCGACGGCGATCAACCTGCGCTGGGCGCTGGACGAGATGCGGCGTTTCCTGCGGCCGTTGCCGGCCGGACAACGCGCCGCTGCCGCCTATCGGCGCGCCAGTGAAATCGCCGACGAGGATGTCGGGCTCAACCGCGCCATCGGCGAGAACGGTCTCGCCATCATCAAGGACATCGCGGCCCGCAAGCAGCCGGGCGAGCCGGTCAATATCCTCACCCACTGCAATGCCGGCTGGCTGGCGACTGTCGACTACGGCACAGCCACCTCACCGATCTATCTCGCTGTGGAAGCGGGCATTCCGGTCCATGTCTATGTGGATGAAACACGCCCGCGCAACCAGGGAGCCCAACTGACCGCCTGGGAAATGGCCGGCCATGGCGTGCCGCACACGCTGATCGTCGACAATGCCGGCGGCCATCTGATGCAGCGCGGCGCGATCGACATGGTCATCGTCGGCACCGACCGCACGACAGCCGACGGCGATGTCTGCAACAAGATCGGCACCTATCTGAAGGCGCTCGCCGCAGCCGACAACGACGTGCCGTTCTACGTCGCGCTGCCCTCTCCCACCATCGACTGGACGGTGGGCGACGGCCTCGCCGAAATCCCGATCGAGGAGCGCTCGGGCGACGAGGTATCGCTGGTCTGGGGCAAGACCGCCACGGGCGAGATCGCCCAGGTGCGTGTCTCGCCCGAAGCGACGCCGGCAAGGAACCCCGCCTTCGACGTGACGCCGGCACGGCTGGTGACCGGACTGATCACCGAGCGCGGCATCGCCAAGGCATCGCGCGAAGGGCTGAAGGCGATGTTCCCCGAGCGGGGATAATCAGAACCGAGCTGCGTCATCCGTTAGAGCGGTCCAGCTGGAATCGCCGGCCGCTCCAACTCTCTGTTTTCACGCAATCCCCAACGGAAACCGCAGCACAGTTTTCCTGGAATTGCTTCAGTAGAGCGGCTTGCCCATGTGCTTCGGCGTCGGCCATTGCGCCGTGATGCCGGGCTGCACCGGCCGTTCGAGGTAGGTCGCCAGAACCACGTAGCTGCGCGTCGAGGTGACGCCGGGTGTCTCGTAGAGACGCAACAGCAGTCCTTCGAGCGCCTTGGTATCCTCGGTACGCACCTTGAGCAGGACACATGTGTCGCCGGCTACGGTGTGGATCTCCTCGACCTCGGGATATTCCGAGATCGCCATCAGTTCCGGGGTCTTGCCCCAGCCGCTGGTGTCGATGTGGACGAAGGTGAGCAGCGGCTTTCTCACCGCGTTGGGATCAATGATGGCGGCCGTGTTGCGGATGGCGCCGCTGCGCCGAAGCCGCTTGACGCGCTCATGCGCTGCCGGCGGCGACAGGCCGACACGTTCGCCGAGCTCGGCGTAACTGACGGTCGCGTCGTCGACCAGAACGCCTAATATCTTTCGGTCGGTCGCGTCGAGATCCCGGGCCGCCGGCCTGTTCCGCTGAATGCCATCTGTTTCTTCATCCATGCCGATATTCCCGATTGTCACGGAATTTAATACGGCCATTATGATGATATGTCGAACAATGATCAAATTGCAACCTTGAACGCGGACACCAGGCCGCCCATTCCGGCCCTTGCCTATCTCCTGACCGGATGCATCGCCGTGATCGGCTCGAATTCGCTGGTGCTGGGCCCGATCGCTCCGGCGGTGGCCGTATCGTTCGCGACCAGCGTTCCCACGGTGATGACGGCGGCGGCCGCCTTCGGCCTCGGCACATCGGCGAGCGCCCTGTTCCTGGCACGCCATATCGACCGGGTCGGCGCGCACCGGATGCTTCAGGCGGCCTTGCTGCTGCTGGCATTGGCCCTGGTCGCCAGCGCCGCCGCGCCCACGGTGGCCGCGCTGGTTGCCGCGCAGCTTGTCGCCGGCATTGCCGCCGGCGTCGCGATGCCGGCAATCTACGCCAGTGCCGCGGCTATCGCTCCGCCCGGCCGCGAAAGCGGCACGATCGGCGTGGTGCTGACCGGATGGACACTCAGCATGGTGGCCGGCGTTTCACTGTCGGCGGTGCTTGCCGATCTCGTGCACTGGCGCGCCGTCTTCGCCGCCGTGGCGCTGCTTGCCACCCTGGCGCTCGGCGGTCTCAGCGCATCGTCGCTCCCGGATGTCAGGAAGACCGGGCCGGCGCCCTCGCCGTTCGAGGCGATCGGCATTCCCGGCATCGTGCCACTGCTGGTCGCCTGCGGCGCCTTCATGACCGCCTTCTACGGTGTTTATGGCTATCTCGGCGATCATCTTCACAGCGGGCTGGGACAGGCGGTCAGCGCCAACGGTCTGGCGGCCCTCGCCTATGGCACGGGGTTCGGCACGGCGGCGCTCTTCGACGGCATCATCGATCGCCTTGGCGCGAGGCGCGTCATGCCTTTCGCCTATCTTCTCGTCGCCATGATCTACGTGGCGATCGCCGCGACCAGCGACAGCTATGGCCTGACGCTCGTCATGATGGCCGCCTGGGGGCTTGCCAATCATTTCGGCCTGAACGTGCTGGTGATGCGCCTGTCGGCGCTCGATCCGTCACGGCGGGGTACGATCATGGGCCTGAACAGCGCGGTAACCTACCTCGCGGTGTTCGTCGGCACCACAGGCTTCGGGCCGCTCTATTCCGGCTTCGGCTTTGCCACATGCGCGATGGTCGCGGCGGTGCTGATGCTGATTGCCGCCTCGGCTGCAGCGTGGCGCACCCGGTAGAGCCATCATCGCATTGCTCCAGCCGACAGAACGTGATTGGCCAGCGGCCTGTCGCGCGGTTGACAGCGGCACCCCTGCTCTTCATACAGAGCGCGTTAATGTTCTCAGGGCGGGGTGAAAGTCCCCACCGGCGGTAACGGCTTCGGCCGAAGCCCGCGAGCGCTTTCCGGCATCGGAAAGGTCAGCAGATCCGGTGTGATTCCGGAGCCGACGGTTAGAGTCCGGATGAAAGAGAACGAAACGGAAAACGGACCGCCTCGGCGGGCCGGATTTCGTATCGTGCGTCCTGATTCTGGTTCGAAACGGAAGGATGGACCCATGAATCAGCATTCCCACAAAGACTATGAAACAACCCGCGTCGCCGTCATCAGGGCGCGCTGGCATGCCGACATCGTCGACCAGTGCGTGCAAGCCTTCGAGGCGGAGCTGGCCGAGATCGGCGGCGGACGCTTTGCCGTCGACGTCTTCGACGTGCCCGGCGCCTACGAGATTCCGCTGCATGCCAAGACGCTTGCCGGGACCGGCCGCTACGCCGCGATCCTCGGCACGGCGTTCGTCGTCAATGGCGGCATCTACCGGCACGACTTCGTCGCCGGTGCAGTCATCGACGGCATGATGAACGTGCAGCTGTCGACCGGCGTGCCGGTCCTGTCGGCGGTGCTCACGCCGCACAATTTTCACGACAGCGCCGAGCATCACCGCTTCTTCTTCGAGCATTTCACGGTCAAGGGCAAAGAGGCGGCCAACGCCTGTGTGCAGATCCTCGCCGCGCGGGAAAAGATCGCGGCCTGAAGCACTGAAGCCGGGTGGAAATCCCGGCAACAGCCGGTAGTATCGGATGCATGTCGCCCAAAAAAACGCGCAGCGGTTTTGGGGTGACAATGTGCATAAACAAGACCAGGAAAATGCCGAGTGGGAGGATGCCGATGCAGACCAAGAAGATCATCAACGACGGCAACCGCGCCGTCGACGAAATGCTCGAAGGGATCCTGGCCGCGCATCCTCGCCATCTCACAAGCGTGGACGGCAGCCCGCGCTCGATCATCGCCCGCGACGGCGCACGGCCCGGCAAGGTCGGGCTGGTGATCGGCGGCGGCTCCGGCCACGAGCCGACCTTTCTCGGCTTTGTCGGCAAGGGGCTGGCGGACGCGGCGGCGATCGGCAACGTCTTTGCCTCGCCACCACCGGATCCGATCCTGGAATGCGCCAAGGCGGTCAGCGGCGGTGCCGGCGTCCTGTTCATGTACGGCAACTATGCCGGCGATGTGATGAATTTCGACATGGCGGCCGAGATGGCCGGCATGGACGACGTCGAGGTGCGAACCGTGCTGACCACCGACGACGTCGCCTCGGCACCGCGCGACCAGCGGCAGAAGCGGCGTGGTGTCGCCGGCAATTTCTTCATATTCAAGGCCGCCGGTGCGGCCTGCGACCTCATGCTCTCGCTCGACGAATGCGAACGCATCGCGCGCAAGGCCAACGACCACACCTTCACCATGGGCGTGGCGCTGTCGCCCTGCTCGCTGCCGCAGACGCGGCGGCCGAATTTCGACATCGGCGCCGACGAGATGGAGATCGGCATGGGCATCCATGGCGAACCCGGCATCGCGCGCGGCAAGCTCGGGACCGCCGATGAGATTGCCGACGAGATGCTCGACAGGATTTTCGCCGAGATGGCGCCGAAGCGGGGCGACAAGGTCGCGGTGCTGGTCAACTCGCTGGGATCGACGCCGCTGATGGAGCTCTACATCATGAACCGTCGGGTCAAGCAGCGGCTCGATGCAATCGGCGTTTCCGTCCACGCGACCTGGGTCGGCAATTATTGCACGTCGCTGGAAATGGCCGGCGCCTCGGTGACGCTTTTCCATCTCGACGAAGAGTTGCAGACGATGCTCGACCATCCCTGCGACTGCGCCATGTTCCGTGCCGGCTGAGGAGCGCTCCATGACCATCGCCGCCTCCGACCTGAAAAGAATGTTAGATGCCATCGCGGTGGCGATCGAAGCCGACAGGGACCGGCTTTGCCAGCTCGACGGCGTCATCGGCGACGCCGACCACGGCATTGCGATGGCGCTCGGGTTCAACGCCGTGCGCGATGCGCTGGCATTGCTCGACCTTGCGGCGACCGAGCCGACCGCGCTCCTCAACACGGCGGCGAAATCGTTCCTCAATGCCGTCGGCGCGTCCTGCGGTCCGCTCTATGCCACCGCCTTCATGCGCACCGCCGCCGCCGTCAAGGGCAAGGCGACGCTCGCGGATGCCGAGTTCGTCGCGCTGCTGCAGGCCATGGCGCAAGGCATCAAGGATCGCGGCAAGGCCGAGATCGGCGAGAAGACAATGGTCGACGCCTGGCAACCGGCAGCGGAAGCGGCCGGCGCCAGCAATGCAGCAGGAAAAGACCTTGCTGAAAGCCTGCAGGCAGCCCTTGCCGCCGCCGAGCGCGGCGCGGAATCGACCAAGGACATGATCGCCGCCAAGGGCCGCTCGTCACGGCTTGGCGAGCGGTCGCTCGGGCATATGGACCCAGGCGCGGCCTCGGCCGTCACCATCATCAGGGCCATGCGCGACAGTCTCTCTTAGCCCTTTGCCGCGTCGAGCCTGTTGATCGCCTGGACGTTGCCGGCCGAGGGACCCTTCTCGTCGAACTCCGAGGCCAGCCACGTGTCGACAATGGCCTTGGCCAGTTCCGGACCGATAACACGGGCGCCCATGGTGATGATCTGGGCGTTGTTGGATTTCGCCGCGCGTTCGGCCGAGTAGGTGTCGTGGGTAAGTGCCGCGCGGATCCCCGGCACCTTGTTGGCCGAGATCGAGACGCCGATGCCGGTGCCGCAGAACAGGATGCCACGGTCGTTTTCGCCGTCGACGATCGTCTGGGCAAGTTTCTGCGACAGGTCGGCATAATAACCGGCCTGGCTGAGATCACTGACGGTGAGGCCGGGCTTGGTTGCCAGATGCGCGGCGATGACGTCGAGCAGCGGCTTGCCGGCGCTATCGGCTCCAATGGCTATTTTCATTTTTGTCCTTTCCAGTTCGATTGATTCAGATCGCGGCTGATGCGCGGCGCAGGATGTCGATGTAGCCTTCGGCCTGCCAGGCGGAGCGGCCGATGAACAGGCCATCGATGTTGGGCCGGTCGATCAGTTCCGCGGCATTGCCAGGGTTGACGCTGCCGCCATAGAGCACCGGCGGCGCGGACGGCAGCAGACCGGCGGCGACCTTCTTGACCAGCGCCTGCTGCTTGTCGGCATAATCGGAACTGGCTGGAATGCCCTTGTCGCCGATCGCCCAGACCGGCTCGTAGGCGAACAGGATTTTTGCCCCCTTCGCCTCGCCTTCGAGGAATTGCAATGCACCCTCGACCTGATTGGTGAGCACCGCATCGGCCTTGCCGCTTTCGCGCTCGGCCAGCGTCTCGCCGACGCAGATCAGCGGTATCAATCCATGCTTGACCGCCGCCGCCGTCTTCAGCCCGACCGTGCGATCGGTCTCGCCGAAATGCTCGCGCCGCTCGCTATGGCCGAGTTCGACCAGGTCGAGGCCGCAATCGTTCAGCATCACCGGCGAGATCTCGCCGGTCCAGGCGCCGGCATCGGCCCAATGCATGTTCTGCGCGCCGACCTTGATGCGCGTCGCCGACAGCGCCTGGCTGACTTCGCGCACCGCCGTGAAAGGCGGAATAACGAAAGGCTGGATGCGATCGTCGAAACCCGGCACGAAGCCGGCCAGCGCCCCGGCAAAATCAAGCGCCTCGGCGAGCGTCTTGTTCATCTTCCAGCTTGTACCGACCCAGTAAACCACGCGTACTCTCCTTGATCCTCAATCCTTGTCGGCGACCACCGTCAGCGAAACCCCGGCCGCATCCAGCGTCGCGCGCATCCCGGGCTCCGGCTCGCGTCCGGTGAAGACGGCCTCGAATGCCTTGAGATCGGTCAGGAAATGCAGCGCGCTACGGCCAAACTTGCCGTGATCGACCAGCAGGTATTTGCGGGTCGCCGCAGCCATCATCAGCCGCTTGGCCTGCACCACTTCCTGGTCCTGATGGAAGGCGGAGGCGCCGTGGATGGCGGATGAGGACAGGAAGGCGACATCGGCGCGCAGCGATCGCAGCGAAGCCTCGGCAAGCAGGCCGAAGAAGCCATGGAATTTCTTCGAGTATTGGCCGCCGAGCGCGATCAGGTTGATGCCTCCGGCACCGGCCAGATCCTGGATGGCGGCGAGATTGTTGGTGATCACCGTCAGCGGCCTGAGTTCCGCGAGATGTCGCGCGATACCGCCCGCCGTCGAGCCGTCGTCGATGATGACCGTCTGGCCGGGTTCGATCATGGCCGCGGCCGCCGCCGCAAGGCGCTGCTTTTCCCCAGTCGCCTGCTTCTGCCGGTAGCGGAAATCGCTTTCGAAGAGGCTGCTCGGCTGTATCGAGGCGCCGCCGCGCACCTTGCGTAGGAAGCCACTCTCCTCGAGCTCGTCCAAGTCGCGGTGCACGGTCATCCTGGAGACGCCAAAACGCGAGGCGAGGTCGTCGACGCTGGCCGCGCCGGCGTCCACCAGGAAGTCCATGATGCCTTGCCGTCTGTTGTCGCTCTTCATTCTCGCCGACCCGCCAACGCAGAAGCCTGGCTCCTTAATCGAACTCAGACATAACAGACATTGCCGCGCATGTACCATAATTTTTGTGATAATGAGATATTTCGCCGGCTTTTATCGCGCCGCTGTAACAAGAATTGCTGCCGGGACGGTCTGTCACGGTTGCGGTTGCGCGGAATTCCGGCCAGAAGCATCGGTGGGCTGAACGATGCGCGGACAGCCCGCAACCACAGGTTTGAAACCAGATACGGGAGACTAATCGTTGGCTCGCATCACACTGAGACAATTGCTCGATCACGCCGCCGAACACGGCTATGGCGTGCCGGCCTTCAACATGAACAACATGGAACAGGGCCTGGCCATCATGGAGGCCGCGGAGGAGACCAAGTCGCCTGTCATCCTGCAGGCGAGCCGCGGTGCGCGCGCCTACGCCAATGACGTGGTGCTGGCCAAGCTGATCGACGCCCTGGTCGAAATCCATCCCGACATCCCGGTCTGCATGCATCTCGACCACGGCAACAACGAAGCCACCTGCGTCACCGCGATCCAGTACGGCTTCACCTCGGTGATGATGGACGGTTCGCTGAAGGAAGACGGCAAGTCGCCGGCCGACTATGCCTATAATTCCGGTATCACACGGCGTGTGGTCGACATGGCGCATTGGGGTGGCGTGTCGGTGGAAGGCGAGATCGGCGTGCTGGGCTCGCTCGAGAGCGGCGGCGGCGAACAGGAAGACGGCCACGGTGTCGAAGGCGCGATCAGCCACGACCAGCTCTTGACCGATCCGGTGCAGGCCGAGCAGTTCGTGCGCGACACTCATGTCGATGCGCTGGCGGTGGCCATGGGCACCAGCCACGGCGCCTATAAATTCTCGCGCAAGCCCGACGGCGCGGTTCTGGCCATGAATGTCATCGAGGAGATCCACCGCCGGCTGCCGAACATGCACCTGGTCATGCACGGCTCATCCTCGGTGCCGGAGGACCTGCAGGAGATCATCAACAAATATGGCGGCCAGATGAAGCCGACCTGGGGCGTCCCGGTGGAAGAGATCCAGCGCGGCATCAAGCATGGCGTGCGCAAGATCAACATCGACACCGACAACCGCATGGCGTTGACCGGCGCGATCCGCAAGGTGCTGACCGAAAACCCAAGCGAGTTCGATCCGCGCAAATACCTGACGCCGGCCATGGCGGCGATGAGAAAGCTCTGCAAGGAGCGCTTCGAGCAATTCGGCACCGCCGGCAATGCGCCGAAGATCAAGCCGATCCCGGTCTCGGAAATGGCCAAGCGCTACAAGTCGGGCAGCCTCGATCCGAAATTCGCCTGAGTTCGATCCGGTTTGCATTTCATGGACAGGAGCCGCATCGGCTCCTGTCCGATTTCTATCCGGCTTTCGGCAGCAGGCCAGGCCTGCCGGTCTCGATGAAGGGCGCCCAATAGTCGACCGACTCGCGGATCATGGCGACCACCTGATGGTCGACCGGCTCGCGCTCGCGGAACGACAGTTCGAGGCAGATCTCGTTGTCGGAGCCGCCGCCGCGGCGCACCGTCTCCAGCAGCTTCTCAGGCGTGATGCGGCCGTCCTTGTTGTGGGCCGCGGTGAACGGCCAGTGGCCGCCCTTGTTCATCGACGACTGCTTGACGTGGATGATCGGTGACTTCAGAGGAAAGGCTTCGGCCCAGGCATAGGGATCGATGTCGGCCGGGTTGGAGGAGGTCACGTCGCCATGGTCGATGTCGACCATCATCTCCAGCGGAATGGCCATGCCGGCGGCATCGATCGCATCCTGCAGCATCCGGCAATTCTCGATCGTGTGGCCGAATTCGCGGCCGACCGACATCGGCTCCCAGAACAGGTAGCTCAGGCCTGCCGCCCGGGCGTGTTCGGCGACCTCGCGCCAGCAGTCCAGCGCGATGTCGAACAGACGCGCGCGGCGGGCGGCGTCGTCGAAGTCGCGATGCGTGAAAATGGCGAACTGCGTGCCCATGCCGCTAGCGCCAAGCTCGGCCGAGATATCGGCAAAGGTCTTGAACCAGTCGACATAGTAGCGGCGCACATCGGCATCGGGATGGCCGAAATGGTTGAGCCGGCCGTAGGGACCAGTCATGCCGGAGGTGACGCGCACGCCGGTGCGGTTCAAGGCGTTGCGGAACAGGCGGACGAATTTGACGATCGTCGCCGCGGGCCAGCCCGGATTGACGAATTCGTGCGTGAGTTGAACGTCCCTGATGCCGATGCCATAGGCGATGGTGTCGATCAGATCGTCGGGCTCCGCGAAGCGGTTGACCAGCGGATTGGTGTTGAGGGAGAGCGTGAAGGCCAAGGTCGCTATCCCTTCAACGCTGTCGCCGAAATAGGGACAGTGAGCGCCATCAGCCTGCCCTCGCCTGCCGGGTCGCGCACCAATGCTCGAAGGCCGACTTCTCCTCGGCGGACAGATGCAGGCCATGCTTGGTGCGCCGTTCGAGAATGTCGGCCGCGTCTTCCGCCCATTCCCGTTCAAAGAGGTAGTTCGCCTCGCGCTCGAAGAAATCCCTGCCGAAGCACCGCCCCAGTGCGGCGAGCGAACGGGCGCCGCCGACCACGGACCGCGTCCTGGTGCCGTAGAGCCGGCCGTAATGCTTGAGCAGCGATGCCGGCATCCATGGATACTCATTCGCGAGGTCGCCGAGGAACTGTTCGAAATCGGCATTGGCGATATCGCCGCCGGGCAAATGCGCCTTTGCGGTCCACGCTTTGCCCATGCGGGGAAAGAATGGCGCGATCCTGTCCAGCGCGTGCTCGGCCAGTTTGCGGAAGGTGGTGATCTTGCCGCCGAAGACGGAGAGCAGCGGCGCCTGCGCGTCCGGCGCGTCGAGTTCGAAAATATAGTCGCGGGTCACCGCGCTCGGATTGTCGGCGTTGTCGTCATAGAGCGGCCTGACGCCGGAGAAGGAATAGACCACATCGTTGCGCGCAAGGCCGCGCTTGAAATAGCGGTTGACCACTTTGATGAGGTAGTCGATCTCGCTCTCATCCGCGGTCACATCCTCCGGCCGGCCTTCGTAGGGAATGTCGGTGGTTCCGATCAGCGCGAGATCGTTCTGGTAGGGATTGATGAAGATGACGCGCTTGTCGCTGTTCTGGACGAGATAGGCTTGCCTTCCCTCCCAGAACTTGGGCACGACGATATGGCTGCCCTTGACGAGGCGGACATTACGCCTGGAATTCTGGCCGGCAACGCGATTGACGATGTCATTCACCCAGGGACCGGCGGCATTGATCAGCGCGCGGGCCCGCACACTGGTCTTGATGCCGGTCCTGACGTCACGCATCTCGACGACCCAGAGGCCGCCCTCGCGGCGGGCGGCGGTGCAGGCAGTGCGGGTGAAGACCTTCGCTCCCCGTTCGGCGGCGTCGAGCGCATTGATGACGACGAGGCGGGCATCGTCGACCCAACAATCGGAATATTCGAAGCCGCGCTTGAAACTGTCCTTGATCGGCGCTCCCTCGGGCGCGGTGCGCAGGTCAAGCGTCCGGGTGGCCGGCAGCCGCTTGCGACCGCCGAGATGGTCGTAGAGGAACAGGCCGAGCCGCACCAGCCATGCCGGCCGGTCATCGGGGCTGTGCGGCAGCACGAAGCGCATCGGCCAGATGATGTGCGGCGCCGATTCCAGCAGCACCTCGCGCTCGATCAGCGCCTCGCGCACCAGGCGGAACTCATAATACTCGAGGTAGCGCAGACCGCCATGGACGAGCTTGCCCGAGCGCGAACTGGTGCCTTCGGCGAGATCGTCCTTTTCGCACAGGATGACGGAAAGCCCGCGGCCGGCGGCGTCGCGCGCGATGCCGGCGCCGTTGACGCCGCCGCCGATGACGAAGAGATCGACGATGTCAGGGCCGACGCTCATCTTGCCGTCGCCCCGCTGCCCGATTTTCGCATCATGGCCATCGCTCTCAGCACGGATTGACCGGAGGCAGGCCGGCCAGGTAACGGCGTAGCTCCTCGGCGGCCTGCTCGGCGGCATAGGTCACGGTGCGCACCGAGGCGCCGGCGATATGCGGCGTCAGCGTCACGTTGGGCAGCTGCAGCAGCGGCCAGTCAGAGGGCACCGGCTCGACCGCGAAGGTCTCCAGCATGGCGCTGGCGATCTGCCCCGAAACCAGCGCCTCGTAAAGCGCGTCATAGTCGACCAATGGGCCACGCGCCGTATTGACGAAGATCACCCCCGGCTTCATCCGCGCGATGGTCTCCTTACCGATCAGGCCGCGTGTTTCCCCGGTCACCCGCGAATGCAGCGTGACCACGTCGGCGCGCGACAGGAGATCGTCGAGCGCAACCAGTTCGACGCCGGCGTTGCGATCCTCGGCGCTCAACTGCACATAGGGATCGCTGACCAGGACATGGCAGCCGAAGGCACGCAGCAGACGCACCACTTTCGTGCCGATATTGCCGTAGCCGACGACGCCCACGGTCATTTCGCCGAGTTCGCGGCCGGTGCGGTCGGCGCGGTAGAGATCGCCGCGCCATTCCCCCTTGCGCAGGGCCTCGTGGCCGACCCGGATCAGGCGCGTCTCGGCAAGGATGGCGCCGATGGTGAACTCGGCCACGGCGGTGGCGTTACGGCCGGGCACATTGACCACGGTGATGCCGTGCGTCTTGGCGGCGGCCATGTCGATGTTGATCGGTCCGCCGCGCGACACCGCGACCAGTTTGAGCGATGGCAGGCGCCCCATCATGCCTTCCGACAGGGGCGCAAGCTGGGTGACGAGGATTTCGGCGTCGCCGATGAAGTCGACGACCTCGTCGGGATGGCCGAAATATTCCTTGACCTTGTCGAGGCCGAGCGCCGGATTGCCGAACTCCATCGGCTCGTCGGGCCAGGCCGTCTGCAAGGTCCTGATGTCGAGGTCACCACTGGCAACCTTCTCGATTTTGGCGCGAAACACCTCCGGCAGCATGAAGTTGTCGCCAATGATCGCTATTTTCCTGGGCATACTCGACTTCTCAATTTTCCTGCGATGTCGCCATGGCACGCCAGACCGGCCGCAAGGCCTGATGCGCCAGCATGTAGGAGGGGGCCATCCTGTCGTAGATCGCGGCGAGGTCCGGGTCGCTCGGTTCGGCCTCGCCGAGCAACGGCGTCACCCATTCGCCGACGCATTCGTCCATGGAGGCGTATTGGCCGACGCAGACCGCGGCGATCATCGCCGCACCGGCGGCGCCGGCCTCCTCGCGCGCGCTTGTGCGCGTGTCGGCGCCGATGGCCGCACCCAGTATCTTGCGCAGCGCCGGGCTTCTGGCGGCGCCGCCGGTCAGGCGGATTTCGCGTGGCAGCGGGCCCATGGCGGCGTAGCAGTCGCGCGCCGCGAAGGCCAAGCCTTCGAAGACGGCGCGCACCAGATCGGCGTAGCCGTGGCGCGACGAAATGCCGACGAAGCCCGCCCTGGCATTGGCATCGACGAACGGTCCGCGCTCACCCGCTTCAGACACGTAGGGCTGATAGAGCAGCGAGGCCGGCTGCGAGGCCGCGATCCAGGCATCGACCAGCGCGATCATCTCGCCATTGCTGCGGGTTATGCCTTGCGAGGCGAGAATGCCCGAGGCAAGGCCAAGCACCCAGTCGATGTTGAGCGTCGCCGCCATATTGGACTGCATCTGCGCGAAGACGCCCGGCGCCGGCATCGCCATCGTATAACCGGTCGCCGCTTCGTTCAGCTGCACATCGCCGGGCGTCTCGGCCAGCCGCATGTGCATGCCGGTGGAGCCGATGATCGAGCAGCCGGGCTTGCGCTCGCGATCGAGGAGGCCGGCGCCGAGCGCGGTGCAGACGACATCGACATAACCGAGCACAACGGGTGTCCCGGCAAGCATGCCGGTGATGGCGGCAGCCGCCGGCGACAGTCCGGTGCTGTGCCTCGTGCCGTCGACAATCGGCGGCAGCAGGTGCCTGAGATCGGCGACGCCGAGGACGTCGAGCACGTCGCCGCTATAGTCGCGGGTGCGGAAGTCGCCGAAAGTGAAGGTCCCTTCGGACGGATCGGTGGCGCGTTCGCCGGTGAGCTTGAAATAGAGCCAGTCCTTGCAGTGGAACGCGGTGGCAGCCTTGCCGAGCATTTCGGGCATGGTGCGCTTCATGAAGACAAACTGCGAGCCCTGCTGGCAGGCGGCAAGCCCGCTGCCGGTCTTTTCGAAGCGCAGCCGGTCGTCGGGCCGCGCGCGGATTTCCTCAACGACGCCGGCGGCGCGCGCGTCGAGCCAAAGCCAGCCCTTGGCCACCGGCTCGCCCTTGCCATCGATCAGCCAGGTGCCGTCGCCCTGCCCGGTCACCGCGATGGCGACGGTCCGGCTGGCGAGATCGGGCACCTTGTCGGCGAGCTGGCGCAGGGTCGTGGCGGCATCGGACCAGGTGCGCGCCAGATCCTGTTCGGCGCCGCCGCCCGGCATCGTCAGATAATGGTTCGGCGTCGCCGCGGCCGCGATCTGGCGGCCTTTCGTGTCGAAGGCGATGGACTTGATGACGGAGGTGCCGGCATCGATGCCGATCAGTATGTCGCGCATCACGCGAGCTCCATGCCGTGCGAGATGGCCATGCCGCTCGCCTGGTCGAAGACGTGCAGGTTTTTCGGATCGATGCTGACGTTGATGGGCGCGCCAAGGTCGAGCCGGGTGCGGTCATGCTCGACCAGTACCAGCGAACCGCCGGCGAAATCGGCGGCGATGTGGGTCTGGTCGCCGAGCCATTGGTTGGCCGAGACCCTGGCCGGAACACCCTCTTTCGAGCGTCGGACCGCGTAAGGCCTGATGCCGATGACGACTCGCTCGCGGCTGAGCAACTGGTCGCGAACCGGAGCGCTGAAGGCGTCCTTGTCATAGTCGAGCGACAGCCCGTCGGGCAGCCGCAGATTGATGCGGCCGCCGACCGTCCCGACAAAGGCCTCGAAGACGTTCATCGGCGGTTCGCCGACGAAGGTTCCGGTGAACAGGTTGGCCGGACGCTCCTTGAGCCGGTCCGGCGTGTCGAACTGCTGCAGCACGCCGCCTTCCATCACCGCGATGCGGTCGGCAAGCGCGTTGGCCTCGGTCTGATCGTGGGTGACCAGGATCGCGGTCAGGCCGCGCTCCTTGATGAAATGCTTGATGCGGCCGCGCAGCACCGCGCGAAGCTGCGGTTCGAGTTGCCCCATCGGCTCGTCGAGCAGATGCAGGTCGGCTTCCCGGATCAACGCCCGGCCAAGACTGGCGCGCTGCTGCTGACCACCCGAAATGGAGCTGGGATAGCGCTCCAATATGTCCTCGATCTCCAGCAGTTTGGCGATGCTGGCGACCTTGGCATCGACCTCGCTCCTGGGCAGCCGGGCGGCCTTGAGGGCAAAGGCCATGTTCTCGCGCACGGTGAGCGGCGGATAGAGCGAGTAGCCCTCGAAGGCCATCGCCACATTGCGCCTGACCGGCGGCAAGGTCTGTACCTTGCGGCCGGCGACCGCGATCGTGCCGCGCGAGACCTCCTCGAAACCGGCGATCATGCGCAGCGTCGAGGTCTTGCCGCAGCCGGACGAACCGAGCAGCGCCACGATCTCGCCCTTGCCGATTTCCATCGTCAGGTGCTTGACGGCGTGAACGCCACGGTCGATCGGGCCATAAAACTTGTCGACGCCGGAAATGGTGAGTGCGCTGGCGCTCATGCCGCTTCTCCGCTGCGCAGATTGACAATGTTCTTCGCGCCTATGCGCTCACCGCTCGCCCTGTCGAACAACAAGGCGCTCTTGCCGTCGACGACGATATGGGCCTTGCCTTCGCTGCGGCCCGGCGTTCCGGCCGGGCGCGAGACCAGGATTTCACGGCCGCGAACGGTGCGCACCAGGGTGACGATCTTTTCGTTGAGCGGCGTCTCGGCCTCGACCGTCACCGGAATGGCGCCGGGCTCGTTTTCGCCAACGAAATGCAGTGCCTCCGGCCTCAGCCCGATGATGCAGTCGCGACCGATGGCGATCTCGGGAACATCGGCGAGATGGACCTGCACATTGGACAGGCCGACATAGCCCCCCCTGCCATCGCGCGCGGGCTTGACGTCGAGCAGATTGATGGTCGGGTCGCCGAACAGCCGCGCGATCTCGATGTTGGCCGGCTCGCGATAGATCTGCTCGGGCGTGCCGAGCTGCCTGATGACGCCTTGCGACATCACAGCGATACGGTCGCCGAGCGCCATTGCTTCCTTGTAATCCTGGGTGACGTAGACGACGGTGGCGCCGCGATCGGCGAGCAGCCTGGGCAGTTCGAGCCGCATCTCGAAGCGCAGCTTGGCGTCGACATTGCGCAAGGGATCGTCGAGCAGCAGCAGCGGCGGTGAACCGACCAAAGCGCGGGCAAGGGCCGTGCGCTGCTTTTGGCCATTGGAGAGAGCGCGTGGTTTGTGGCTCAGCACATGGCCGATCTTCAACAGTTTGGCGACGCTCTCGACGCCGGCCTTGATCGCGCTCTGCGACGAGCGCTTGGCCTCGAGCGGCGTCGCGATGTTGTCGAACGCGCTCATATGCGGAAACAGCGCGAAATTCTGGAACGCCATGCCGACGCCGCGGAATTCCGCGTCGACATCGGTCATGTCCTCGCCGCCGATAAGGATGTTGCCTTCGTCCGGATCGATGACGCCGGCGACCAGGCGCAGCAGCACCGTCTTGCCGGCGCCCGAGGGTCCGAACAGGACCAGCGTTTCGCCATCCGCGACGGTCAGCGACAAATTGTCGAGGACGGTCTGGCTCTTGTAGCGCTTGACGAGATTTCTGAGTTCGAGGCTGGCCATTTCTATCCTTTCACCGCGCCGAGCGACAGGCCTTCGACCAGATAGCGCTGTGCGTAAAGGGCGAGCGCCAGCGTCGGCGTGATCGACAAGACGATGGCCGCCGAAATCTGGCCGTACTGGATGCCGGATGAGGTGATGAAGGCGAGCGCGCCGACCGTCACCGGCTGCTTGTCGGCCGAAGCCAGCACCAGCGCGAAGACGAAATTGTTCCAGGCGAAGATGAAGGCGAGCAGGCCGGCCGCAGCGATGCCAGGGCCGGCGAGCGGCAGCGCGATCTTGCGGAAGGTGGCGAACCAGGAATGGCCGCCAATGCGGTAGGCATATTCGATGTCAGCCGGGATATCCTCGAAATAGCCGCGCACGATCCACAGGATCAGCGGCAGGCAGATCAGCTGGTAGACCCAGATCAGCCCGATATAGGTGTTGGCCAGGCCGAGCTTCTGGAAATAGAGTGTGAGCGGCAACAGCACCAGAAGTGCCGGCGCGAACCTGAACGACAGCAGCGTGAAAGCGATGTCCTCCGAGCCGCGGAATTTGTGGCGAGCGAAGGCGTAGGCGGCCGGCACGCCGAGCAGCAGCGAAACCGCCACCGAGGTCACCGACAGGAACACCGAATTCCAGAGGTTGCGCATGAAGGCGATGTCGAGCGTGCCGGCGGCGGTCATCAGCTTGCCGGTGATCAGCGCGGTGTAATTGGCCAGCGTCGGTTCGAAGATGAGCTGAGGCGGGATGCGCAGGATGGTCTCGTTGGTCTGGAACGACATCATGAAAATCCAGACGATCGGGAACATGAAGAAGATCACCACCAGCGTCAGTGCCACGCCGCGCAGGATGCGTTCGAGAAGCGAGGTATGTTCCATCGCCGCCTCCTATGCCTGGCCGCGGGCGCGTTCGCGCAGCCTGAGCCAGTTCTTGATGAAGATGTTGGAGAGGAAATAGGTGATCGCCCACAGGATGATCATCAGCGCCGCCGAGCGGCCGACATTGGTCGACTGGAAGAAGTTGAGATAGGCCTCGACCTGGAAGACGGTCAGCGTGTCGCCCGGGCCGCCTTGCGTCATCGCGTAGATGATGTCGAACTGCTGGATGGAATCGAGCAGGCGGAACAGCGTCGCCGTCAGGATGTAGGGTGTCAGCATCGGCAGGGTAATGCGGAAGAAGACGAAGCTCCGCGGCACGCCGTCGAGTGCCGCCGCCTCGAAGGGCTGCGTCGGCAGGCTGCGCAGGCCGGCAAGCAGCAGGATCATGATGAAAGGCGTGTAGACCCAGATGTCGACCAGCACGACGGTCAACAGCGCCGTCGACGGCGACGATGCCCAGCGGAAATCCTGCAGCCCGATGAGGCTGGCGAGATAGCTCAGCACGCCGAAGCCGGGATTGGTCATCAGCTTCCACATCAGCGCTGCCAGCGCCGGCGCCGTCATCAGCGGCATCAGGAGCATGATCGAGATGAAGTTGTTCAGCGTCGAGCGCTTCTGCAGCAGCAAGGCGATGGCAAGGCCCAAAAGCAGTTCCAGCACGACGGTGGTGCCGGCATAGAGCAGCGAGACTTTCAGCGTGTTCCAGAATTTCGGATCGGTGAAGAAGGAGATGTAGTTGTCGCCCCAGTTGAACTGCCGCGCCCAGGGCTGGCTCAGCCGGTAGCGCTGGAACGAGTAAACGACCGAGGTCAGGAACGGGATCAGGATGCCGATGCAGACCAGCAGGGCCGGCAGGCTGAGCACATAGGGCAGCACCCGCTTGCTGATCCTGAAGCCGGATGGCTTGAGCCTTTGCGATACCACCGCAGTCATCGAGCTGCTCCGTTGTTGCTGTCGCTTCGCCCCTGCCGGCCGCCCAAGGGAGCAAGGCGGCCGGTCGGGCGAAATAGCGGTCACCTTTCGGCACCGCATCGCAAACATGAAAAGGTATGACGAGGGCCGACCCGCCAAGCAGGCCGGCCCTCGTTGCGACTTAACCGAGACCGGCTTCCTTGAGCTGGCCATTGATGCTCTCGGCCAGCTTATCGAGGCCTTCGTCGACCGGCACTTCCTTGGACACCATCTTCTGCAGCGTCGCCGCCCATTCGGTGGTGAGATCGAAGAAAAGCGGCTGCGCCGTGAACTTGATCGAGGCGCCGGGTGCCGAGGCGTCGAACATCTCGACATAGCCCGGATAGCTCTTGTTCAGCTTCTCGCGGAAAGCTTCATCCTTCCAGACCGACTGCCGGACCGGGTTGACGAAATCCATCTTGGTGGCGCCGAACAGCGCATGCTCGGGTCCGGAGGCCCATTGCATGAAGTACCATGTGGCGTCCTTGTCCTTGGAGAAGTTGGACATCGACAGCGACCAGATCCAGATGTTCGGCGTTGGTGCCTTGGCCTCCGGATTCGCCTTGAAGGCGGCGAAGGCAAGCTTGCCGGCCATCTTGTTGTCGCCGCCATTCATGAAGTAGCCGAGGATATCGGCGTCGAAGATCATCGCCGAGGCGCCGGCGCCCAGATCGGTGCCCACCTGGTACCAGGTGTAGGTCGACCAGTCCTTCGGGCCGCTCTCCTGGATCATCTGCACCCACTGCTTGTGGAAAGCCTTGGACTGGGCGGTGTTCATGGCGGCCGACAATTTGCCGTCGGCCGACACATTCAGATCCTTCTGGTCGAAATTGGCGTAAGCCGACAGGAATCCCGGATGGATGGTCGCCCAGGAGCGCGAGCCGCGCACACCAATGCCGTAGACGCCGCCGCCGACATCCTTGGTGAGCTTGGCGGCAGCGGCCACCATCTCGTCCATATTGCCGGGGACCTTGACGCCCGCCTTATCGAACATCGCCTTGTTGTAGGTGATGTTGTTCTGCTCGAACCCCCACGGAATGCACCATTGCTTGGCATCTTCCGATCCCAGAGCTCCGCCCGGCTTGCCGTTCCAGGCGCAGGAATTCCTGACGCCTGGCAGGAAGTCGTCCCAGGCATAGTTCGGGTTGGTCTTGGCCGGATCCTTGATCCATTCGTTGAGGTCGGTGATCCAGCCGGCTGGGCCATAGGTCCAGGTCATGTACGCGCCGGTCATGAAGGCATCATATTCGGGCGAGCTCGCCGACAATGCGGCCGTCACCTTGTCGAAATAGACGTCTTCAGGGAATACGTCGTAGACGACGTTCATGCCGGTCAGTTTCTTGAAGTTCTCAAGATTGGCGATCATGGCGTCGGCATATGGATGCTTGTTGAGCAAGAGCTTGATGGTCTTGCCCTTATGCGCCTGCCAGTCGAAGTCCGCGGCAAGCGCGCGGGTCTGGCCCAGGTTGAGCAGCGTGCCGGCGGTGCCGGCGGCGAGGCCCATCGCCCCAAGGCCCTTGATCAATCCGCGACGGTCGACTTGTCCGCGCAGGAAGGCGTCTATGAGGTCTTTCTCTTTCTCATGCATTTGGTCTTCTCCTCCACAGGGTAGTTTCAACTGAACCGTTGCCGGCTACCCGACCGGCGTCTCTTCCACGAGCGATCGCGCCGTCCGCTCGTCTGTTATCAGGCCTTTCAAATAGCGCCCCTCCAGCACCGACTTGATGGCGCGAACCTTGATCTTGCCACCGGCGACAGCGACGATCCGGCGGCTGGCGATATCCTCGCGCGCCAGTGCCAGCGCCCGGTTGGAAACGGTGGTCGCGACCGCCTTGCCGGCGTCGTCGAAGAAATGGCCGAGCAATTCGCCGACGCCGCCATTGCGGCGGATCTCCTCCATCTCGCCTTTCTCGATCATGCCGGTGGCAACCAGCGAAGCCTCGCGCTCGGCGGTACCGACGCCGGCCAACAGCAGGTCGGCGGATCTGGCGAGATCGAAGACCTCGCTGATGCCCTTCTGGCCCAGCAGCACGATGCGGTCCTCCGCCGTGTTGGCGAACATCGGCACCGGCATCACATAGGCTTCGGCTCCGGTGCGCTCGGCGAGACGGTGAATGACGTCATGCGGGTTGGCCGAGAACTTCCGTGTCAGGCCGCCGAGCAGCGAGACGAAACGGATCCGGTCGGTGGTGGTGCGCGGCAGGTACTCCACGCAAGCAGCGAGCGTGCGGCCATGGCCGACGCCGATCAGCGCCTGCTCGCCTCGTTCGATCTCGCGCTTGAGGAACTGCGCCCCGGCAATGCCGAGCGCCTTGAGCGGCAGATCCTCGGAATCGAAATCCGGGACCACCTCGCAATAATCGAGGCCGTAGCGGCGGGACAATTCGTCCTCGAGCTCGACGCATTCCGACACTTCGCCGTCGATATAGACCTTCACCAGCCCTTCCTGGTTGGCCTTGGTGATGAGGCGGTGGGCCTTGAGGCTGGTCAGCCCCAGCCGCTTGGCGACCTCGGACTGGGTCAGGCCGCCGGCGTAATGAAGCCACGCGGCGCGCGCCGCCATGCTGGCATCATCGTCCCGCGAAAGGCCGTTTCCAAAACCAACCACGTTTCCGTCCCGGTGATATTTTTATCAGTTGCTGCAAAATTTTTCACATGCCGGAACCGAAGTCAAGCGCCACCTTTCAAATCGCGTGGCGGTTGGCCAGCGGGAACTTCGGCAGGGTGAAGAGGTTCTTACATCGACGGCCCGAAGTCGCGGCGCGCCGGCGAGCCACAAGGAACATCGGCGCCGAGCGGTGCCGAGAACCCCCGGGGAAGCAGGAGAGGCGGAGCGCCGGCGCCGCCTGACAGAACGATGTTCGAGCCGCTTTGCTGCGATATGCCGCTTCATCCGACATGGCCCGATCTTGTCGCACGGCTGCTGCTTGTGGTGCTGGCTGGTTTCCTCATTGGCCTCAACCGGCAAGCGCGCGGCCACACCGCCGGGCTTCGGACGACCATCCTGGTCGGCCTTGCGGCCGCTGTTGCGATGATCCAGGCCAACTTGCTGCTTGATACGACGGGCAAGGGAATGGATTTCTTCGCCCGCATGGACGTGCTGCGTCTGCCGCTCGGCGTGCTGACCGGCGTCGGCTTCATCGGCGGCGGCGCCATCCTGCGGCGCGGCGATCTCGTGACCGGCGTCACCACCGCGGCCACCATGTGGATCATGACGATGATCGGGCTTGCCTTTGGCGGCGGGCAGTTCGGTCTTGCGGCAATTGCAACAGTGCTGACGCTGCTGACGCTTCAGGTGTTGAAATGGGTGGACCTCAAGGTTCCGCGCGACCACCATGCGATCCTGTCGGTTTCCTGGCCAAAAAGTTCACCGCCCGACCTGCAGGAGATGGTGCGGCCGCTCGGCTATGGCGCACGCCTTGCCAAGATGGAGCATGACATCAGCCGCGACCGCTTCGTGTACTCGTTCAATCTCGCATGGAGACAGTCCGATGCGACCGAACCTTCAACGGAAATCCTGACGCTGGTCAGCCGCGAATGCGAGATCGAGCGATTTAATCTAGTCGGCGAAAAGGCGTCCTGAAGAGACGAAGCGTTCCCGCCCCGACATGCTTAGGCACCACCCACTTGCGCATCACGCAAAAACTCGATCACCATCGCCGCCGTCCAGGTGAAACGGCCGCCGCCGAGCGGCTCACCGGTCAGCGGGTCGTAGTATTCGGCAAATCCGCTCTCCCGGATCAAGTCGAGGCTGGATTGCGTGATGCGCTGTGCGACCTGACCGTGGCCGGCGGCGGCAAGGCCGTCGGCGATCATGTAGTTGACCACCAGCCAGACCGGGCCGCGCCAGTAACGCTTGGCGTCGAAGCGCCGATCACCGGGATCATGTGACGGCACGACGTAAAACGCGGTGCCGGCAAGGCGTTCGACGGCCGCGGCGACTGCAGCGGCGCGGTCTTTCGGGATCGCGGCAAAGGCCGGCAGGATGCCACCAACCGAAGCGCTGTCGACCAGCGTGCCGGCGACACGATCGAGACAGAGGTATTGGCCGTGCGCGTCGCTCCACAGCCGCTCCATGGCCGCCAGGCCCTTTTGCGCGCGGGCGCGGTTGGCCTTGGCGATCGCCGTCTCGCCAAGCGCTTCGGCAAGATCGGCAAGGTCGGTGGCGGCGCGGATCAGGATGGCGTTGAAGCCGGGATCGACAATCTGGAAAGGTGAGGCATCGTGCAGTCTCGCGTTGTCCCAACCGAGCCCGCGAAAATGCTGCACCAGCCAGAGATAACGATCGTACTGCGCCTTGGTCGGGCGATGTGCCGGATCGGCATGCAAGGTATCACGACGAGTGTAGGGCTCGACGCCTTCGGTCGGCACGCGCTCGAAGGCATCGTCCCAATCGATGGAATTGTCGCGACCAGATTCCCAGGGGTGGATGATGGCGACCAGCCCCTCACTCTTGGGGTCGCGGTCTTCGTAGAACCAGCGATGCCAGGCATCGATCTTCGGCAGCAGCGCGCGGGCCCGCTCGGCGGCCAATTTTCTGTCCTTGGCGCGGTCGAACAGGCGCCGCACGGCAAAGCCTGCGACGGCTGGCTGGGTAATGCCCGACGTGGCGGTCGGGCGACCGGAATCCGGATTGGGATTCCCTATTTCAGCTGCAGGAGATGACCCTGATTAAAAAATGGACGTGCTCTTAGATTGCCGCGTTCCTGCAAACCGTCAGAACGAAGAATTCGCGGTAGCAGAAATCAGGCTGATCAAGCAGACTCCCTGGATTTGCTGCCAGTTCCTTCCAATAATGCTGATCGCTCTCAGGGAGGCCGTAATCCGGCGCTGCAGTCGTGAAATAGGAGATTAAGTCGCGTACATAATCGCGCGTGTGCTCGCCAGCAGGGGCCCACCGTTCAACGAGCCAGCCTTTGCGCCAGACGATCTCCATCCCTGCATCCCGCAAAAGTCCGGGAAGCGAGGAACCACAATCGGTGCCAAGCACTCCCTTGTCGCGGAACGTCTGCAATCGCGCCGTCATGAAGCGGGTAAATACCCCGTGATCCATAGGCAGCATCTGCAGAAGCGTCGAATCGAAGTCCTTTACGGCGAGGATGCCGCCGGGCTTCAATACGCGTCTTACCTCATCCGTGGCCTGCTGAAATTCCGCCGGCGTGAGATATTGCATAACATTGGCGGACCACACGCAATCGAAGGAAGCATGGTTGAAAGGAAGCGACAGAATGCTGCCGACGCGGGTGCGCACCTTCGGCCGGTCCGGGACATCCTTAGTCAAGTCCTCGGCGCGTTGAATATTCTCAGGCGCAAGATCAAGAGCTGTCACGGACCCGTTGGAGCCAATCAGCTCGCAGATGAGCGGAAGGAAGCTTCCGCCCCCGCATCCCGCATCGAGCACGTCCCAGCCACGTTGCATTCCAACTTGGGTAAGTGCGTCTTCGTATTCCGGCCGTGATGACTCGAAATGAAGATCGAGCCAGCTTGCGTCACTCGCTTCATGGCCGGTCGATGTTGAATTTTTGCCGGTACTGATGTTCCCCTCCGCGAATCGCCGACAATATCGGACTTCGATAGCTGGCTCAGGTAAACAGACGCGAATTCTGATGGCAACCAACCCGTTGTCGTCGCCATGAGAGGCCTGCCAGACGCATAGCGAATGTGATCTTGATTAGACGGACGTGCTCTAGAAACGGATTCGAACGAACCCGCCATCTGTATGGCGCGGCTTCAGCCAAGACACGGTCGAGACGAAGCTACAGGCGGTCGCCATGCGGCAAGCCTGAGAATGGCCGCGCAAAGCAGCCGGACCGACTTAAATTAGTCCCGGGCCCAATCAATCCTGATCAAGCAAGCCCTACTGCAGCGTCCGCTGTGGCGGTTGGCCGGCGTGGTCGCGCGCGATGCCGGGATCGGCATCACCCTCGCCGAGCGAACGATCGAGCCCCGTCGCCACCACCGAGACCCTGAAGCGGCCTTCCATGCTCTTGTCGAAGATGGCGCCGACGATGATGTCGGCATCCTCGTAGACTTCCTCGCGGATGCGCGTGGCCGCCTCGTCGACCTCGAACAGTGTCATGTCCCTGCCGCCCGAGATCGAGACCAGCACGCCCTTGGCACCCTTCATGGACATTTCGTCGAGCAGCGGGTTGGCGATCGCCGCTTCCGCCGCCTTCATCGCCCGGCCGTCGCCGGACGCCTCGCCGGTTCCCATCATGGCGCGGCCCATGCCACGCATCACCGATTTGACGTCGGCGAAGTCAAGATTGATCAGGCCTTCCTTGACGATGAGGTCGGTGATGCAGCTGACGCCGGAATAGAGCACCCGGTCGGCGATGACGAAGGCATCGGCGAAGGTGGTCTTGGCGTCGGCGATGCGGAACAGGTTCTGGTTGGGGATCACGATCACGGTGTCGGCGGCCTCGCGCAGCCGCTCGATGCCCTCTTCGGCCATCTGCATGCGGCGCCGGCCCTCGAAGGTGAACGGTTTGGTGACGACGCCGACCGTCAGGATGCCGGCCTTACGCGCCGCCTGGGCGATGATCGGGGCCGCACCGGTTCCGGTGCCGCCGCCCATGCCGGCAGTGACGAAGCACATGTGGGTGCCGGCCAGATGATCCATGATCTCGTCGAGCGATTCTTCGGCAGCGGCACGGCCGATCTCGGGCAACGAGCCGGCGCCAAGCCCTTCCGTGACGTGCGCGCCAAGCTGGATCAGCCGCGTCGCCTTCGACATGGTCAGCGCCTGGGCATCGGTGTTGGCGGCAATGAACTCGGTTCCCTGAAGCTGTTCGACGATCATGTTGTTGATCGCGTTGCCGCCACCGCCGCCGACGCCGATCACGGTGATCTTGGGTCTCATCTCGGAGATTTCCGGCTTCTTGAACTCGGCCATGCCTGCTTCTCCTTCGCCAACTGCGTGCGCTTCACGGCCCACAAGCAGACTGCCCGTAGACATTGCAATCGAGCGGCATGACGCGAATCAGTCCGTTCGGATGGATACCCCAAAAAGCCAGAGAGCGGCCGGACGTGCAAGTGCGGGAAGGTCAAGATTTGTGATGAAGAGGCCGAACCCCACGCGACCGACTGTCCGGTCCTGGGTGATCGCGATAGTGTCGTCGCAGATCAGACACCACGACAGATGCCTGGAGACGGCTGGGCAGAACCCGCCTTTGCCGATGCTTCGATCGCCAGGGCGAGATCTCTGCGGACTTCGCCACCAATCAAAGCCGATGGTGTATATACCCCCTCCAGAACCAAAAAGGTATGAAAGAATTGTCCAGTTTGCCATCCATGAGATTGCGGCCGCCGGGATCGCGGCACGGACTTTTGCGGCGATGAAACGCCCCGTCGATCACGGCGCCATGGCCGTCTCTGGCTATACCGTTCCCTGGCATACGGCGGCCGGAACATCGGTCGGCCTTCATGTCTCGTCGTCGCGGCAGGTACGCGACATCAGGATCGTGCGGCTCGACACACCCGGGGCCGAGCCGATGAACTGGCGCGTCGAGCCGACAGGAAGTGCCGTATCGCATCGTGACTTCGATCATGGATCCTTCCTCCGGGTTGCGGCGACCGAACTGGCCACCGAGATCGGAGGCGTCGCCTTCGAAGTGTACTTGACCCGCAATGATGGCGCCCGCGTGCTGTTCGAGAGCGGCAACCTGCGCCTCGGCTTGCAGGACGGGCGGCTGACATCTGGCCTCGACGGCAAGTCGCTCGATAGCGGCGTAGCCTTGCCGGCAAACACCTGGCTCAAGGTCGAAATTTCGTCGAACGACGGCGCGACCGTGCTGCGGATCGACTCGGACGATCTCCTGTCGCCGTTTCACCTGGATCACGGATTCGACCTGCCGTGGCGGCCCCTGCCTGGTGACATGGTCTTCGGCACCAGCATGGCAAACGATGTCAGGTCGCTCAACGCGAAGTTCTCTGCGATCTCGCTGCAAACCGCGGCTGGTCGTGTCGCCTGGACGTTTCCGACCCTGCTGCCGAGCGGTCCGCTCGCCTCGACAGGCACCGATCGCGTCCTCTTCCTGGAAACGATCAACCAGCCCGCCTTCTGCATGACCTCGCGGCGCTGGGATGGGTCGAGTTTCGACCCCCGCCTGGTGCCGTCGCATTATGACGCCGTGCATTGCCACGACGACGACATGGGCGCGTTGCAGTGGCCCGCCTCCTGCCAATTGCAGATTCCCGCCGCGGCGCCGCCCGGGGTCTATGCCTTCGAGGTCGGTCACGACCAAGGATCGGAGCGTATCGTCTTCTTCATCACTTCGTCGGCACGCCGCGCGCCACTGGTGTTCCTGGTGCCGACGGCCACCTACCTCGCCTACGCGGATGAATTCCTGCCGGCGCATCTCTACGAATGGAGGTGCGAGGATCGCGGCCACAGCTTCGCGATCGATAATAACCTGAAGTCGCTCTACGACTACCACAACGACCTCAGCGGCGTGTCGATCTGTTCCACCAGGAAGCCGAAGGCGACGCTGCGCGACGACTACAATTATCCGCTGTGCGGCTGTCCGCACAATCTGCCGGTCGACCTGCATTTTCTGCGCTTCTGCCACAGCAATGGCATTGCCTTCGATCTCATCACCGACCGCGACCTGCATGAGCGGGGCCTTGCCGGCCTCAGAGACTACCGGGCGGTCATCACCGGCAGCCATCCCGAATACATGTCGGTCGAGATGGAGCATGCGCTGCGCCAGTTCGCGGCGGCGGGCGGCAGCATCGCCTATTTCGGTGGCAACGGCTTTGCCGGCAAGGTCGCGTTCCACGACGATCTGATGGAACTGCGCCGCTCGCCGCTCGAGGCGGGCCGGACCTGGGACGGCGCCATCGCCGAACAGTCACTGTCGATCACCAACCAGCCGGGCGGCTATCTGCGCGCCAGCGGGCGCGGCGAGTTCTCGCTGACCGGCGTCGCCATCTCGCTGATGGGGTTCGACGGCGCGCGGCCTTTCACGCGCACGCCGGAAAGCCGTCAACCCTCGGCCGCGTGGTTGTTCGACGGCGTCACCAGCGAGACCTTCGGCGACGATGGCATCGTGCTCGGAGGCGCCGCCGGCTACGAGGTCGATGCCACGGATCCGCATCTGGGCACATCCCCCGAGACCATGGTCATTGCGCGCGCGACCGGTTTCCCGGACAGCTTCGTCCATGACGCCACCCGCTGGTATGAAGGAGGTGACAGCGAGCGCGACGGGCGCTGCTGCGCGGAGATGACGCTGCGCCATCTGCCTTCGGGCGGCCTGATCTTCTGCGCGAGTTCCGTCGCCTGGTGCGGCGCCTTGCCGGCGGGCGATGCCATGAACGACGTCGGCCGGATCACCAAGAATTTGCTGGCGCATCTGGCAGCGAAAACGAGCCAGTAGACCCCGGATCGATAGCCCCGGAAAGGCAGGCGCCCGCGGCACCGCGCCGGCTCCAGCAGTTGGCTTGCCGCGCAACGATCGAAGCGTCTATCATGCCTGATCAATCGGCGGCCTGGGTGTTTCCGCCGTGCCTAGCCCAAAGTTTGTCCGCGGCGCGTGTCGTCAGGTCATTTTCAGAACGGATGAAGCAGCGCCCTCGCCAATGGCCGACAGAACACATTTCGGTTTGACCGCCCTCGATACCGTTCCTCTGCATGAGAAGGTCTATCTGGAGCTCGTGCGGGCCTTGATGTCGGGCCAATTCCTGCCCGGCCAGAAGCTGACCTCGCGCAAGCTCGCCAGGGAACTGGGCACCAGCGACATGCCGGTGCGCAGTGCCTTCATGCGGCTGCAGGCATTGCGGGCGCTGAGCCCGATGCCGAACGGCAGCGTCGAGGTGCCGGTGATCTCGGCCGAGCGGTTCTCGCAGTTGACCGCCGTGCGTACGCTCCTCGAAGGCCCGGCGACCGAGCTCGCGACGAAACTCATCAACGGCAACAATCTGCGGGCGATCCGACGCCATTGCACCGAATTGACCCTGGCGGCCCGCAAGGGCGATATCGGCGACTATCTCAGGAAGAACCACGACTTCAAATTCTCGATCTATCGCCATTGCGGCAACGAGCAGATGATCTTCCTGATCGAGACGGTATGGATGCAGGTCGGCCCGTTTCTTAGAAACCTCGCCACGGGGTTCGAGGACGACCTCTCCTCCATTCTGGACATCGACTATCACGAGGAAGCGGTCGCGGCGATCGAGGCACAGGACGGCGCGCGAGCGCGGGCGGCCATCGTTCGCGATATCGACGAGGGCGCCGCGCACATCCTGCGGCAGGGTATGTTCCCCGAAGCGAGGAGCTAGGCGGACGTTCCTGGATCCGTCACCAGATGCCCCTTGGCTTTGCCCAGCCTTGTCGCTATGTTGCGATCGCAAATCGCGCAATTGGTTCCTGAAATGCCTCCCGACATCCCGGCTAATGATTTGAAAAAATGAAGAAAACTCTTCCGACTGATGTCGGAGATGCCTTCATGAACTCATCAGCTGTCTTGTCGTGAAATAGGGTGGCCGCCTCAGGCGCGGCCCCGCAGGGAACCAGAGGTAACGGAAATTGAGCGATGCAATTGCGGACGTTTTGAATTGGCTTGAAAGCCGAAGCGACATCCAGAGCCTGAGGGCCGCGGTGTGCGACCTCAACGGCATCATGCGGGGAAAGCGCATACCGGTCGAGCAGGCCCGCAAGGCGCTGGAAGGCAAGCTGCGCATGCCCTATTCGCTGATCGGGCTCGATGTCTGGGGCGAGGACATCGAAGGCAACAGCCTGGTCTTCTCGACCGGCGATGCCGATGGGCTTTGCCAATGGACGGGACGCGGCATTCTGCCGGTGGAATGGACGGCGCATCCGACGGCGCTCGTCCCGCTCTGGCTCGCCGACGAAAGCGGTTCACCCTATCTCGGCGACCCCCGGCGGGCACTGGCCCGCATCCTCGATCGCTACAAGGCGCTCGGCCTCACTCCGGTCGCGGCGACCGAACTCGAATTCTACCTGGTCGATCCGCAATCGCAGCGGCCTGTCGGACCAGTCTCACCGGTCACCGGGCGGCGTCTCGATTCCGACGCGGCGCTGTCGATCGACGAGATCGACGATTTCGAAGCCTTCATCCATGACATCTACGAAGCCTGCCGCGCACAAGGCATTCCCGTCGACACGGCCATCGCCGAAAACGGCGTCGGCCAGTTCGAGATCAACCTGAACCATGTCGCCGACGCTTTGCGGGCGGCCGACGATGCGGTGTTGTTCAAGCGCACGGTAAAGGGCATTGCCCGCAAGCACGGCTTTGCCGCCTGCTTCATGGCCAAGCCCTATGGCGACCGCGCCGGCAACGGCTTCCATGTCCATTTCAGCCTGGTCGACGGCGAAGGGCGCAACGTGTTCGACGACGGCACCGACCAGGGCTCCGACATCATGCGTCATGCGGTCGGCGGGCTGCTGGCGGCGATGGCCGAAAGCACGCTGGTGTTCGCGCCGCACTTCAATTCCTACCGGAGGCTGCGCCCACGATCCTACGCGCCGACCGCGGTCGCCTGGGGGTACGAGAACCGCATGGTCGCGATCCGCATCCCCGGCGGCCCGACCGGCGCGCGCCGCATCGAACATCGCGTCTCGGGAGCCGACGCCAACCCATACCTGGTGCTTGCCGCCATCCTGGGCGCGGCACTGATCGGCATCGAGAAGCAGATGTCACCGGGCGAGCCGGCGGGGAAGGACGGGCAAGGCGTTGCCCCGGCCAAGCTGCCACCGGACTGGGCGTCGGCGATCGCGACCTTTGAAGGCGGGACGCATGTGGCGGAGATCTTCCCGGCGATCCTGCGCGACTCCTTCATCGCCTGCAAACGCCAGGAATTGAATACGTTTGCCCTGAATGTCAGCGATTTCGAGATCGAGACCTATCTCGAAAGCGTCTGAGGCCCTTTACGTCGACCGCTCAGCCTTCAGTACAGTGACCGCCGCCTCGCTGTTGTGGACATAGTCGTTGGCATCCGGCTGCTTCTGTACCAGCAGGATGAACAAAAGGTCGGTCAGCGTCAGTTGCGCGTCGCGCGCCGTGATGGAGGAGGAGCGCGCGCGCTCCTCGTCGGCGATGGTGTAGAGGCGAATGTCGGCGACCCGGCTCAGCGGATTTTCATGCAGGCCGGTGACGGCGATCACCGTCGTGCCGCGCTTGGCTGCAAGCTCGGCGATGCGCAAGGTTTCGATGCTGGCGCCGGAATAGGAGAGCGCGAACAGCACATCGTCAGGCCCGAGCGTCGAGGCGTTGGCCATCTGGATGTGGCTGTCGCTGTCATGCAGCACATTGCGGCCGAGCTTCATCAGCTTGTAGGAGAAATCGCGCGCCACCAGCGAGGAAGCGCCGACGCCAACCAGATGGATGCGCCGCGCGCCATCCAGCAGTTCCAGCGTCCTGGAGATGATGCGCTCGCTGTTGGCGGCGACGGTCTGCTGCATCGACAGCAGCTTGCTGCCGATCAGCTTCTTCAAGATGACCGGAAAGCCATCGCCGACCTCGATCGAACCGTGGATGACGCCGGCCGGCACCTGCCAATCCTGCGCCTTGGCCTCGCTGACGGCGAGCTTGAGTTCCTGATAACTGGCATAGCCGAGCTTCTGGCTGAACTTGACCACGCTCGACTGGCTGCGGCCGATCTCGGCCGCAAGTGCGGCCGTCGACAGCCGCAGCATCTGGTTGGGGTTGTCGACGATGTAACGGCCGATCTCGCGATCGCCGGGCGCCATGCCGTCGAGCTTGGCATTGATCCTGCTTAAGATAGACACGGAAATCCCCTCGCTCTTGAGACTTGCAAGACGAGGAATAAATTATTCCAATTTTGATTGACAGCCAAGAACGCAGAATTAATTCTCAGCTCGACCCGGGCCACCGCCCGGGATTCCCAGGCAGGTCGCCGGGGTGACCCTCAAGGTTTCAGCCATGGATAGATTGCGGATCGTCGGCGGACAGAGACTGCAAGGCGCGGTCACCATATCAGGCGCCAAGAATGCCGCTTTGCCGCAGATCGCGGCTGCGCTGCTCAGCCCCTACCCACTCGAACTGACCAACCTGCCCGATGTGACCGACGTCCAAAACATGCTCGGCGTGGTGCGGCTTCACGGCGCCGAAATCACCCGGTCCGCCCATGCCGCGATCATTAACCCCAGTGCCGCCGTTTCCAAGGAGACGTCCTACGACACGGTTCGGAAGATGCGGGCGACGGTGCTCGTCCTGGCGCCGTTGCTGGCGCGGTTCGGCCATGCCCGGGTTTCGCTGCCAGGCGGCTGCGCGATCGGCGCGCGGCCGGTCGACATGCATGTCACCGCACTCGCCGCGCTGGGCGCCAGGATCGCCATAGAGAACGGCCTGATCGTCGCCTCGGCGCCGAACGGATTGACCGGCACCCGCATCGTGCTCCCGTCGCCATCGGTCGGGGCGACGGAAACCGCCATGATGGCGGCGACCACGGCCAAGGGCGAAACCGAAATCCTGAACGCGGCGCGCGAACCGGAAGTGGCTGACCTCGCCGCTTGCCTCAGCGCCATGGGCGCGCGCATCGAGGGCGCAGGCACGCACCGCATCCTGATCGCGGGCGACACCAACTGGCGCGCCGCCAGCCACGACATCATCCCGGACCGCATCGAGGCGGGCACCTATGCCATCGCCGCCGCCATCACCAGCGGCCAGCTTGAGCTGACGCATGCCCGGCTCGAACACATGGCCTCGGTGGTGCAATTGCTGGAGGCGACCGGCGTCAGCGTCTGGCCGGGCGACCGGGGACTGATCGTCTCGCGCGACCGGCCGCTCAAGGCAGCCGACCTCACCACGGAACCCTATCCGGGGTTCCCGACCGACCTGCAGGCGCAGTTCATGGCGCTGATGTGCTGCGCGCAGGGCGCCTCGCTGCTGCGCGAAACCATCTTCGAGAACCGCTTCATGCATGTACCCGAACTGATGCGGCTCGGCGCCAACATCAAGCTGCAAGGCACCATGGCGCTGGTGCGCGGCGGCGAGAAACTGCACGGGGCGCAAGTGATGGCCACCGACCTGCGCGCTTCGGTGTCGCTGGTGCTGGCGGCGCTGGTCAGCGAAGGCGAGACCATCATCAACCGGGTCTATCACCTCGACCGCGGCTACGAGCAACTGGACCGCAAGCTGCGCCTGTGCGGCGCCGACATCGAGCGGCTGGGCGCATGAATACCGACACGGATTATTTTCTCGGCGTCGATGGCGGCGGCACCGGTTGCCGCGCCCGTCTCGAGGACGCGCAAGGCATGGTGCTGGGACAAGGCCTGTCCGGCCCGGCGACGACGCGGCTCGGCATCGAGGCAGCATGGGGCTCCATTGCCAAAGCCTACGGCGCGGCGATCGATGAAGCAGGTTTCGCGCCCGCCGAGACCGTCCGCATCCATGCCGGCATCGGCCTTGCCGGCATCGGCCGCAAAGGCGCGCTGGAGGCGCTGCGGGCAATCGCGCATCCCTTTGCCAGCATCGACTTCGTCAGCGACGGTGTCGGCGCCTGCCTTGGCGCGCATTCGGGCCAGGACGGCGCCATCGTCATCGCCGGGACCGGCTCGATCGGCCTTGGCTTTGTCGAGGGCCGCGACCTGCGCGCCGGCGGCTATGGATTTCCGATCTCCGACGAGGGCAGCGGCGCCGACCTCGGACTGAAAGCCGTGCAACTGGCGCTGCGCGCCCATGACGGCCGCCACGAACGGACGGCGCTGCTGGCGGAACTCATGCAGCGCTTCGCCGGCGACCCGATGGAGGCCGTCGCCTGGATGGACCGCGCTAGCGCCACGGACTATGCCGCACTTGCACCCATGGTGATGCGGCATGCCGACCAAGGCGACCCCGCCGGACGCCGCATCGTGCAAAGCGCCGCCGAGCAGATCGACACGCTGGTGCGGGTGCTGTTCGAAAAAGGTGCGCCGCGCGTGACCCTGCTGGGCGGCCTTGCCAGCCCGCTCGAGCCCTGGCTTTCCCCCGACGTCCGGCGCCGCCTGAAACCCGCGGACGGCGACGCCGTGTCCGGAGCGATCATTCTTGCCAAGAAATCGGCATGCAAGGGATAGGTGGCAAGAGTAGGAATAAAATATTCCAAATTTCTATTGACGATGTGAATATCAAATTCTAAAAAGTTAACAGGAGAACCTGCGGTGACGGACCACGGTCTGTTGCACCGCCGGTCGAGCCATGCCGGACCGCGCAGCAGATTTTTTGAAAGCATTGGGATGACCGAGCAACGGTTGATGTCTGAGCTGGACCGGCTGGTTTCCGAAGGCCGGAATCCAGGGACCGTCGACATCGACTTGCTGCCGACCATCGACGTGCTGCGCAGGATCAATGACGAGGACAGGCTTGTCCCGGCGGCCGTCGAAAAGGTGCTGCCGGAAATCGCCACCGCGGTGGATCGGATCGTGCTCGCCTTCCAGAAAGGCGCGCGGCTTGTCTATATCGGCGCCGGCACCAGCGGCAGGCTTGGCGTGCTCGACGCTTCGGAGTGCCCGCCCACATTCGGCGTGCCCGAAGGCATGGTGGTCGGCCTGATCGCCGGTGGGTCCGACGCCCTGGTGCGCTCAACGGAAGGCGCCGAGGATGACCCAAAGATGGGCGCCAAGGCCTTGCAGGACATCACGCTCACACCTGACGACGTGGTGGTCGGCATCGCGGTCAGCGGGCGCACGCCTTATGTGATCGGCGGGCTGACCTATGCCAAGAAGATCGGCGCGACGACCGTCGCGCTGTCCTGCAATCCGGCCTCGGCCATTGCCGGCATCGCCGAGATCGCCATCTCGCCGGTCGTCGGTCCGGAGGTGCTCACCGGCTCGACGCGGCTGAAATCGGGAACAGCACAGAAGCTGGTGCTCAACATGCTGACCACGGCTTCGATGATCCGCATCGGCAAGAGCTACCAGAACCTGATGGTCGACCTGAACCCGTCGAACAGGAAGCTGGTCGTCCGGGCGATCAGGATCGTCATGCAGGCGACCGGCTGCACCGCGCCGCAGGCGCGGCAGGCGCTCGACCGGACCGGCAATGACGTCAAGCTGGCGATCCTGGTCACCATCACCGGCCTCGACGTCGAAGCGGCGCGGGCCGCTTTGGCCAAGGCCGGAGGGTTCCTGCGAAAGGCGATCAGCGACGAAGCGGCCTGAGGCCGCTTTAGACAAGACGGCTAAAGCCGCTTTAGACAAGACGGCGTGAAGCCGCTTTAGACAAGACGGCGTCAAGCCGCATAGACTGGGCCGATACTCCAAAGCATGTGTGCCTTGGAAGCGGCCCGCGGAAACTGCAAGGCATCGAGTTCAATAATGGGAGACGAGAATGGTTCATCTTACAGGAAGGCTGCTTTCGGGCATCACCCTTGCCGCGATGCTCGGCATCGCCACGGTTTCGGCGCAGGCGGCGACATTGCACATGGCCTGGTCGCAGGACGCCACCGGGCTTGACCCGCACAAGCAGACGGCGTTCTCGTCGCTGCGGCTTTTGGAGCTCATCTACGAGCCGCTGGTGCGGCTCGACGCCAGCCTGCAGATCATCCCCGCTATCGCCACCTCCTGGGAATTCTCGAAAGACGGCAAGGAGCTGACCTTCAAGCTCGATCCCAAGGCGAAATTCCAGGACGGCACGGCGGTAACCTCCGCCGACGTCAAGGCGTCGTTCGAGCGCATCCTCGACGAGAAGACGGGTGCCGCCGCCCGCGCCAACTTCCTGTCGATCGCCAGCATTGACACGCCTGATGCGGCGACCGTCGTGTTCCACCTCTCGCAGCCCGACGCGCCAATCCTGACGGCGATGAGCGACGTCAACGCGGCCATCGTTCCGGCGGCTGAAATCAAGGCCGGATCGATCGGCACGAAGACGGTCGGTTCCGGCCCGTTCAAGCTCGACAAATGGGACCCAAACGCCAAGGAAGTCCTGAGCGCCAACAAGGACTGGGCCGGCGGCGCGACCGGCGTCGACGGCATCGAGATCAGCGTGCTGCCCGACGAGGCGGCGATCCTCGCCGCCATGCGCACCAAGCAGATCGATTTCGCCCTGCTCAACGACCCGCTCGTCGCCACGCTGGTGCCGAAAGAAGCCAACCTGCAATTGAACCGTGTACCGGTGCTTGCCTATAACGTGCTGCAGCTCAACCCATCGCGCAAGCCGATGACCGAGCTCAAGGTGCGCCAGGCGATCTCCTGCGCCATCGACCGGCAGGAGGTGCTGGACACCGCCGCGCTGGGCGAAGGCAAGGTCACCGGGCCGCTGACCATCCCGGCGCTGGCGACCGATCCGAGCCAGTTGTTCTGCTACAAGCGCGATGTCGAAAAAGCCAAGAAGTTGATGGCCGAGGCCGGCTTTGCCGACGGCTTTTCGGCGACCGTGATCGGCGCCACCGGCGAGCCGCCGACGGCGGCGGCGGAAGCCCAGGTCATCCAGTCGCAGCTCGCCGAAATCGGCGTCAAGCTCGACATCAAGATGATGGAGCTCAACGTCTATGTCGACGCCTGGCTGAAGGGCGATTTCGACATGGCGATCGCGCTCAATGGCGGCCGGGCCGACCCCTATACGATGTACAACCGCTACTGGACCAAGGCTGGCAATCTGCAGAAGGTGGCGAACTATATCGACGATACACTCGACAGCCTGATGCAGCAGGGCCGCGCCGAGACCGATCCGGCCAAACGCAAGGCGATCTTCGCCGCGTTCGAGAAGCACCTCGCCGAGGTATCGCCGTGGATCTGGCTCTACACCTCCTACAGCTACACGGCCCAGCAGAAAAACATCGCCGGCTTCGTGCCGACGCCGACCGGCACGCTGTTCAGCCTGAGCAAGGTGACCATCCAATAGCGCCGGATTCGGCAACGGGACGAGAGGTCTTCCTGGCGTGAACTATCTCTTGCGACGGCTGGCGACGTTTCCTCTCGTCCTGCTTGGCGTATCCATCCTGGTCTTCGTCGCGATCCGGATGGTGCCTGGCGATTCGATCACGGCGATGCTGGGCACCGAGGCCGGCCTGCTGACGCCGGCACAACGAGATTCGCTCGCCGCCTACTTCGGCATCGACCAACCCTGGTTCGTTCAATACTGGCGCTGGATCGGCGGCATCCTGCACGGCAATTTCGGCATCTCCGTCACCTATGGCAGGCCGGTTCTCGACGTCATCCTCGAGCGTTTTCCGCTGACGCTGGAATTGGCAGTGCTGTCAATGATCATCGCGCTTCTCGTCGGCATGCCGGCCGGCATCTACGCCGCCACGCACAACGAAAAACCGTCCGACCTTGGGGTGCGCATCGTCGCCATGATCGGCCAATCGACGCCGAGTTTCGTGCTTGGCCTCTTGATCATCTACACGCTGTCGGCCGGCTTCGGCGTGCTGCCGGCGATGGGCGAATTCGCGCCGCTCTGGCAGGATCCCTTGCGCAATCTCAGCCAGCTGATCCTGCCCGCCATCACGCTCGGCTTCGCCTTCGCGGCGTCCGTCACCCGCATCGCGCGCTCGGCGATGCTGGACGTGTTGAGCGACGATTATGTCCGCACGGCCCGCAGCAAGGGCGCTTCGGCGCGCAGTGTCATCTGGCGGCACGCTTTGCCCAATGCGCTGATCCCGGTGGTGACGCTGAGCGGCATAGAGTTCGGCTACCTCCTGGGCGGCGCCGTCATCGTCGAGCAAATCTATGCCCTGCCCGGCCTCGGACGCATGGTGCTCGATGCCATCCTGCAGCGCGACTACGCGCTGGTGCAGGGCAGCGTGCTGTTCATCGCCTTCAACTTCATGATCGTCAATCTCCTGGTCGACCTCGCCTATGTCGCGCTCGATCCGCGTATCCGGCTGGGGGAACAGTGATGCGGATCCTGCGTGCCATCTTCGGCCATGGCAGCGGCCGCATCGGCGGCGTCATCGTGTGCGTCTATCTGCTGCTCGCCATCCTTGGCCTGTTGGGGCTGACGCCGCACAATCCGATCACGCAATACCGTATCGACCGGCTGCACGCGCCCGGCGCCGCCTACTGGATGGGCACCGACCTGTTCGGCCGCGACGTCGCCAGCCGCCTGATGGCGGGCATCGGCCAGTCCTTTACGGTCGCCTTCTTCTCGGTGGCCTTCGCGTCCCTTGCCGGAACGGTCCTGGGGCTTGCCGCCGCCTGGCTCGGGCGCCGCTGGGACGGCGTCGTGATGCGGATCACGGACGTGCTGCTGGCCTTCCCGGCGATCCTTCTGGCGCTGCTTATCGTCACCGTCGCCGGACCGGGCACATGGACCAGCGTGGTAGCCATCGGCATCGTCTACACGCCGATTTTCACGCGCGTGGTGCGGGGCCCCGCGCTGTCGCTCAAGACACGCGAATTCGTCGATGCCGCGCGAACCTTCGGCAGCAGTTCGAGCTATATCGTCACGCGCCACCTGCTGCTCAACCTCGTGGCGCCGTTGACTGTGCAGGTGACGCTGGCGCTCGCCTGGGCGCTGCTGACCGAAGCCGGCTTGAGCTTTCTCGGCCTTGGCACGCAGCCGCCCGCCGCGTCGCTCGGCCTGATGCTGAGCGACAGCCGCAATTTGATGGAAACGGCACCCTGGCTGCTGATCTTCCCAGGCCTGGCGATCATGATCAGCATTCTGGGCTTCAACCTTTTGGGCGACGCCTTGCGCGACATCCTCGACCCCAGGATGCGGAGAGTGTTGGCATGACCCCGCTGCTGTCGGTCTCGGACCTGCGCGTCGGCTTCGGCCGCAATCCCAAGGCCAATGAGGTGGTGCGCGGGGTCAGCTTCGATGTCGCCGACGGCGAGACGCTGGCCATTGTCGGCGAAAGCGGCTCGGGCAAATCGGTGACGGCGCTGTCGATCAACCGGCTCGTCGATTTCGGCGGCGGCGGCATTACCGGCGGTTCCATGAAGCTGAAGCGGGTCGATGGGACCGTCTTCGAGTTGGCAGCCGCGACTGAACCGCAACTGACCGGCATTCGCGGCGCCGAGATCGGCATGATCTTTCAGGAACCGATGACCTCGCTCAACCCGGTGCTGACCATCGGCACCCAGATCGAGGAATCGTTCCGCCTGCATCGCGGACTGACGGGCCCGCAAGCCACGGCGGCAGCCAGGGACGCGCTCGACCGCGTGCGCATTCCAGATGCCGCGCGACGGCTGAAATACACGCCCAACCAGTTGTCCGGCGGCATGCTGCAGCGGGTGATGATCGCGATTGCGCTCGCCTGCAATCCGCGCCTGCTGATCGCCGACGAGCCGACGACGGCGCTCGACGTCACCGTGCAGGCACAGATCATGGCGCTGCTTGCCGAGCTGAAGCGCGAAAGCGGCATGTCGATGATCTTCATCACCCACGATATCGGCCTGGTCGCCGGCATCGCCGACAAGGTGATGGTGATGCAAAACGGCCAGGCCGTGGAACAGGGCGAACTGAACCAGATCCTCGACCGCCCGCAGCATTCTTACACGCAGCACCTGCTGCAGGACGTGCCGCATTTCGCCAGTGGCCGGGCGACACGCGTGGACGGACAGCGCGACAAGGCCGTGAACACGCAAACGGCCTTGAGGGTCGATGGGCTCGTGGTTCGGTTTCCGCTCAAGAGCAGCTTCTTCAGTCGCGCGACCGGCGCGGTGCATGCCGTCGACGGGGTCGATTTCGACCTGATGCAAGGCGAGACGCTGGCCATCGTCGGCGAGAGCGGCTCGGGTAAATCCACCACCGCCAAGGCGGTGCTGGGGCTGGTGCGGTCGACACGCGGCAGCTTCTCGGTCGGCACGCGAACGGCCACGTCGGAGCGCGGCGCCAAGCCCGTGCAGATGGTGTTCCAGAACCCCTACGCCTCGCTCAACCCAAGGCTGACCATCGAAAGCATCCTGGCCGAACCGGTGATCGCCACCGGCGGGCGGGCGGATGCCCAAACGCGGGCCAGAATGGCGAGCCTGCTCGAACGCGTCGGCCTGCCCAAGGACAGCCTGGAGCGCTACCCGCATGAATTCTCCGGCGGCCAGCGGCAAAGACTGTGCATTGCCCGCGCGCTGATGCTCAACCCGTCCGTCGTGGTTCTCGACGAAGCGGTGTCGGCGCTCGATGTCTCGGTGCAGGCCAAAGTGCTGGAGCTGCTGCTCGACCTGCAGCGCGAATATGCGCTGGCCTATCTGTTCATCTCGCACGATATGGCCGTGGTCGAGCGGATCGCGCACCGCATCGCGGTCATCTATGCCGGCCAGATCGTCGAGATCGGCGACGCGCGGTCCGTGCTGTCGAAGCCGAGGCATTCCTATACGAAGAAGCTGATCGCCGCCGTTCCGACCATCGACCGGCGGCACGAGCATTTCGAGATCGACACGCGCCAGGTGCCGTCGCTGGTGCGCCCGCAGGGGTTTGAGCCGGCTCCGGCGAAATGGGAGCGGTTTGGAGGGGATCATATGGCGAGGGTGGAGGCGTGATGGCCCAGGGATATGTAAGGTCGGCGGGACAGCGCTACCTCTCCGAAGGAGGCCGGCATTGAGTAGCCTCTCCCAGCTCTTCGACCGCGCATTCGCGCCCTTGGCAACGGCAGTGACCGCCAGACGTATCCCTGGCGGCGTGCTCGGCATTGTCAGCCGCGATGGCGAGCGCATCGTCCGCGCAATCGGCTCGGCGCAGCTCGTGCCGAAGCCGCGGCCGATGCGGGAAAACACCTGGTTCGACCTGGCGTCGCTGACCAAGGTGATCTTCACAACGCCGCGTATCCTGGCGCTGGCGCAGGACGGCATCATCGATCTCGACGCACCGCTGATCTCGGTGCTTCCCGACCTTCGCCAATATGACGCCAACGCCTGGGAGCGGAAGGTGACCTTCCGACAGTGCCTCGGCCACCAGACGCCCTTCCCCGCAGTCGAGCCGATCTACACCTACGGACGCGATCCCGAGCTGCTGCGCGCCTTCATCCTGCAGCGCGAATGGCGGGCGCGCGACCCCGTCTATTCCGACATCAACTTCATCCTGCTCGGCTTTGCGCTGGAGCGGCTTTCGGGCAAGAGCATTCGCGCCATGGAGCCCGGCCCGAGCTTTGCCTGGTCCACGGAACCCGATGCCGCCGCGGCGACCGAGGATTGCACCTGGCGCCACCGCGTGCTGTCCGGCGAGGTCCACGACGACAATTGCTCGGCGTTGCAGGGCGCTGGTCACGCAGGCCTGTTCGGTACGGCCGCTTCGGTGCTCAACTTCGCCCGGGGACTGCTGGACGGAACCGGCGCATCGGAACAATCGGTCGCGCTGATGCGCGCGCCGTTGTCGGCCACCCGAACCCATGGTTGGGAACGACCTTACGAAGGCTGGTCCGGGGGTGCGTTATGCAGTCCGGGAACGATCGGCCATACCGGCTTTACCGGTACGGGACTGTGGATAGACTTCGACAAGAGCAAGGCGTGGACCTTGCTCACCAACCGCATCCATCCGACACGTCATTTCGACAGCGGCATCGTCTCGCTGCGGCAAGCCGTCGGCGATCTCATCAACAGGGGCTAGGGATAGACCATGGAACCAATCTGGGCTGCCGGCCTGATGACCGGCACCGTGCTTGACGGCAACATCGACGTGGCGCTGATCAAGACCGATGGCGAGCGGATCGAGGATTTTGGCACCTACCGGCTGATGCCCTATTCCCCGTCGATCCGCTCCTTGCTGGAGGAGACGCTGACCGCGGCCAGGGCCTGGAATTTTGTCGGGCCGGAACCGGCGATCTTCAGCAAGGCGGAAGAGGCGCTGACGCGTGCGCAGTCGGCGGCGGTGAAGGAACTCGTCGAAGGGTACGGCATGACGATGGCCGATATCGGCGTCGTCGGCTTTCACGGCCAGACCGTGCTGCATCGCGCGCCGCAGGTCGGACGGTTCGGCCAGACCCGCCAGCTTGGCGACGGCGAGTTGATGCATGAGATCCTCGGCACCAAGGTCGCCTATGATTTCCGTTCGGCCGACATGCGCGCCGGCGGGCAAGGCGCGCCACTGGCAGCCGCCTATCACACCGCGCTGATGCGCAGCGCCGGCGCCAGCGGCGAGGTGGCCGTGCTCAATCTCGGCGGCGTCGCCAACATCACCTGGTGGGACGGCGCCGACAATGTCATCGCCTTCGATACCGGCCCCGCCAATGCGCCGCTCAACGATTTCATCAAGTCGAAAGGGCTCGGCGAAATGGACCGTGACGGCGCGCTGGGCCGCGCGGGCAAGGTGGACGAAGCCCGGCTCGCCAAGCTGTTGCAGCATCCCTATCTGACCAAGGCGTATCCGAAATCGCTCGACCGTTTCGACTTCAGCGCGGCCATGGCCGACGGCCTGAACGCCGAGGATGGCGCGGCGCTGCTTACCGCGTTTACTGCCGCCGCAGTCGGCAAGGCGCTCGACCTTCTGCCAAGCCGGCCGAAGAAGCTGGTGGTCAGCGGCGGCGGCCGTCACAACCCGACGATGATGGCCATGCTCGCCAGCCGCGCCGGCGTCGAGGTGGTGCTGGCCGAAAGCCTCGGCTGGAGCGGCGACGCGGTGGAGGCGGAGTGCTTTGCCTTCCTCGCGGTGCGCGTGCTGCGCGGCCTGCCGATCAGTTTCCCGAGCACGACCGGCGCACCGGAACCGATGCGTGGGGGAAAGCTGGCTGACTGATCACGCGGGCGATAGATTCTTCTGCAGGAAAATTCGGCTGCGGCCGACCGGGAAATCGGCCAGCGTCCCAAAAGGTTGATAACCTTGCCGTTGATAGACCTTGGCGGCGTTGGGATTAAAAGTGTCGATCCAGGCATTTTGGCAGCCGCGTGCCACGGCTTCGCGTTCGGCTGCGTCCAGCATCTGGCCTGCCATATGCTGGCCGCGCAGCCTTTCGTCGACCCACAGCCACTGCACGTAGAGCCAGCCCCAGGCGGTGTAGCCCGAGATGCCGGCGACGACAGCGCCGTCCTCGTCGCGCACAAATACGGCCAGTGCCTTCCTTTCGGACGCGCCGACATCGCCGTCGTTGAACGCCGTCAGCCGCTCACTGAGAAAGGCGAGTTCTTCCGGCACGGGATTTGCCGTCGTTTCAAGTGTCGTGTTCATGGCTCTTTCCGGATTGCGCGGTTGGAAGCGTCAAGAGGGCGGAAGTCGGATGCGGCAATGCCGTAGCGCTTGAGCTTGTCGTAGAACGTCTTGCGCGGCACGCCGAGCGCGTCGATGGCGCCGCGCACGTCGCCGCCATGATCGCGCAGCGCGTCGCGGATGAGCTGCGCCTCGTATTGCCCGACCCGCTCGGGCAGTGCGGCGGCCGGCTCCGGCAGCCGCGCGACTGCCCTGGTTTCGTCATCGGGACCAAGTCCGAGCGCGACGCGATCGGCGAAATGCGCGAGCTCGCGCACGTTGCCCGGCCAGTCGTGCGCCTGGAGATGATGGCTCACGGCGGCGTTCACCTTGGCGACAGGGCGGCCAAACCGCTCCGCCGCCTTGCCGAGGAAATGGCCGAACAGCATCGCGATATCGCCGCGCCGCTCGCGCAAGGGCGGAAGGCGCAGCGTCACCACGTTGAGGCGGAAATAGAGGTCCTCGCGGAAATCGCCGCGCTGGTCGGGCCGGCCGAGGTTGACCTTGGTCGCCGCGACGACCCTGAGATCGAGGCGCCGCGTCTCGTTCGAGCCGAGCGGGGTGAGGCTGCGCGTCTCCAGCACCCGCAAGAGCTTGACCTGCAACGCCGGCGGCATGGATTCGATCTCGTCGAGGAACAGCGTACCGCCGCTGGAGTGCTCTATCCGGCCGATCCGCCGCCGCTGCGCGCCGGTGAACGCGCCGGCCTCATGGCCGAACAGCTCGCTTTCGATGACGGTTTCGGGCAGAGCGCCGCAATTCAATGCGACGAAGGGCTTTGCGCGGCGGCGGCCCCACCGGTGCAGGAGGTCGGCCACCACTTCCTTGCCGGTTCCCGTCTCGCCTTCCACCAGCACGTCGACATCCATGTCCGCGATCTGGCGCAAGGTTTCACGCAGTCGGCGGATGGCGGGCGCCTCGCCGATCAACGGCATGCCGTCGGCAGCAAGTGCCGCGGCTTGGCGCAGCCGCCGGTTTTCCATCACCAGCCGCCGCTTCTCCGATGCCCGCTTCAGGGCCTCGACCAGGCGCTCCCCCGCATAGGGTTTCGGAATGAAATCATAGACGCCGTCCTTGAGCGCGGCGACGGCAAGATCGACATCGCCATGCCCGGTGACCAGGATCACCGGCAAGTCGGGGTCAACAGCCTTGACGCGGTCGAAGAGCTGCAGACCGTTCATGCCGGGCATACGGATATCGCTGACGACCACACCATCGAAATCCGTGTCGACGACACCAAGCGCTGCCTCGGCGGCGTCGAGCGCGATCACCGTGAAGCCGGCAAGTTCAAGCAGTTGCGTGGTGGCGTGAAGCAGGTCCGCATCGTCGTCGACGAGCGCCACCAACCCTGATCCCTGCGTCATTCGATCCGCCTCAAGTCGATGGTGAAGGATGCGCCGCTGGCCGTGTCGGGGTCGAGCCGCAGCGTGCCGCCCAATTCCTGGGCGATCTCCTGCGAGATCACCAGGCCGAGGCCAAGCCCCTTTTCCTTGGTGGTCTGGAATGGCATGAACAGATTGCCGGCGGCTTCCGGCCCGAGGCCGGGACCATTGTCGCGCACCGAAATCAGCACCCTGTCGCCACGTTCGGCGAGGTCGATCTCGATACGGGGATCGGGCCGGTCCTTCATGGCGTCCAGCGCATTCTGCAACAGGTTGACGAGAATCTGCTCCAGCCGGATGCGGCTTGCCATCACCAATGGCGATGCGTTACCGCGCGGCTTGACGATGGTGACGCCGGAATCGCGGATGCGGCCGGACAGAAGCGACAACGCGCCCTCGATCGCCTCGCGCACCGGCAACGGCGATGCCGCGACGCCGGGCCGGCGGGCAAAGGTGCGCAGCGTGCCGGTGATGGCGCCGATGCGTTCGGTCATCGACACGATCGAGGTCAGATTGGCGCTCGTCGGTTCGGTCTTGCCGGCCTCGAGAAACCGGCCCGCATTCTCCGCATAGGTGCGGATCGCGGCGACCGGCTGGTTGATCTCATGCGCTACGCCGGCGGCGATCTGGCCGAGGATGGAGAGCCGGTTGGCCTGGGCGAGATCGTCGCGCAGCCGGCGGACCTTGGCCTCGGCGTTTTCGCGCTCGGCAATTTCGCCGGCAAGGGCCGTGTTCGATCGCGTCAATTCGGCGGTCCGGGTGCTGACGCGGCTCTCGAGCTCGGTGTTCATGCGCGCCAGCGCCTCCTGCCGCAGCCGGCGTGTGCGACGCCGCCGGGTGAACACATAGGCAAGCAGCCCCATCAGCAGCAGCCCGAGCAGTGTCGTCAGGCGCGCCGTGTTGGCGGCGGAGGTCATGGCGGCATCGGCGGGTGTCAGCAGCCACAGGCGCCAGCCGGGGACAGCACCGGGCAAGTCCTGCACCACCTCGACAAACCGGCGCAATTTTCCGGCTTCGTCGATTGTCGCCAGACCGTCACCGGCGCCACGCCGTATCGGCAGCGGCTCGAAGGCGGCGTCGATCAGTTGAAGCCGGTCATGCGCCGCGGCGGCGTCCGCGGCGGAGAGCGGCGCCAGCGCATGGAAGCGCCAATCGGGCTGGCTGGTGGCCAGAACGACACCGCGCTCATCGGTGACGAAAACGCGAAAGCCGCTGGCGCGCCAATTGGCTTCGACACCGCCGAGTTCGACCTTCAGAACCGCGACGCCAAGCGGTTTGCCACCATCGTCGACACGGCCGGCGAGGTAGAGACCCGGCTTGCCGCTGATCGTGCCGAGGCCATACTGGCTGGCCGCGCCGTTGGCCATCGCATCGGTGAAATAGTGACGAAAATTATAGTCGATGCCGACAAAGCTGTCCGGCTGGCCGGCATTGCTGGCTGATATCGCCATGCCCGCCGTGTCGATGACATAGATGGCCGAGGCCGATGCATCGCCGGCTATGGCCTTCAGCTTGGCGTCGAGAGCGGTTTCCTCGACTTTCCCGGCGCGGCGCAGCGCGGCGCGCACCGCATCGTCGCGCGCCAGCACCAGCGGCACGAGACGCTGCTTTTCGATTTCGCCGGTCAGGGTTCCGGCCGCCAGCGGCAAGGCGGCAAGTGCCCCGTCGCGCAAGTTGCCGGCGGCCTGATCCTCGGCGATGCGCCCGGCAACGGCGACTGCTCCCACCAGCACCGCGAGCGCGATCGCCGCAAGCAGCCAACGGCCGCCGCGCAGGCGCACTACCGCTTCGCGCAACAGGTCGCGGGCAGCAAACCCTGGGGCTTCGCTATCGATGCGCTGTCGCGGCGTCGGCCCTCTCCCTTCCCTGCACGGCTTTGGCCCCAGTCTAATGCGAAATTCCGCCAGGGCAAACAAGACCTGTGCGGAAATCCGCACAAGTCTCCGTCGACAGCAGGGCAGGAATGGCTGAAACCCAGGGATTTCGGCCTATTCGCCATCTGGCACAGCGCTTGCTAAAGTCCTAGCAGCGGCGGGCAACCGGAGCGCCGCGATGGGAGAAGTCACGCAGGGCGGGTTCCGTCCATCCGGCCAGGGAGAGTTCGATGCATATCGCAGACCAATCCGCCGCGCCCGCCGCGCAGCGCAAGCCCCTCTATGCCCAGCTCTACGTGCAGGTGCTCGTAGCAATCACCGTCGGGATCCTGCTCGGCCATTACTATCCGTCGATCGGCGAGAGCATGAAGCCGCTCGGCGATGCCTTCATCAAGCTGGTCAAGATGATCATCGCCCCGGTCATCTTCCTGACGGTCGCAACCGGCATCGCCGGCATGAGCGACCTGCAGAAGGTCGGCCGTGTCGCCGGCAAGGCGATGCTATACTTCCTCACCTTCTCGACGCTTGCGCTCATCATCGGCCTTGTCGTGGCCAATGTCGTGCAGCCGGGCGCCGGCTTCAACATCGACCCGGCAACGCTCGACGCATCGACTGTGAACACTTACGCCGCCAAGGCGCATGACCAGTCAGTCACCGGCTTCCTGATGAACATCATCCCCGGCACGATCGTCGGCGCCTTCGCCGACGGCGACATCCTGCAGGTGCTGTTCTTCTCGGTGCTGTTCGGCATCGCGCTGGCGCTGGTCGGCGACAAGGGCACGCCGGTGCTCAACTTCCTGCAGGCGCTGATGGCGCCGATGTTCAAGCTGGTCGGCGTGCTGATGAAGGCAGCGCCGATCGGCGCGTTCGGCGCGATGGCCTTCACCATCGGTAAATACGGCATCGGCTCGGTCATCAACCTCGCCATGCTGGTCGGAACCTTCTACGCGACCTCGTTCCTGTTCGTGTTCGTCGTGCTCGGTGCGGTCTGCCGCTACAACGGCTTCTCGATCCTGTCCCTGATCCGCTACATCAAGGAAGAGCTCCTCCTGGTGCTGGGTACATCGTCGTCGGAAGCCGCACTGCCCTCGCTGATGGAGAAGATGGAAAAGGCCGGCGCCAAGCGCTCGGTGGTCGGGCTGGTCATCCCGACCGGCTATTCCTTCAATCTCGACGGCACCAATATCTACATGACGCTGGCGGCGCTGTTCATCGCCCAGGCGACGAACATCCATCTGTCGATATCAGACCAGATCCTGCTGCTGCTGGTCGCCATGCTCTCTTCGAAAGGTGCCGCCGGCATCACCGGGGCCGGCTTCATCACCTTGGCCGCGACGCTTTCGGTGGTTCCCTCGGTGCCGGTAGCTGGCATGGCGCTGATCCTTGGCGTCGACCGCTTCATGTCGGAATGCCGGGCGCTGACCAACTTCGTCGGCAATGCGGTGGCGACGCTGGTCGTGGCGCGCTGGGAGGGCGAGCTCGATGAAGCCAAGCTGGCCAGGGCATTGGCTGGTACGGCCGACGACAGCCTGCCGGCGGACATCGTTCCCGCCGAGTAATCCGCCGTTCCGTGAAATGACGATGGCCGCAGGCACCCAGCTTGCGGCCATCGGCCTATGTCCGTGATGTCAGACGGCTTTGCCCAGCGGCGACTCGCCTATGGCGCCGAAGAAATGGCAGCGCGACGGATCGACCTGCATCGCGATCCGGCGGCGCAGCTTGAGCTCAGCCATTGAAGTCCCTCCTCGTGTCCGGATATGTGCTTGGGCCGACAGGCATGGGAGCCGCCAACGTGCCGAAATCGTCGAACAGGACAAGGCTGGCGGCACCAACCAGCCCGGCGTGGCGGCCGAGCTGGGCCTGGACGACCGGCACGTCGCGATAGGCGAGCATGGCGCGCTGGCGGATGATCGCCCCGATGACGGGCGCCATCAGGTCGAGGCCATTGGCGATGCCGCCGCCGACGACCAGCACGTCGGGCGAATAGAGATGCAAGAGATTGGTGAAGCCGATGCCGAGCCAGCGGGCCTCCTCCTCGAGCAGGGCCACAGCGAGATCATCCTGCAGCCGCGCGGCCTCGACCACGTGGCGTCCCGTCACCTCAGCGTTGGCCGACAGGCGGCGCAGTGTGGAGCCATCGAAGGCTGACGTGGCCGCATTGGCGCGGCGGCCGAGCGCGGTTCCCGAGGCGATGGCCTCGAAGCAGCCGACGACGCCGCAAACGCAGCGCTCGCCCTCGTTGGTGATGGTCATGTGGCCGATCTCGGCGGCAAGGCCGCGGCGGCCATGCAGGATGCGCCCGTCGGCGACGACGCCGCCGCCGATCCCGGTCGAGACGGTGACGAAGACCAGCGAGCGAGCGCCGTGGCCGGCGCCGAAGCGCCATTCGCCAAGTGCGGCCGCATTGGCGTCGTTCTCCAGCCGCACCGGCAGGCCGAGCCGCCGCTCGAGGATGTCGGCCAGCGGCACGTCCTGCCAGCCGGCCAGCGTCGGCGGTCCGACGGCGATGCCGGCCAGCGGATCGAGCGGGCCCGGCGCGCCGACGCCGACGCCGAGGATCGACAGCCCCGGCGCCTCGGCATGGACGGTCGCGGCCAGCGCCTCGATCTGGCCGATCACTGCATCGGGGCCGGCCTGCGCCTGCGTCGGCACCACCGCGAAGGCCAGTATCTTGCCGTCACGGTCAACCAGAGCGGCACGAAGCTCGCTGCCGCCAAGGTCGATCGCAAGAGCGGCTTCAATGCTCATCAGGCCGCGACCTTCAAATCATGCAGCCAGCCGATGCGGCCGGCGAGATCCTTGTCGCCGAAAGCGAGCGAACCGAGCACCACGGTCTCGGCACCTGCCGCGCGAAGCCGCGGCACGGTTTCGTGGCGGATGCCGCCATCGGCGGCGAGCACCACAGCCGCCTCGCGGCCGGCGTTCCGCAGGATAGCGCGGGCCTCGCCCAGCCTGTCGCAGGCTTTCTCCGACAGGCCCTGGCCCTTGACCCCGATCGCGGTGCCGAGAAGCGTGACGAAAGCCACCTCGGAAACGAAAGGCGTCACCGCCTCGACCGGCGTTTCCAGCCTCAACACGACGCCGGCTTCGGCGCCGAGTGCACGCGCCAGCCGCGCCGCGCGCAGACCCGATTCGCCATTCTCGGCATGGACGCTGATCATGTCGGCGCCAGCCTCGATGAACTGGCGGGTCTGTTCTTCGACGATCGCCCCGTCGACCATCAGATGGACGTGGATGGGCTTGGCCGTCAGTTTGGCAATGCGGGCGACGAGATCGGGGAAGAACAGGAAGGACGGCGCGAAATGGCCGTCCGCGACATCGATGTGGTGCAGATCGACATAGGGTTCGATGCGCCTGAGGTCGCTCTCGAAATTGGCGAGATTGGCAGACCACGATGAGAATTCGGCGATCAGACGGTCGCGCGGCAATGCGGCGATGGCGGCCGGACCTGACAGGGCTTTCGAGATCATGATTGTTCCTGGTTGTTGAAATTGCTGTCGAGGAAGCTGCCGATGGCGGCACGGATTTCGGCGAAATGGCTGTTCTTGTCGATAGCCTTCGGCGTCACCTCGGCGAAGACCGCGTTCGGGATCGTTTCCGCCAGTTCGCGGGCGGTCGCCACGGGATGGACGAGATCGATGCCGCTGCCGATGACCAGCGTGGGCCTTTCAAGGCCGGCGGCTTCGGCCCGCGTCACACCAGGCCCATCATTGGCGATCGACTGCATTACCTCGGCGAAGACGGTTGCATTCTCGCGCTCGAAGAAGCCGAGCAACGAAGCGAGATTGTCCGGGGCCTCGCTGCGAAAGCGGGTTGCCGTCGCGGACGACGCGAAGGCATCGCGCGCCTCGTCCAGCGGAAGCCGGTCGATGAGTTCCGCCACTTCGACGTAAGGCTGCATGTTTTGAGGCGCCGCGTCGAAAGCCCAGGCCGGACGCACCAGCAAGAGGCCAGAGACGCGATCCGGGTGATGCAATGCGAGGCGCAGCGCGATCGCCGCGCCCATCGAGATGCCGCCGGCGACAAAGCGCTCCATTCCCGCCGCATCGGCGGCAGCCAGCACATCGTCGGCGAACATCGCAATCGAGAACGGACGCTCGCTGCCGGCACTGGCGCCGCCTTGCGCACGGCATTCGACGGTCAGCCGGCGGCGCGACAGGCCGTCGGGAAAGTTCTGCGCCACCTGGGCGGCATCGCCGCCGAGGCCATGCTGGAAGACGATGGGAAGGCCCTGCCCCATGTCGAAGACACGGAGCGCTGCATCGCCGCGCAGCATGATCGTCGGCGCGACACCCATCAGAGCAGCCTTCGCAGGAAGATTGCGACGCCAGGAGCTTCATCGGCGGGCAAGCCGTGCGTGACGAGCGCGCCATCGAAACCCACGCCCTTCAAGCGCGCGACGAAGTCCGGGAAGTCGACGACGCCCTGGCCTGATGTGGCGAAGCGGCCGTCGGCGAAACGGTCCTTGGCATGCGCCATGGTGATGTGGCCGGCTGCCTCATCGATCGCGGCGGCGACGATGACGTGCGCTTCCTCCGGCGTTGCATGCTCGAACAGGTTGGCGGGATCGAGCACTATCTTGAGATGTTTGGAGCCCATGTCGGCGATCAGGCGCATCGCATCCCCGGCCGAGGTGACGATGTTGGCCTGCTCGGGCTCGATGCCGAGATCGACGCCGGCATTCTCGGCGAGCGCCAGCGCCTTTTCCATCTCGGCGGCCATGTCGGACCAGGCCGCCGGCGTGATGTTGTCGGGATGATATGCCCATTGGTCGGCTGCGTTGCGCGAGCCGGTGCAAAGCGTCACCAGCGGGATGTCGAGGGCTGCCGCCGTTTCGATGACGATAGCGAGGCGGCGAAGTCCGTCGTCGCGCACAGCCTTGTCGGGATGCGCCATGTTGTAGGTGCCCGACAGCGCGGCCAGCAAAACGCCTGACGATCGCGCGGCGGCGCGGATGGCGGCGACGGCATCCGCCGGCACGACGTCCGGCATCGACGGCAGGCCGGCGCAGGCGAGATTGAACTGCGTCGTCTCGTATCCGGCCTGCTTGACCTTGGCCAAGACGGCGGCCGGATCGGTGCCCGGAAAAGTCTTGGCGAAGATGCCGAGGCGCATCAGACGGCACCCGAAACCGAGGCAAGTTCAACCCGTTCGCCAGTCTCGACAGAACGGGCAATCGCCACCATGGCGCGGATCGAGGCGATGCCGTCCTCGACATTGGCGCCGCGCATCGGCGCGCCGTTCAGAACCGTGTCGGCAAGGCCCTCGAGCTGGCGACGGAAGAAATGGCCGTCGGCGCCGAGCGGTTTTCGCGAGGTCGCGTCCTTCTCGTGGAAGATGTCGACCTCGCTGGCGCGGAAATACCAGGGGTTGAACGTCTTGGCGATGACCGAACCATTCTCGCCATAAAGCTGAAACCCTTCGTGCCAGTCCATGCGCACGGCGACGGTCAGGTCGAGATGGCCGAGCGCGCCGCTGGCGAATTCGGTCTCAACAAACCAGCAATGGGCGCCGAAGCGCTCGTTGAGGCGGGCGCGCACGGCGACGATCTCGCCGCAGAGGAAGCGCGCGGTGTCGACGAGGTGCGAGCCGTGCGCCAGCATGAAATACTGCCTGAGATCAGCCTTCGGATTGCCCGCAGGTTTCTTCGCCAGCTTGCTGGTGACGGGCAGCGGCTGCACCGCATCGGTGTTGGTGTAGCGATGGGTGGAATCGCAATACCAGGCCTTCAGCGCCAGCACGTCGCCGATCTCGTCGCGGACGAAGTCGCGGGCGGCCTCCAGCGCCGGGTCGAAACGCTTCATGTGGCCGACCTGCAGCACCTTGCCGGAGTGCTTGACCGCCTCCGCCAGGGCCTCGCCTTCCTCGATCGAAGTGCCGATCGGCTTTTCGCAGAGAACATGCTTGCCGGCATCGAGCGCCTTGATCGACATCGGCACGTGATAGGCATCCGACGTGGCGACGATGACCGCTTCCAGTTCGGGATCGGCGAGCATGGCGTCATAGTCGGCATACATCTTCTGCGGTTCATAGGTGGCACCCATGCGGGCGAGCAGATCGGGTGCCGCATCGCAGATGGCGTGGAGGTCGGCATTGCCGGCCTTGACGCAGGATTCCAGATGCGCGAACTGCGCGATCGGGCCGCAGCCGAGCACACCGACCCTGAGGCGTCTGTCCTGTTTCTTGATCATCGTCTCAGGCCCCGTAGCCGCGCATCGTCTGGCGATTGGCCTTGACCGCACCGGCCGGATCGGCGGCCGCGGTGTCGGATTCTTCTTCCAGCACCAGCCAGCCGTTGAAGTTCGGCGCGGTACCGGCGATCTCGATGACTTGTGGCGTGTCGCAAACACCTTTGCCCAGCATCGCCCACGTGCCCTTGGCGTCGACGTCCTTGAGGTGGATGTAGCGAATGCGGTCGCGGTAGGTGGTGAGCGTATCGGCCATATCCTTGTGGCCGCGCAGGATGTGACCGGTATCCGGCACCCAGCCGACCAGATCGGCGTCGAGCAAGGCAAAGATCGCATCGTAATCGGCGCGGTCGAACAGCAGCGTGTTGTGATGGGAACTCGGATGCACCGCGATCTGGACACCGGCCTTGCGGCCGAGCTCGCCGGCCTTGTTGTACAGCTCGGCCGCGATAGCGAATTTGTCGTCGCGCGGCCCGTTGGAGACGACGGTCGCCGAGCCCATCGACACCAGCGCATCGGGAAAGTCTGCCACGAAATCGATCCAGCGCCTGGCGGTTTCGAGGTCGGCGCCGATCTCATCCTTCAGCGTAAAGCCGCTCTTCGAACCGAAGGCGAAGGAAATGAGCGCCAGGCCAGACGACTTCAGCGCGGCGGCGAACTCGGCTGGCTTGCCGGCGTAGCCGCCGATCATGGTGTCGGTGATCTCGATGCCGGCGTAGCCGCCATCCGCGATCGCCTTCAACAGATCGTCGGGGCCACCGGTGAACCGGTCTCCCAGCATTTCCCAGGTGAAGGTCTGGCAGCCGACTTTGAGGTCTTTCACGTTCATCCTTTCATTCCTTGATTCCGCCTATTCCTTGAGGCGGCCCTGCGTCAGGCTTTCGATGATGTGGCGCTGGAAGAACAGCACGAGCATGATCAGCGGAACGGGACGGCCGAGGCCGCGGCGATATCGCCCGCCAGCAGATAGGGTCCAATGATCTATTGCAATACACGGGGCCTGCTCCGTCAGTTCTCCTTGGATGGACATCCTACTTGACCGAGCCTGCGGTCATGCCGGCGAGGAAGAACCTCTGGGCAACGAGGTAGATGAGCAAGAGCGGTAGCGAGCCGAGCACGCTCATCGCCATCATCTGGTTCCATTCGAAGGCGTGCTGCCCCATCAACAGCTGTATGCCGATCGGGACGGTGCGCATGGACGTTGACTTCGTCAGCGTCAGCGCAAAGAGAAATTCGTTCCAGCATAACAGGAAGGTGTAGACCGACGTCGCCACGATACCAGGCAGAGAAATCGGGACGATCACTCGCCAGAGCGCTGTCCAACTCGTGCCGCCGTCAACGGCGACGGCTTCATCGAGATCGCGTGGCAACGTGTTCAGGTACCCTGTCATCAGCAGGATCGCATAGGGCAACGTAAACACCAGGTAGGTCAGGATCAGCGCCACATAGGTGTCGAAGATGCCGTACGAAACGACAAGCCCGAAGAAGGGGATCAAAAGTGTGATCGGCGGGATCGTCTGCGTGCTGATGATGAGCGTGTTCAGGCTACCCTTGCCGCGGAAGTTGAAGCGGCTGAACCCGTAGGCCGCCAGCAAGGCGATCAGCACTGTCAGCACGGTCACCGCTCCCGCCACGAAGTAGCTGTTGAAGAAGAAGCGCAGCTTTACCGGGTCGCCGAAGATGGCTGCATACGCTTCCAGCGTGAAGGCCTTCGGCAGGATGGTTGGTGGCAGGGCAAAGATTTCGGTATTCGACTTGAACGAGCTGCTGAGCATCCAGTAGATCGGGAAGGCTGCGAAGAACAGCCCTGCCGCAAGAGCAACATGCAGCGCGACGGTGATCAGTTTGTCTTTGCCAGAGTTCCGTTTCCTCATGGCGTCCTACCTGGCCCGTTGATAGCGAATATAGAACAGCGTCAGGCCGAGAGAGATCAGCAGGATTACCACAGCGCTCGCCGACGCCTGGGACAGGTTGTAGCTCGAAAACGCAAGCTTGTAGGTGTAAGTGCTGAGGACCTCGGTCGCGTATATCGGCCCGCCGCCCGTGGTTATCCAGATCAACGGGAAGACCTGCATGGTCCAGATGAAGTCGAGCAGCGAGATGCTGATGATGATCGGCATCAGTTGCGGGATGGTGATGAAGATCAGCTTCTGGTAGGCCTTCGCCCCATCGATATCGGCGGCCTCGTAGAAATCCTTGGGAATGCCTTGCAGACCCGCGAGCAGGCTGACCATGAAAAGCGGGTAGCCCGCCCAGATATTGGCGAAAGTGACGGCGTGCAGCGCGGTCTCGGGCGAGGAAAACCACTCGATCTTGGAACCGATGATGCCCATCTGCATGAGAATGCTGTTCACGACACCGTTCGGCTCAAGCAAGAGACGCCAGATCACGGCTATGATCACCGCGGTGAACAGCCAAGGCAGTATGTAGAGTACGCGCAGCACATTGCGCAGCGTCGGATTGATGCGGTCGCTGTTCAGCATGAGTGCGAAGACCATGCCGATGGTCATATGGAAAACGACACTCATGCATGTGAAATAGAGCGTATGCCACAGCGAAGCCCAGAACACGGGATCGTCAAAGATCGCCTGATAGTGCTTTAGCCCGGCAAAGGATGGATCACGACGCAGCACCGCGCTGTTCTGAAAGGAATAGGCAATCACCGTGACCATCGGCAACAGCATCAGGAGCCCGACTATGAGCAGCGAGGGCGACAGATAGAGATAGGGCGCCATAGCTCGTTTGAGCTTGTGATGGGAGCGCTTCTGCCGGGTCATGGTGGCAACCTCGCGACAAGAGAAAAGAACTTCAAATACCATTCAGGTTCGTCATCTGCCGGTTGGCCCGCCTAATGGCAGGCCAACCGATAAGTGGGCCGCGAGAGCGGAGCACGCCGATCAGAATTTCGCCATCCAGCCCTTTTGCGCGGCAGCGGCTGCCTCTTCCGGCTTTTGCTCACCGGCAAGCATCTTTTGAGCCTGCACGTCGAACTGGGTCATCAGGTCTTCAGCCACCGGCAGGCCCGTGAACTCGTTGGCGAGATAGCCGGTCTTGAAGATCTCGAAAGCCTTGCCGAAAGCCTTGTCAGACGTCACGAAGTCAGGCTTGGCGTTGACGTTACCCGGGAAGGCGTTTGCAAGCGAAACGAGCTTGGCGTTCACCTTTTCGCTCATCAAGTACTGGACGAGTTTCCAGGCCTCCTCCTGATGTTTCGAGGCCGCGGAGATACCGATGCCCCAGGAGGCATAGGGAAGGCCGCGCTTTCCGGTATAGTTTTCCACGACCGGGACCGGGATGAGGTCGAAGTTCAGCTTGGGATTGCGCTTGCGGATAAGGTTCACATGCGCAAGCGAGTCGATCATCATCCCGACGCGGTCGTTGACGAATTCCTCGACCTTTTCCTGCTCGGTCTTGGTGGCGATGCCGGGCGAGATGGTGCCGGCGTCGTTGAGTGATTTGACGAAGGTGAGCATATCCACCACCGGTTTGCCCTCGAGGTCAGGCTTGCCGTTCGCCATCATCGACTGACCCGAAGCCCAGACCCACGACATCATGTCGTTCTGGACACCGGACGGCGTTTGCAGCGACAGCGGCAGCACCCAGCCGTACTGGTTCTTGTCGGCGTGCGTCATCTTCTTGGCGGCTTCGAGAAATTCCGCTCGGGTCGACGGCAGCTTGGTCACGCCTGCCTGGGCGGCAAGGTCCAAATTCACGAAGACCGGATAGACGAACGAAGCGACCGGGAACATCACCGCCTTGCCGTCCACCTTGATGATATCCGCGACCTGGCTCTTGTCGAAGCCGCTTGCGTCCATCATCGGGTTCATGTCGGCCAGCGCGTTCTGCGCGTTCAGATTGTTTACCCAGGCGCCGTCGAGGCCGACGACGTCGCTGAGCGTTCCGGTTGCCGCACCAACCGAGATCTGGTCTCGCGTGGTCGCGTAGGGGCCGCTTACCAGCGTCACCTTGATTCCGGGGTTCGCGGCCTCGAAGTCATCCATGATCGCCCTGAGAGAGCCAGCCGGCAATTCGGGCTCCCACCATTGGGTGAATTCCAGCGTCGTGTCCGCCATGGCGCCGGTTGCGCCAAGCAACCATGCGGCCGCGGCTATTTTCAGCATCGCGGGTTTTATACGGAACGTCATATTCTCCTCCTTCTCTGGGGATCGACCGCACAATGCCGCCGATCGTCTGGTTATTCGGAAGTCTTCTTACGCAGACGCCTCGCCCTCGCCTGCGGGCCTTGCCACGGATCTTCAGATCGCCAGATGCGTCTCGGGATCGAAGAAATGCAGCTTGACGTCATCCAGAGCCAACTGGATTTCCGAGCCGGAGCGGACTGTGCTGACCGGTTCGAATTTCGCCACCGCGTTCGACGCCCGGCCGAAATCCTCCACCGCGTCCGGGTCGCCGGAGTCCACCCGGACCGCATCGATGTTCAGATGGACGATGTGCTCGGACCCGAGTTCTTCGATCGAGGTCACCTTTGCCGGTATCGTCTGGTACTTGCGGCCGGATTCGAGGCTGCTGTCATAGAGATGCTCCGGTCGGATCCCGAACACGACCTTGCGTCCCGCATAGGATCTCAAGGCCGGCCGGCGGATGAAGGCCTCATCCTGCAGCCGGACGGCGAAGCTACCGGAAATCAGGTCGTCGCCCGTCAGGGTCGCCTCGAAAAGGTTCATCGAAGGAGAACCGATGAAGCCGGCAACGAAGGCGTTCACCGGCGATTCATAGAGTCTCTTGGGGGTGTCGACCTGCTGCAGCACGCCGCCTTTCAACACCGCGACCCTGTCCCCCATCGTCATCGCTTCGGTTTGGTCGTGGGTCACATATATGGTCGTGACGCCGAGCTGCTTTTGCAGGCTGGTGATTTCGGCGCGCATCTGAACACGCAGTTTCGCGTCCAGATTGGAAAGGGGTTCGTCCATGAGAAAGGCGGCTGGCTCGCGCACCATGGCGCGACCCATGGCAACCCGTTGACGCTGTCCGCCTGAAAGGTTCGCGGGTTTACTGTCCAGCAGCGATGTCAGTTGAAGGGTTTTGGCGATCTCGTCCACACGCTTCTTGCGCTCGGCCTTCGGCTTGCCTGCCAGCCGCATCGAAAAGCCGATGTTTTCGAACACGGTCATATGCGGGTAGAGTGCGTAGCTCTGGAAGACCATCGCGATGTCGCGGTCCTTGGGCGGCATGTCGACGACGTCGATCCCGCCGATCCGAAGGCTGCCGCTGGTGATGTCCTCCAATCCCGCAATCATCCGCAACGCGGTGGATTTGCCGCAACCGGACGGCCCGACGAGAATCAAAAACTCACCGTCCTCGACCGATAGGTTCAAGTGATCGATCGCGTTGAAATTGTTCCCGTAGGTTTTGCAGATATTCTCAAGAATGACTTCTGCCATCCATCTTCCTCCCTCCACAAGTCTAATTCACCGCTTTTATAATTCTCCTCGGCTTGTGTTCACCTCGAAATACTTTCTGCGATAGCTCAGGTTCCAGTATCGAGCTGCGCATATTTCAGTTCGACTGCCGACGGCGCGTTCACCGATGCCAGGAATTCCATGACCTGATTGCCGGTCGGAAGCGCCTCGCGCCCGCCCCGCCCCGTTATCGAAAGGGCCGCCGCCGCGGCCGCGAATGCGACCCGGCGTGCGGTGTCGGCCCCGCGCTCCAATGCAAGGGCATAGGCGCCATGAAAGCAGTCACCGGCGCCGGTCGAATCGACGACGGTGACCCGATGCGGAGGCAGGTGCCAGAGCCCTGTCTCGTCGCGTCCGCGATAATAGACGCCCCTGCCGCCATCCGTCAGAACCACGGCGGACCGCGACGGCAACCATAAGGCATCGAGAATCTCGGCGGGCGATCGGCACCCCGTGGCAGCCCGCGCAAAGCCGAGGGGAAGAATGAGATGGTCGCACAGCGCGATCAATCTCTCGGTGGCTGGGCCGCTGCTCCATTCGATATCGCCGAGGATCGCAAGGCCGAGATCGCGAGCCCGAACCACGACATCCAGCGTCCGGATCGCGTAACTATCGACGATCAGGACTGTCGCGCGGCTGAGGACCTCGTCCGGAAAGTCCGGCGCGGTGCCCAGCATCGCTTCGTCGTCATACGCGATGAACCGCTCCCCATCCGACCCGACGGTGATCCGCGAGCGCACCGGGCGTGCGTGCGGGTGGCGCGGCGCGAATGCAGTTTCAACGCCGCTCGCAACGAGATCGCACAGCACGGCGTCGTCCGCGGCACTGCCCAGCCATCCGATGAACCCGGCGGTTCCGCCGAGCCGCGCGACGGCGGCAAGGGCCGTGGCGACATTTCCGCCGAAAGCTCGGGCGCTTTGCAGAACCTTCCCCTTGCCCGCCGACAACGGCTGATCGACATAGACGATGTCGTCGATCGCAATAGCTCCGAAGCCGAGGATTGAAGGGACGGTGGGCATCGTTCAGGCACCTGCCTTCGCCAGGGCATCTTGCGCCGAAAGGCCGTCATGGATGACGCCCCGAAAGGCAATCGCTGCCTTCTCCGGATCGCCATGCCCCCAGAGATTGCGGCCCACCACGGCACCGCGCGCGCCGGCACGGATGGCGTCCGCCGTCTGCTGAAGGGCGCCGAGCAGCGTATCGGTCTTCGGGCCACCCGCGATCACAACCGGCACCGGGCAGGTCCGAACGGTCTCTCGGAACGACTCGAAATCGCCCGTGTAACCGATCTTGATCACGTCGACGCCGGATTCGTAGCCGATGCGCGCCGCATAGGCGATCTCGTCGGGGGTGAAGACGATTTTTGCGCCGTCGGTGAAATCGCGAGGGTAGATATGCGCGACTACCGGCATGCCGTAGCGGGCCGCCGCATTCACCGAATCGGTCAGCCAGCGTATGTATTTGCCCTCGGTCGCGCCGCGTACCGGAATGGCCACGGCCAACGCATCGGCGCCAGCGCGCACCGCATCCTCGGGCGTTGCAATCAGTTCACTGATGCGATCGTCCGGGGTGAAGCAGCCGGCCTGGATCACCAGGGAAGCCTTGCCCGCGTATTGCGGCCACAGGTGGCGCGCGGTGCCTGGCTGAATGCTGACGTAGTCGGGTTTGCCCACCATGACGCGAGCGAGCGCGCCCGGCAGATCGGCAAGACCTCCTTTGCGCACGTCGCCATAGCCGACAAAGTGGTCGACCGCGCCGCCAAAAAGGTTTCCCGATGGATGCGAGAAGAGGCGCGCAAGGCGCACTTTGGTTCCTAGGCTCATGAGTGCAAAATGTCCCAATCGTTTGGTTTCAAAATCCTGGAACCAGTGTTTGCGAAAGAAACGATAAATGCAATCTTTCGAAAGCTTTCGAATTTGCGTATTTTTGGTAAGGTGAGCCGAGGCCAGGGCGGTTGCTCGGTGCATGGAGGCGAGGACAGGGCAATGTTGTCAGAGCAGAGACGCCAATCGATCCTGAGTGAGGTGCAACGTAGCGGACAGGTTCGCACGAAGGACTTGTCCGACGATTTTGGCGTGTCGGAAGTCACGGTGCGCTCCGACCTCGAGATACTGGACCGCAAGGGACTACTGACCAAGACCCGTGGAGGGGCGGTGACCCGGACCACGGATTCGACCACGGCCGCGTTCGCCCGGCGGATGCAAACGAACCTCGATGCGAAGAAACGCATCGCCCGGGCAGCGGTAGAGCTGTTCGAGGACAACCAATCGGTCATCTTCGACGGCGGCTCGACATTGATGCAAGTTGCCATGCAGTTACCGCCGCTCAACAACGTCGTGGTCGCGGCCACGGCGATGAATATCGTGCAGCATCTGATGCATCGGCCCGGGCTCGACGTACACATGATCGGTGGCCGGGTCTATCCGGACACGGTGAGTACGCTGATTACCGATGCCGACACGGCTCTCGGCGGCTTGGTGGCGCATCAGGTCTTTGTTGGCGCGCATGCGATCGACTCGTCACTGGATGTGGTCGACGTGAACGAAGACATGGCGCGAACGAAGCGAAACCTGGTGCGTATGGCACGGCGCGTTGTCCTCCTTGCGGATTCGAGCAAATGGGGCGTCAGCGGGACCTCCAAGGCATTTTCGCTGTCGAGCGTCCATGTGGTGATCACCGATGATAGCCTGCCCGGTCCAATACGCAGCCAGCTGGATAAGATTGGGGCCAAGGTGATCTATGCCTGAACCCGTCGCGGTCCCCTGGCCGCAACCGAAAGACCCGATGACCCACGGATTCGCATCGGCCGCCAGCCGTTTTTTCTGTCATTTTCTCCTCCCAAGGCTGGCAGCCTCCCGATGTCGCCAGCCATTTCCGCATGTTCTATAAAAATTTTACGCGCGTCAATATTTAAAATGTTGTATAGCGATTTTGAAAGCGATCCGGCACCATTGCGACGGATCGGGTAGCGGGACCGCATTGGGAGGGTACGACAGAAAATGCAGGCAAAATCACAGGCCAAACTCGGCATCGGCGTCATCGGATGCGGCAACATCTCGATGACTTACCTGCGCAACGCCGCGCTTTTCGGCGGCATCGAATTGCGCGCCTGCGCCGATATTTCGGCCGAGATGGCGGCGTTACGGGCCAAGGAATACGGCATTCGGGCACTCAGCGTCGATGCGCTGCTGGCCGACCCCGAGATCGACCTTGTCCTTAACCTCACCATTCCGGCGGCGCATTTCGACATTTCGTTCTCCGTCCTTTCGGCGGGAAAGCATGTCTTCACCGAAAAGCCGCTGGCAATCTCGGCCAGCGACGGGCGCCGGCTGGTGACCGAGGCGGCCAAGCGTGGCCTGCTGCTCGGCTCGGCTCCCGATACCTTCCTTGGTGCGGCCGGACGCAAAGCGCGCCGCCTGATGGACGAAGGCGCCATCGGGCGCCCGGTCACCGGCACCGCCTTCATGATGGGACGTGGCATGGAACACTGGCATCCCAATCCGCAATTCTACTATCAGCCGGGCGGCGGCCCCGTATTCGACATGGGACCCTACTATCTCACCACGCTGGTCAATCTGCTCGGGCCGGTCGCCCGCGTCATGGCGATGGCGACGAAGGGCCAGGAGGAACGGCTGATATCGGCCGAAGGGCCGTTCAAGAACACCAAATTCAAGGTCGGCACGCCGACCAATGTGCTGTCGCTGCTCGAATTCCGCTCCGGCGCGACCGTCACCTTCGGCGCATCATGGGACGTCTTCAGGCATTCCAACCATCCCATCGAACTGCACGGCACCGAGGGCTCATTGCGCCTGCCCGACCCGGACACGTTCGGCGGCACCGTATCGCTGTCGGAACGCGGCGCCGCCTGGAAGGACTTCGCCAGCGAAGGCGAACTCTACGGTGCCCGCAACTGGCCTTACGCAGCGCCCGACCGCGCCAATTACCGCATGCTCGGCGTCGCCGATCTGGTACGCTCGCTGCAGACCGGTGCGACACCCCGCGCTTCCGGCAATCTGGCCCTGCATGTGCTGGAGATCATGGAAGCGATCCTGCATTCGGGCGAGACGAAAAGCTCGGTTGCGATCACAGGTGACGTCGTCCAGCCGGCCCTGCTTAGCGAAGACGAGGCACGCGGCCTGCTCGCCTGACCTCCAGCGGAGATGACGATGACACTCGATCCGGATGCATTGCGTGCCCTCGAAATCGGTCGTGCCGCCGGCGGCGAACCGTTCGAGAATGGCAGCGTGGCGGCGGCACGGGCCGCCTATATCGCTTCCTTCCCAACTCAGCAGGGCGAGCACGAGCCGGTCGCGGCAACCGGACAGCAGCAGATCGACGGGCCGAACGGCCCGGTCACGATCCGCATCCATCGCGGTATCGGCGCGCCGCGGACCGGGGCGCGCGCCGTGCTTTACCTGCATGGCGGCGGCTGGGTCATCGGCAATCTCGATTCGCACGACGAAATCTGCCGCTGGCTGGCCAATATCGGCAACGCCGTCGTCGTCTGTCCCGATTACCGGCTGGCGCCGGAGCACACGTTTCCCGCCGGGCTGGAGGATTGCGCGGCGGCGCTCCGCTTCATGGCCGGGAACGCTGGCGAACTCGGCATCGACCCGACCCGCATTGCCGTTGCCGGCGATAGCGCCGGCGGCAATCTTGCCGCCGTTCTGGCGTTGCTTGCCCGCGACGGGCTGGCGCCGCCGCTTGCCGCCCAGATTCTGATCTATCCCAACACCGACGCCCGCCAGGCGGCGGACAGCTATCGGCGTTTCGGCGACGGCTTCGGACTCACCGCCGCCGCCATGGCCTGGTTCCGCGACCATTATGTGCGAACGCCGGACGACATCGCGGACTGGCGCGTATCGCCGCTGCTGGCCTCCAGCCTTGCCGGCGCGCCGCCCGCCTTCGTCGTGATCGCCGGCCACGACATCCTTGCCGACGAAGGCACGGCCTTTGCCGAGCGCCTGCGCACCGACGGAGTGCCCCTGGTGCTGCGACACTGGCCGGGTCAGATCCATGGCTTCGTCTCGATGGGTCGGCACATCCTGGCCGCGCGGCAAGCGGTGAGCGAGGCGGCGGCCTGGCTTCAGCGGCAGACGGGTGTTCAGGCCGACTGACGCATCACCAGGGTCGCACCAAGCTTGACGTTGCGCGCCAGATCCTGGCCGGGCGGGTCAGTCTCGTCCAAAAGCGCCAGCAGGATCTCGACGCTGCGACCGGCCATGGCGGCGAAGTCCTGCGCCATCGTGGTCAGCGCGGGACAGGTGTAGCGGCTCAGCGGATGATCGTCATGAGCGGCGACACGGAAATCGCAATCGGCGCGGCGGCCGATCTTCAGCCCGCGCGAAAAGGCAGCCGACATCACGCCGAAGGCGAGACGGTCATTGGCGCAGAGCAGCGTGCGGGCCGGCAGGCCGCCTTTCTCGAGCGTTCTGTCCATCCATTCGTGACCGATGCGCTCGAAATCCCAGCTATAGTCGCCCGCCGCCTTGAGAACGGTGGGCTCCAGGCCGGCGGCGTGCATCGTATCGATATAGCTCTGCAGCCGTTCGCTCGAATTGTGGTTGACGTGCGGGATGTCGACATAGACCGGCGGTTCGCCGGACCGGCAGAGATAATCCACGATCGTCGAGGTGCTCTGGTGGTTGTCATTGCCGACGAACGGCGTGTCGCCTTCGATATAGGTGTCGAAATAGACGATCGGGATGTCCTCGCTCATCCGCTCGAAGACGCCGGGCTCGGAGACCAATCCCAAGGGCGCGACGATGGCGCCGGCGACCTTCAGCGACATCAGCGTCCTGACCGATTCCGCCTCCAGCTTCGGCGAACCGTGCGAGGAGATGACGATCGGCCAAAACCCTTCGTCGCGGCAGCGCAGTTCGATGCGGCTGACCATCTCCGCGTAGAACGGATCTGTGATCGCCGGCACCACGATGCCGACATTGCGGGTGCGCTTGCGATTGAGATTGCGGGCAAAAACATTCGGCTGGTAGTCGGACGAACGAAGCGCCGCCTCGATGCGCGCTCGTGTCGCCGGCTTCACGCTGGCCGGATCGTCAAAGTACTTCGACAGGGTCGGCCGGGACACGCCGGACGCCCTGGCGAAATCATCCATTGTCCGGTGCGTCTTTTCCGCCATCGATATTTCAGGCTCCTTGCCCTCAATGCCAGCCTTCGCGCACCGGCCAGAATCAGTCTTGCGACCATTGCGCTGAGGCAGCATTGCTTGACCGAACTTATTCAGTCAAATTTCCATGTTTCCACTACAACGCAAAAGCATTGCGCACGTCAAATTATTTATTGACGCTTTAAAAATGGCAACTTAGGTTTTGAACCCGCACGGACATGCGGATAGCGCATGGCAATCGGACGCCGTTCGTCCGGCAGATGGTGAGGACATGAAGAAACTGGTTTGCGCCGGCGAGATCCTGGTCGAGATCATGGCCGAGCGGATCGGCCAGAGTTTTCGCGCTGCCGGCCCGCTGGTCGGTCCGTTTCCGTCAGGCGCTCCAGCCATCTTTATCGATCAGGCGGCGCGGCTCGGCCAGCCGGCCGGGCTGATCGCGGCGGTGGGCGACGACGATTTCGGCCATTTGAACATCGAGCGCCTGCGCGCCGACCGTGCCGACATCTCCGCCATCACCGTCCATCAGGGTGCTGCGACCGGAACCGCCTTCGTCACCTATGAGACCGATGGCAGCCGGCACTTCGTCTACAACATCAAGCAGAGCGCCGCCGGGCTGATCGAGATGGGCGCGGAAGCGCGCGCGCTGCTGGCCGGCGCCGACCATTTTCACGTCATGGGCACATCGCTGTTCTCGCCCGAAGTGATCGAGGTTGCCCGCAACGGGATCGAAGCCGTCAAGAGGCGCGGCGGCACGGTCTCCTTCGACCCCAACATCCGCAAGGAGATGCTGGATCTGCCGGGCATGCGCGACGCCTTGCATTTCGTGCTGTCGAAGACCGATGTGTTCCTGCCGAGCGGGCCGGAACTCTTCACCTTCGCCGAGGCAACCGACGAGGAGAGCGCGGCGCGCGAAATGCTGGACCGCGGCATCTCCACCGTGGTCGTCAAGAAGGGCGCGCAGGGCGCCGTTCACTACGACCGGTCAGGGCGCATCGCTTCACCCGGCTTCGTTGTCGACGAAATCGACCCGACCGGCGCCGGAGACTGTTTTGCGGCAGCCTTCGTCTCCTTCTGGCTGCGTGGAGAGGGACCCAAGAGAGCGCTGCGAATAGCCAATGGCTGCGGCGCGCTGGCGGTGACGAGGAAGGGACCGATGGAAGGCATCGCCTCGCTCGCCACCGTCGAGGCGTTCATCGCGACCGCCAGGACCGGAGCACCGGCATGAGCCAGGCGACCGACAGGCTAGCTAGCATCGCCACGCGCCGTGCGGCCGGCGAACGCTGTGGCATCGCCTCGATCTGCTCGGCCCATCCGCTGGTGATCGAAGCGGCGCTGCGCCACGGCAAGGCGCGCAACGCCGATGTGCTGATCGAGGCCACCTGCAACCAGGTCAACCACGAAGGCGGCTATACCGGCATGACACCAGGCGATTTCCGCCGCTTCGTCGAGGCCATCGCCGGCAAGGCCGGCTTTCCCCTGGACAGGCTGGTGCTCGGCGGCGATCATCTCGGCCCCAATCCCTGGAAGCACCTGCCGGCGCCTGAAGCCATGGAGAAGGCATCGCGCATGGTGGATGCCTATGCCGAGGCCGGCTTCACCAAGATCCACCTCGACGCCAGCATGGGCTGCGCCGGCGAAGGCGCGGCACCGCCCGACGCCACGATCGCCGCGCGCGCCGCCCAACTGGCCGAGGTGGCGGAGGCCGCAATTGAACGAACAGGCGGCGCCAGGCCTGTCTATGTCATCGGCACTGAAGTGCCGGTGCCGGGCGGCGCCCTGGAAGCGATGGACCATCTGGCGGTGACGACACCGGAGGCGGCCCGCGAGACGGTGCGCATCCACCGCGATGCCTTCAGCCAGCGCGGCCTCGACCAGGCCTTCTCGCGGGCGATCGGCGTCGTCGTGCAGCCGGGCGCGGAATTCGGCAATGCGGAGGTGGTCGCCTACCGGCCGGAACGCGCCCGGGCGCTCGCCGGCACGCTGCGCGACCTGCCGCAATTCGTCTTCGAGGCCCACTCGACCGACTACCAGCCGGTCGCCGCGCTGAGCGCTTTGGTCGATGACGGTTTTGCCATCCTCAAGGTCGGGCCATGGCTGACCTTCGCGCTGCGCGAAGCGCTCTACGGTTTGAGCCACATCGCTGACATTCTTGCTCCAGACCCGGCTCGGGAAAGCCTGCCGGCGGCGATGGAGCGCGTCATGCTGGCAGCGCCCGACAACTGGAAGAATTACCATCACGGCTCCGAGGCCGAGCAGTGGATCGAGCGACATTTCTCCTACAGCGACCGTATCCGCTACTACTGGCCGGCGCAGGCGGCGCGGCAGGCCGTGAACGCGCTGATGCAGGCGCTGGGCGAGCGCGACATCCCCTCACCCCTGATCAGCCAGTTTCTCGGCCGTCTCGACGGCGCGGTGGCGAGCGGGTCCGTCGCGCCAAAGGCCAGGGAACTCCTCATCGCAGGCGTGACGGATGTTCTCAACATCTATGCCAGAGCAACTGGCTGATCGACCCTGACCACGCCTCGGCGTTGCACCTGGAAAAACCAATGACGTGCGGCGCCAGCTTTTCCGGCGTGTCGGTGTAGTGCCGGACGGCAGTCCACCGGGAAAGCGCCGGCAGCGCCTTCCCGGACGCAAGCTTATTCGCCGCGCATCGTCGCCTGGAAGGTCGGCAGGTGTTTCTTCTGCGCTTCCAGCATGCGTTCGCGGTAGACACCGTAGATGACGTCGGTATCATGCAACGTCACGCCGGCGATCGTCGGCGAGGCGAAGACCGGCAGTTCGATGCCGCGCTTGGCGAGTTGCTCGGCCGTGCGCGCGATCAACTCGTGCGCCAGGATCATGGCGAGCACCGTCGATGAGCCCGACACCGGACGGCTCCAACCTTCGACCGGTACGATGGCGTCCTCGATCGGCGAGCAGGTATCGATGACGAGATCCGCCGCGTCGGCCAGCCGCTTGCCGGAGGAATGCGTCGCCGGCTTGTCGAGATTGTTCTTGCTGGTCACCGCGACGACGAAGATGCCGCGCTTCCTGGCATAGAGAGCGGTGTCGATGCCGGACGAATTGCGGCCGCTGTGGCCGAAGATGATGATCGAATCGCCCTTGTTGAGCGGCTGGTGGTCGAGGAATTTCTCGGCATACTTTTCAGTTCGCTCCAGCCACAGAAGCTCGCGCACCCCGCCGGCGCCGAGCACGTTGTGCCACATAACGCGCGGGTCGGTCAGCGGATTGAAGCCGACATAGCTGCCGTAGCGCGGGAACACTTCCTGCACAGGCAGCACCGAATGGCCCGAACCGTAGAGATGGACCAGCCCGCCGCCTTCCAACGAGTCGGCAAAGCGGCTGGCGGCCTGGCTGAAGGCCTCTTCATTGGTTTTCGCTGCCTTGTCGATGAGAGCGGCGAGACGGTGGATGTAGAGATCGGACACGTGGGTACTCCTGTTTAAAGGTCTGCTCGGGAGGGTGGATCAGCTTCGCGGATTGGACGGGACGCGCCCGGCGCGCAGCGTCGAGCGGATTTCGTAGCGGTCGCCGCGCATGATGGAGACGGTGAATTCGAACGGGCCGCGCTCGTCGGTGGTGATGCGCTCGACGATGAAGGCGGGGCTGCCGGCGGGCAGGTCAAGCAGTTCGGCATCCGCCGCCCCAACCGCGCCGACGCGGTAATTTTCCCGCGCGGCCGCCGGCACAATGCCGTAGTGACGCTCCAGCGCCTCGTAGAGCGAACCCTGCAGCAGGCCGGCGTCGAGGAAGCCCGGCACGCGCGCGGCCGAAAGCTGCGCCGTCTGGATGCCGATCGGCTCGCTGTTGCCCAACCTGAGACGCCGGATGCGCACCACCGGATCGCCCTCCTCGATCTCCAGCGCGCCGGCGGCCGCCGCATTGGCTGATGTCAGACCGCAGTCGAGCAGGCGCGAGCCGGCGACCACACCCATATTCCCCATTTCCTGGGTGAAGCTGGTCAGCTCGCGGGTGCCTGCCACCAGCGTGGTGGAGCGCACGAAGGTGCCGCGGCCATGCTCGCGCCTGAGCAGGCCGCCTTCCTCCAGATTGCGCAGGGCGTGGCGCAAAGTGATGCGGCTGACACCGAACAGGGCACACAGCCGGTCTTCGGCCGGGATCTGGTCGCCGGTCGCCCATTCGCCGCTCTTGACGATGGCGCGGATCGCCTCCTCGACCTGATACCAGAGCGGCTCCGGCCGTCTGCGGTCCGGCTGCTGAAAACTCGCTTGGCTCATCGCACCTGTCTCCACTCTTTCCCCGCGCGACCAGCCAATGCCGCGCCGATAAGGCCGGCGCCCGGGCCGAACCGGCCGGACCGAACCTCGATGCCACGCAGATGCGACGGCAACTGGCGCCGCAGCGCGGCAAGCAGCGGTGGTCGGATCACGTCCAGCGCCTCGGCCAGTCCTCCCGAAATCAGAACCGCCTGCGGATCGAGCAGCGCCACAGCGCCGGCAAGCGCGGTGCCGAGCCGCCGCGCCGGCACTTCCAGCAAGGTCTGCGCGGCGAGTTCCCCGCTTTGGGCGGCGGCGATCAGCTGGCGGCCATCGGCGAGGCCAATCTGGGCGGCAAGCGCATCGAGTGCCCGGCCCGAGGCGACGCGCTCCAGCCAGCCACTGCGCTCCTCGCCATGATCCTTGATGTCGGCGCAGGCCCAGCCGAACGAACAGGCGCCGCCATGCGCGCCGGCAACTATGCGGCCGTTGGCCAGCACCGCCGAGCCGATGCCGGTGCCGATGGCGAGCAGGATCGCATCCGACATGCCCTTGGCCGCGCCCTCGACGACTTCCGCCAACAGCGCGATCTGCGCGTCGTTGCCGAGCGCCACGGGCAGGCCTGGAAACAAGGCCTGGATGTCGACGCCGTCGAGAAACGGCAGGTTCGGGATCCAGCGGCAGACGGCACCTTCGACCAGCCCGGGCACCGCGATGCCGAACGCCTCGATCGCCCCAGCCTCGGCGCGCAGGGCCCGGACGCGGGCGACGAACGCATCAAGACTGGCCGGCGCCGGCTCGCGGCTCGGCATGTCCAGCGCACCGATGTCGCCGGTGAAGACGGCGGCGCGCAGATTGGTGCCGCCGAGATCGATGGCCAGGACCCGCGTCATCGGCCAGGCCCTTTGCCGAACGGCGGCGCGAACAGGCCGCTGCCGGCATTCCACGAATGCGACGCCGCCGCGAAGCCTTGTGCGTAACGCGTACCGCGCAGGCAGCCGCGCAGCCGGTAGAGCGCGCTGTAGTAATCTACATAGGGAAAGCTGCTGAGGCCCCGGGCCAGCTCGTATTCCTCGACCGCCTCGCTCCAGGCCTCGAAGCCATCGCTGACATCGACGAGATGCTCGGGCCGAAAACCGTCATCGTCCTCCCAGTTCTCGCCGAACAGGAGCAGTTGCGGCGTGTGCGCCGCGTGGTCGCTGGCAACGGTCGGCAGGGCGGCGTAGAAGATGCCGGTCTGCGTCAGATGCGCGGCGGCGCGATGGTCCTTGTGCCAGCTGCCGTGCCAATGGGTAATGACGATCTCGGGTTTGAGTTCGCGAATGACGTCGCATACCTCGAGCGCCGTCTCGTCGTCCGACGGCAGGAAGGCGTCGCGCAGGCCGAGGCTGCGCACCTTGACACCAAGCCGCTCAGCCGCCCTGCCCGCTTCCTCTTCTTTCTGCACGCAATAATGTGCGGGGATGAGACAGGGATGCCCCTGCTCGCCCATGGTCAGGTGCAGGAAGGTCACCGTGGCACCGCGCTTGACGGCGGCGGCGGCCAGCGGCCCGGCGATCACCTCGGCATCGAAGGCGTGCGCGCCGACAACGAGGATGGAGCTTGCGGCGTAGATCCTGTCCTCGATCATTTCATGCCTCCCCCGGCGCCGACGCCCTCGCGAATCTGGCGGGCGAGCAGACAATACATGATCAGGATGGGCGCCATGGAGATCGCCAGCGAGGCGAACACCAGGCCCCAGTCGGTGCGGAACTGGCCGACGAAGACGCTGATCGCCAGCGGCACAGTCTTGTAGCGGTCGTCGAAAATGAAGATCAGCGGGAAGAAGAAGTCGTTCCACACAGCGATCGCCGTGAAGATGGCGACGATCGAGACCGCCGGCTTCACCATCGGCAGGATGATCTGGAACAGGATGCGGACCTCGCCGGCGCCGTCCATGCGCGCCGCCTCATCGAGTTCGGAGGGCAGCACGCGCATGAAGTTGGCGAAGATGAAGACGGCGAAGGGAATGCGGATCGCCGAATAGACGAGGATCAGGCCCGTCAGGGAGTCCAACAGGCCGAGGTTGCGCATCAAGGTGAACAACTCGACAGAGGCCAATCTGATCGGCAGCATGATGCCCGACAGGAACAGGCCGAGCATGATGGCGTTCCAGCCGAGCTTGTAGCGGCTGAGCGGATAGGCAGCCATCGCCGAGACGACGATGGTGAGAATGACCGCGCCGGCGGTGACGATCAGGCTGTTGATGAAATTGTGGCCGAGATCGGCGCGCGTCCACGCCCGGACGAAATTGTCGAAAGCCCAACTTTGCGGCAGGCCGAGCCTGTTGTCGTAGATTTCGGCCGTGGTCTTGAAGCAGGAGACGACGAGAATGTAGAGCGGCAGCAGAACCGCCGCTGTCCAAATGGCCAGCACGGTCCAACCCGGCAGCCGCGCCAGTCTTGGCGGAAACGTCCTGTACGGGATCGCCGGCACGCTCATAGCTGCACCGTGCGGCGATCGAAGAAGCGCAGCATCAGCAGCGTGCCGATGCTGAGGATCAGGAACAGCACGGTGCCCAAGGCCAGCGCCAGACCTATATCAGTGATACCGACAGCGCCCTCGGCGCCGAAGGCCAGCCGGTAGAAATAGGTCACCAGCGTGTCGGTCGAATAGCTCGGATTGCCCTGCACGCCTTGCATCACATAGACGATGTCGAACTGGTTGAAGGTGTTGATGAAGGACAGCGTCGTCAGCGTGCCGAGCGCCGGCATCAAAAGCGGCAGCGCGACGGAAAACAGCATGCGCGCATTGCCGGCGCCGTCGAGCTTCGCCGCCTCGAAGATCTGGCCGGCAATCTGCCGCAGGCCCGCCGTGTAGATCAGCACCGGCAGGCCCATCCAGTTCCAGGCGTCGACGGCGATCAGCATTCCAAGCGCGGTGTGGCTGTTGCCGAGCACGGTGAGGCTGCCTTGATGGAGGCCGAGCCCGTTCAGCGCCCATTCGACGACGCCGCCCGGCGCCAGAAGCAGGCGCCACAGCGCCCCGACGATGACGGGGCTCAGAACCGCCGGAAAGAAAAACACCGACTGGAAGAAGGCCGCTCCCCTGTCGCGCAGGAACAGCAGCCAGGCGAACAAAAGGCCGATGCCATTCTGGAAGAGCATGATGCCGAAAAACCAGGCGGTATTGTGCCACAGCGCGCCATAGAGCCGCGCACCGCTGGGAAAGACAAACAGGCGCGAAAAATTCGACAGGCCGGCGAATTCGACCATGCGCATGCCCTTCCAGATGAAGAAGCTGCCCCACAGCGACATCGCCAGCGGATAGAGGACGAAGAGCGTGTAGACGGCCAGCGCCGGCAAGATGAAAAGCACGGCCATGCGCTGCTGCGTGCGTTTCAGGCTGCTTGGGCGGTGAAAATTGGTCATGCGTTGTTCTGTCCGGCGAGAGGCCGGCCGCGATGCGACCGGCCTGGCTCCTCACTGCTTCGGCTTGAACCAGGTGGCGACGGCGGCCTGCATATCGGCGGCCAGCTTCTCCGGCGCGATGTTGCCCTCGACCATGTCGATGATCTCCGACTGCAACACAGAGGACGCCGTCGGCGACTGCCAGCGGAAGCCGACCAGCGTCAGATACGGCGTCGAGTTCTTCGACATTTCCATCATCTGCGCCAGCACCGGATCCTTCACGGTGACGTCGGTGCGGGCCGGCGGCCAACCGAGCTCATCGGCGAACATCTGCGCGAATTCGGCCGAAGCCATGAAGCCCAGCACCTTGGTCGCGGCCTCCTTGTTTTGACTCTCGGAGACGAGACCATAGGAGCCGTCCGAGAAGGCCGACGTGTAGAGCTTTGCCCCGGCATCGTCGGCTGGGAACGGGAAGATCGAGAATTTCAGCTTCGGGTTCTGCGCCTTAAAGCTGCCGTTCTCAAAGGACCCACCGAGGAACATCGCCGCCTTGCCGCCGATGAACTGCTGCGTGGCCGTGGTGTAGTCGATGCCGGCGAAGCCGTCCGAGAAATAGGGCTTCAGCTCGGCGAAGCGCTTCAGCGCCGCGACATAGCGCGGATCGTCGAAGGTCGCCTTGCCGGTCATCATCTCGTCGTAGAAATCAGGGCCGTAGACGGTCGGGCCAATGACGCCGACGCCGATCTCCAGCTCCCAAGCGGAGCCATTGGCGCCGCCGGTTGCGATCGGGGTAATGCCGGCCGCCTTCAGCTTGCCGCAGGCGGCGACGAAATCCTTGTAGGTCTTGGGGATCTCGATGCCTTGCGCGGCAAAGATATCCTGATTGTAGAACACGCCCATCATCGGCACCGAATAAGGCACGCCGTAGAGCTTGCCGTCGGTGCGGCCGCGCGCGCCGCCAAGGGCGGCATCCGGCATGTTCTTCAATTCCGGCACGCTGTCGTCGAGCGCGTCGAGATAGCCGGCATCGACGAAGGGCTGCAACTCGCCATAGGCTTTTAGCTGGGCGATATCGGGCCCGCGACCACCGCGCAGCGCGGTGCTCAGCCGGTTCTGGTAATCGGCGTCCGGCGTGAACTGAATGTCGACCTTGATGCCCGGGTTCTTGGCCTCGAAGGCATCGAAGATGCGACGCATCGCGGCCTCGTCCTCGGTTCGCCAACTCCACAGCGTCACCGTGCTGTCGGCCCACGCCGGCAGGGTGACGAAGGTACCCGCGCAAGCGGCGGCAAGGCCGCCGATCAGCCCAAGCGCGGCGCGCCGATGAATTGAAAGCATGCTCATTGCCAGTTCTCCCGTTTTTCCCTGTCCTTGGCGTCTCGCGGCGCTTCAATGCCGCAGTCATTATAACGACATAGCGTTGTTCGCAAGAGGTGTCATTTTCCCTCAGGGCAGAATCGTCGAGTTCCCGATCCAACAAATCCGCTTAACTTGCTGTTTTCAGCTTGTAAAATTAATGCTCCAGGAGCACAGGAAGATCCGCGTCGATCCTGCAAGCAGCTTTTTCGCAAACAGGGCCTTGCGCCCCTACTTCATGTTGTCATAACGTCATCGTGATCGCGATGCTCAAATGGAGGATGAGGATGTGGTTTGCCTGGACGTCGAAACTGGCACTGGCCGCGGGCCTTGCCATCCTGCCGACCACCGGCTGGGCGCAATCGGTCAACATCTCCTACCTGACGCACTGGTCGCCCGAGACGGTGGCGTTGCTGGAGGCGGCGGCCAAGGGCTATGCCAAGACCAATCCGGATGTCAGCGTCACCGTGCACGCCGTTCCGTTTGGAGATCTCCTGACCACGCTTCGCTCCCAAGGCGGTAGCGCGAACGGCCCGACGATCGGCGGTATCTACGATCTCTGGCTGCCGGAACTCGCCCGCGACAAGCTGGTCGCGCCTGCCCCTGAGGCGGTGGCGAGCGAAGTCAAGGGCGCCTGGCCGGCGGGCGTCGTCAGTGCCGCTTCGGTCGGCGGCAAGCTCTACGGAATTCCCAACGAAATCGACGTCTACGCGCTGAACTACAACAAGGCGCTGTTCAAGCAGGCGGGCATCGCCGCTCCACCAAAGACCTGGGACGAGTTCAAGGATACGGCGAAAAAGCTGACCAACAAGGATGCCGGCCAGCAGGGGTTCGGCATGATCAATTCATGGGCGGCCGGCGTCGTCCATCCCTTCGCCTCGCTGCTGGTTTCCAATGGCGGCGAGCTGGTCAAGGACGGCAAGCCAGTGCTGGACAGCAAGCAGGCCGGCGAGACGTTCCAGCTTTATGAAGACCTCGTCAAGTCCGGCGCCAGCGTGCCGGCGATGGCGACGGCCGACGCCAACACCACCGGGCCATTCCTCGACAATTTCGTCTCCGGCAAGACCGGCATGATCATCATGGCCAACTGGTGGGAGAGCGCGCTGAAGACCGGCATGGGCGACAAGTTCACCGACATCGCCACGGCACCTATCCCGGTCGGCCCGAGCGGCGACAAGCCACATTCGATTTCCTATTCCTGGATGACCGTGGTCAATGCCAATGCGGGCCAGGCCGAGCAGAAGGCGGCATGGGAATTCCTCGCCTGGCTCAACAATCCGAAATCCGGCAAGAGCGGCGCTTCGGCGATGTCCGATATCTTGATGTCGATGGGCATCCTGCCGTCGCGCACCTCCGACATCGAAGCGCACAAGGACAAGCTCGGCTCGGAATTCCTGTCCGGCTATGTCAGCGTGCTCGCCGATGCAAAACCCTTCCCGGTGGTGCCGGGCGGACAGGAATTCTCGGAATCCCTACAGCAGACGATCGAGGCGTTGCAGTATGGCCAGGTCTCGGCCAAGGATGCGCAGGCGACGGCGCAGGCCGACGCCACTTCGATCCTGGAACGCGCCGCCAAGTAGTCATCAGAGCCAAGTAATGATCAGAACGTAATGATCCAGAGGTACCGTGCCTCGGCGGGCATCATGCTTACGCCCGCCGTGACGCTGATCGGCATATTCATCCTGCTGCCGATGCTGCTCACCGTCTGGCTGTCGTTCCAGGACTGGTCGACGCAAACGCCGTTTTCCAGTGCGAGCTTCATCGGCCTCGACAATTTCCGCGAGATCTTTGGGCCGACCTCGGTCGGACGCGACTTCAAGGGCGCGTTGACCAACACCGCTATTTATACCGCACTATCCGTCATCCTGATCCTGCCGCTCTCGGTAGCCTTCGGCCTGATGGTTTACCAGCACGATGTCGCTGGCGGCACGGAGCTGAGGACGGTGCTGTTCTCCACCTATATGGTGCCGATGATCGCGGTGGCGCTGGTCTGGTCGAAGCTCTATTCGCCGAGCGAGGGGCCGCTCAACCAGATGCTTGGCTTGGTCGGCGTCGGACCGCAACCCTTCTTGTCGTCGCCGCGCTCGGCGCTGATCTCGATCGTCTTCCTCAACGTCTGGCAGCAGGTCGGTTATTTCACCGTGCTGGCGATCGCCGGCCTGACGCAGATACCCGGCAGCCTCTACGAGGCGGCGAAGCTCGACGGCGCCAATCGCTTCGAGCAGTTCCGCTTCATCACCTTGCCGTTGATGCGGCGCACGCTTTTGTTCAGCGCCGTCATCGCCATCATCAACGCTGTGCAGGTGTTCGAGCCCGTGGCGCTGATCACACAGGGCGGGCCAGTCGGCTCGACCAATGTCTTGACCTATCACATCCGCCGCGTTGGTATCGAACGCGCGCAGGGCGGGCTGGGTTCAGCCATGGCTGTCATGCTGATGCTGTCGCTGATCGTCGTCGTCTGCGCACTCTTCGCACTCGCCAACCGGAAGGACCAGGAATGAGCGCGGGATCGTCGAGCTGGTTTGCGCGTAGACGCCCCTCCGGCCGCAAGGCGCTGCTGGCCACGCTGATGCTGCTCGTCGCCGTTGCATCCGCCTTCCCGCTGGTGTGGATGGTGCTGTCCAGCCTGAAAACCCCGGCCGAGAGCATGCAGGTGCCGCCGGTCTGGATCCCGCATACGCCGAGCCTCGATGCCTATGAAAAGGTCTCCGGCGTGGTCAATGTCGGCCGCTCCATGTGGAATTCCTTGGTCATCGCATCGATCACCACGGCCGGTATCCTCATCACCTCCATGATGGCCGGTTACGCCTTCGCCAAATACCACTTCCCTGCCCGCTCGCTTTTGTTTTCGGTGCTGATCGCCACAATGTTCCTGCCGCCGATCGTGACGCTGATCCCGCTCTACCGCCTCGTCGGCTCGATCGGCCTCAATGCCAGCCTCGCCGGCATCATCGCGCCCAACCTCGCTAATGCCTTCGGCATCTTCCTGATGCGCCAGTTCATTGCAGGCGTGCCCGACGATCTGATCGACGCCGCGCGCATGGACGGCGCCTCGGAGCTGCTGATCCTCTACAAGATCGTCGCGCCCAGCGTCGCTCCGGCGATCGCCGCACTGGCCCTCTTCGCCTTCGTCTATCACTGGAACAGCTATCTGTGGCCGCTGACCGTGCTGCAGGGCAATGCCGATGTCTATCCGATCGTCATCAGCCTCAGCCGGCTGTTGAGCTACAACCGGGGCGCTGTCAACACCGGGCTGGTGATGGCCGGCGCGACGCTGGCCGTACTGCCGCCGCTCATCCTGTTCGTCTTCCTGCAGCGCTTCTTCGTCGATTCCATCGTCGGCTCGGCCATCAAGGGATAGCTAAAGCATGATCCCAAAAAGTGGATACCGGTTTTAGCACGGCGCACCGCAAGGTCGGCACGACATCTGGCTGCGTTGCCGGGCTTTCATCCATGGGTTTGTGCTCCAGGGGGAAGCGATGCGATGAAATCGCGGATCAGCGCGACCAGCGCTTCAGGTTGTTCGACGCAAGGAATATGTCCGGCGTCGCGGATGATCTCGAAACGCGCGCCGGGGATCAGAGCGGCCAGCGAACGGACGAGATCGGGAGGCGTGGAGCCATCCTGGTCGCCGACGATGCAGAGCGTCGGCACGATGATGCGGCATGCCGCGTCGGTGAAGTCGGCATCGCGGACCGCCATGCAGGTTCCGATATAGCCGGGCAGTGCCTGTCTGATCAGCATGTTGCGGCAGCCGGCAAGATCGGCGGTGCGCGCGGCATGGAAATCCGGCGTGAACCACACTTTCATCACGCCATCGGCGATCGCCTCGATGCCGTCGCGCTCGATGGTCGCAATGCGGCTGTTCCAGCTCTCGGCAGTGCCGATCTTGTGGGCCGTATCGCTGAGGACCAGGGCGTGGACGATCTCGGGCCGGCGGGCGTAGAGGCGTTGCGCGACCATGCCGCCAACCGACAGGCCGACCAGGACAACCCCGTTGAAACCGAAATGGTCGATGAGGGCGCTCAGATCGTCGGAATGGTCGTCAATCGAGCGTACGCCGGTGCCATTGTCGGAAAGCCCGTGACCTCGCTTGTCATAGACGAGCAGAGGCATCTCGCCGGCCAGAAGCGCAACGACCTCGTCCCAGATGCGGAAGTCGGTGCCGAGCGAATTGATGAAGACCAGCGGTGGCGTCCTGCCGTTCGCCTCGACATAGCGGTGATGCAGCGTGACGCCGCCAAGGGTGACGAATGGCACGATTTCGATCCTCCATTTCCACATTGCACAAGGCATTTGGTTCGGCAAAATGATATTTTGCACCAACGGCATGACCGCGCCGGCCACCGAGATCGAGACGGTCTCGGAATCATTCGGCCGCGCCTTCATGCGGCAGAGCCATGCGGTGTGATCATTTCAGCCGGCGAGGTCGCCAACGAGGTCGCGAGCGGCGGTCGGAGATGAAGTACAGATGCCATTTGGCGGCATCAAGGGCTCCGGCGTCGTCTTGCGGCTGACAAGGAAGATCAAACCGCCAATGACGGCGTGAAGCGAACGCTGGCGGATCGCCTTTGGCCGGGCGCCAGCACGATGCAGCCGGTGCTGACATCCTCGTGGTCCATCCGGTTGAAGGCGTCGGTGATGTTGCTGACCGGCTCGGCGCAAAAGAACGGCTCGCCGGGCGGGGTGTAGAGGACGAGGAAATCGAGCGGCGCCTCCGCCTCGATATCCAGCTGCCGTCCACGTTCGGGCCAAGAAATCCGGGCGTGGCGCGCCCACCCGGTGAAGACCGTGTCGAAGTCCACTTCCGATACGTCAAAGCCGATGGATGGATCGGCGCCTGCAGGCGGCGGGACATGCCGGATGGGCAGGACCTCCGTATCGGTTTCCCACATGCCTGATACCCGGGCCTGGACATGCGTCCACGGTGTCGCCGGAAAGCAGGGATGGAGGCCGAAGCCGACCGGCATCGGCGCGTCCGACAGGTTGCGCACCGCAATAGTCATGCAAAGCCTGCCGCCTGCCAGAGAGATCTTCTGCTCGGCTTCATAGCTCCATGGCCAGGAATCGGCGGCGTGGCGATAGCGCAGGACGACCATGCTCGCTTCATGGCTCACGACCGTCCACGGGTGACGCCAGCCATGGCCGTGCTCATGATGTGGATCGTCCGGACCCGTCGGGAGTCGAATGGGGCGCCCCGCGAATTCGAAGCGGCCACCCCTGATCCGATTGGAATAGGGCACAAGCGGAAAGCAAGCCATGGCGCCGGCATCGCGACGGCTGATCGCCGCTGGATCGGCCGGGCGTAGCCAATCCACGGCTGAACCATTTTGCCACCACCGATACGACGCCAGTGCTCCGCCGGCTGCCGGAGCAATTTCGACCGTCGCGATGCCGTCAGTGATCGAGACCAGCTCCGTGCGTTGCGCGGCAACGGCTGCGGATTTCTTTGTCATCGGCACTCCCCAATCCCTTGACTCCAACCGCCATGGCTATAAGACATATCATATGAATAGTATGAAGAATAGAAAATCATTCAGCACTGCGCGCACGTCACGGGTTGCCGTGGCGGTTTCCAGCGGTTCCACCGCGCTGCACGCGACGGTGGTCGAGCAGATCGGCTTGCGCATCGTGCAAGGCGATTTCCTGCCCGGCGAAGCCCTGCCGAATGCCGATGATTCCAGCGAGATGCTGGGGGTCAGCCGCACGGTGCTGCGCGAGGCGATCAAGGTGCTGGCCGGCAAGGGGCTGGTGGAATCGCGGCCGAAGACCGGCACACGGGTGCGTCCGCGCGCGGACTGGAATTTCCTCGATCCCGACGTCCTGTCATGGCGCTATGCTGGCGGTGTCAGCGCCGACGATGTCCGGGCATTGTTCGAATTGCGCCGCGCCATCGAGCCGATGTCGGCGGCCCTTGCCGCCCAGCGCGCCACACCGGTGCAGGTCGCCGAGATCCATGCCGCGCTCACCGAAATGGAAGCAGTCAGCGACGACGGCGACCGCTTCGCCAAGCCTGACCTTCTGTTCCACCAGACCATTCTGCGCATGACCGGCAACGAGCTGATCGGCTCGCTGGCGGCGCTGGTCGAGACCGCATTGGTAATGAGCTTTCGCCTCTCCAACGACAATCCTGAGGGCCAGCGCCACTCCTTGCCGCTGCACCGGGAAGTGGCCGAGAAGATCGCCGCCGGCGACGCCGCGGGCGCGCAAAAGGCGCTGCTGGTGCTCATCGACAATGCCGAGGATGACGTGCGCCGCAGCGTCGAGAACCGCAACAAACGCCGCAACGATCGGGGCCTGCAATCGTGACCGAGACCAAGCGCAAACTGCGGTCCGAAGCCTGGTTCGGCGGGCAAGGCAAGAACGCCTTCATGCATCGCAGCTGGATGAAGAACCAGGGCATCCCGGCAGATGCTTTCGACGGCCGCCCGGTGATCGGCATCTGCAACACCTGGTCGGAACTGACCCCGTGCAATGCCCACCTGCGGGCGCTGGCCGATCACGTCAAGCGTGGTGTCTATGAAGCCGGCGGCCTGCCGCTGGAGTTCCCCGTGATGTCGCTGGGCGAAAGCAACATGCGCCCCACGGCCATGCTGTTCCGCAACCTGGCCAGCATGGATGTCGAGGAATCCATCCGTGGCAATCCGATTGACGGCGTCATCCTGCTGGTCGGCTGCGACAAGACCACGCCGGCGCTGCTGATGGGGGCTGCCTCGTGCAATCTGCCGACCATCGCCGTCTCTGGTGGGCCAATGCTCAACGGCAAGTTCCGCGGACAGGATATCGGCTCGGGGACGCATGTCTGGAAATTCGCCGAGGAGGTCAAGGCCGGCCGCATGCCGATCTCCGACTTCCTCGCGGCCGAGCAGGGCCAGAGCCGGTCGGCGGGCAGTTGCATGACGATGGGCACAGCCTCGACGATGGCCAGCATGGTGGAGGCGCTCGGCATCGGCATGCCGGACAATGCGGCGATCCCGGCGGTTGATTCGCGCCGTGGCGTGCTCGCCCAACTGGCCGGACGGCAGATCGTCGACCTAGTCCACCGGGACGTGACGATTTCGCAGATCTTGACCAGGGAGGCCTTCGAAAACGCCATTCGCGTCAACGGCGCGATCGGCGGCTCGACCAATGCGGTGCTGCATCTGATCGCCATCGCCAACCGGGTCGGTGTCGATCTCGGCCTCGATGACTGGGACCGCCTTGGCCGCGACGTTCCGACCATCGTCGACCTGATGCCGTCGGGCCGGTTCCTGATGGAAGATTTCTACTATGCCGGGGGGCTAGCGGCGGTCATGGCGTCGCTTGATGAAGTGGGGCTTCTTCATCGCGACGCCATGACCGTCAGCGCCAAGACCATCGGTGAACTGATCGATGGCGCGCCAAACTACAACCGTGAAGTCATCCGGCCGCTGAGCGAGCCGCTGACCAAGGAGGGAGGCATCTCGATCCTGCGCGGCAATCTGGCGCCCAATGGGGCGGTCATCAAGCCGTCGGCGGCAACGCCTGAGCTGATGCAGCATCGCGGCAAGGCCGTCGTCTTCGAGAACATCGAGCATTACTACGCCCGCATCGACGATCCGGAGCTGGATATCGATGCGTCTTCGGTGATGGTGCTTAAGAATTGCGGACCGCGCGGTTATCCCGGGATGGCCGAGGTCGGCAACATGCCGCTGCCGGCCAAGCTGCTCAGGGAAGGCGTCTCCGACATGGTGCGCATTTCGGACGCGCGCATGAGCGGCACGGCTTACGGCACGGTGGTGCTGCATGTGGCGCCCGAGGCGGCGGCAGGCGGCACGCTGGCGCTGGTGCGCGACGGCGATCTCATCGAGCTCGATGTTGCCGGCCGCCGGTTGGAGCTGCTGGTCTCGGATGAGGAACTGGCGATCCGCCGCCGCGACTGGAAGCCCCCGGCCCCGCCGCAGGGTGGCTACCAGAGCCTCTATGTCGAGCGCGTGCTGCAGGCCGACAAGGGTTGCGATTTCGACTTTCTCGTCGGTCGGCGCGACGCCGGCATCCCCCGGCATTCCCATTAGAGAGGCGCGTGATGACGGATCAGATCGGCAGCTACGCGACTTACCCCAGCCTCAAGGGCCGCAGCGTGTTCATAACCGGGGGCGGCAGTGGCATCGGCGAGAGCCTGGTGCGCCATTTCTGCGCCCAAGGCAGCCGCGTCGCCTTCGTCGACCTGGCGCAGGAGCCTTCACGACGTCTGGTCGATGCGATCGCAACCGAAGGACATCCCGCCCCACTGTTCATTCCCTGCGACCTGCGCAATGTCGAAGATCTGCAGGCCGCCACCGCGCAGGCGGCGCGGCACAACGGCCCGATCCAGGCGCTGTGCAACAATGCCGGTAATGACGACCGCCATCAGACCAAGGATGTGACTGTGGCATATTGGGATGACCGCATGGCGGTCAATCTGCGCCATCAATTCTTCGCGGCCCAGGCGGTGCGTCCGCAGATGAGCGCGCATGGCGGCGGCTCGATCATCAATTTCGGCTCCATCACCTGGATGGTCGGCGATCCCGATTGTCCGGCCTATGTCACCGCGAAGGCCGCTGTCTATGGTATGACGCGGGCGCTTGCCCGCGAACTCGGCCCCGAGCGCATCCGCGTCAATTGCATGGTGCCTGGCTGGGTCATGACAGAGCGCCAGATGCGGCTGTGGCTGAACCCGGCCGGCGAACGCCAGATCGCGGAGCGGCAGTGCCTGCCCGACCGGCTGCAGCCTTCCGATATCGCGCGCATGGCACTGTTCCTTGCCGCCGACGACAGCCGCATGTGCACGAGCCAGCAGTTCATCGTCGATGCGGGCTGGGTGTGACCGGTACAGTCTCAAGGGAAGAAGGGTATTTCATGCGTCTGGTTCAGTACACAACGATCGATGGCGGCAGGCGGGTCGGCCGCGTCTCCGATGACGGCAATCGCCTGCATCCACTCGACAAGACCAGCACCGTGCTGGAACTCGCCGAAGCGGCGATCGCCGAGGGCGCGTCCATCGCGTCGCTGATCGAGAAGCGGACAGGTGCGGCCACGGTCGACTATGGCGAACTGCTGCGCGAAGGTTGCGTGCTCGCTCCCGTCGACCACCCGGAACCGGCGCGGTTCCTGGTCACCGGCACCGGCCTGACCCACACCGGAAGTGCCGCCGCACGCGACAAGATGCACGTGCTGACCCACGGCGAGGACGCCGAGGAATCGGACTCGCTGAAGATCTTCCGCATGGGCCTGGAGGGCGGCAAGCCCGGTGCCGGCAAGATCGGAATCCAGCCCGAATGGTTCTTCAAGGGTGTCGGCACCTGTGTCGTGCCGCCCGGCGCCGATCTGCCGATGCCCGCATTCGCGAAAGCTGGCGCAGAAGAGGCCGAGATCGTCGGGCTCTACCTCAATGGGCCGGACGGCCGCCCCTACCGCATCGGCTATGCGCTGGGTAATGAATATTCCGACCATGTGACGGAGGCCGAGAACTACCTCTATCTCGCCCACTCAAAACTCCGCTCCTGCTCGATCGGCCCGGAACTTTTGATCGGCGACCTGCCCGAAGAAGTGCGCGGCCATTCCCGCATTCTGCGCGACGGCACTGTTATCTGGGAACAGGAGTTCCTGTCGGGTGAAGCGCACATGTCGCACTCGATCGCCAATCTCGAACATTTCCATTTCCGCTACCCGATGCACCGCAGGGCGGGCGACCTGCACGCCTATTTCTTCGGTGCCGCGGTGATGAGCTACGCCTCCGGCGTCAAGACGGCTTCCGGCGACGAATATGAAATCCAGGCACAGGCATTCGGCAAGCCGCTGCGTAACCGGATGGTGTCGGTGCCGGACGAGGGACTGGTCGCCGTCACCCGGCTGTGACGGCGACAGCCCCGGAAATTACGGTCCACCAGAACGACAATGGGAGATTAAAAATGGGACTGAAGAAAGCGTTTATGAGACTAGCGACCATCGGGCTCGGCATCGGCCTGATGACATCGGCGGCGCTCGCCGCGAACCTGCGCGTGCTGGCCTGGGACGGCTATGCCGACCCGGACTGGGTGAAGGACTTCACCGCCGCCACCGGCATCGGCGTCGATGTCGTCTTCATCGGCAGCGATGACGAGATCTGGGCCAAGATCAAAGGTAGCGAAGGGCAGGACTTCGACGTCTTCGCCGTCAACACCGCCCAGCTGCAGCGCTACATCAAGGCCGATCTGGTATCGCCGATCGACATCACCAAGCTGGCGAACCAGAAGGACGTGCTGCCGCGCTTCCGCGATCTGTCCCAGGTCAGCGGCGACACCAAGGACGGCAAGGTCTACGGCATTCCGTTCTGCTTCGATTCCATCGGGCTGATCTACGACACTGACAAGGTCAAGCCGGCGCCGACCTCGATGTCGGTCCTGTGGGATCCGGCCTACAAGGGCAAGATCCTCGCCTATGACAATGGTGAGCACAATTTCTCGTTCACCGCGCTGACGCTCGGCTACAAGGATCCGTTCAACCTCAATGAGGAGCAGATGGCGGCGGTCAAGGCCAAGCTGGTCGAACTCAAGCGCAATGTGCTGAGCTTCTACACCACCGCCGACGAGGCCCAGCAGATCTACCAGAACAATGACGTTGCGCTGATCTGGGCCAATTACGGCCAGCAGCAGGTCAAGGCGCTGCAGAAGATCGGCGCTCATGTCGCCTACGTCAATCCGAGCGAAGGGGCGCTTGCCTGGCTCGACAATTGGGTGATCTCCAAGGGCGTCCGCGACAATGCGGCGGCCGAGAAGTGGATCGACTTCATGCTGAGCAAGAAGATCGGCGGCGAGCTTTCCGAGCGTACCGGATTCGGCAACACCGTGGTCGAGACGAGCAGCGCCGGCGGCAATGACAAGCTGGTCTGGCTCAACAATGTCGAGGACCCGCTCAAGCGTTCGGACATGTGGAACGAGGTCAAGGCGACGCCCTGATCCCTTCCGCACCTGACCTCGAAGGACCCGGCGGTCCGGACGTTCCGGACCGCCGAAGCGTATGCGAGAATAATCCATGAGCCAGAACACCGACCTCTTGACGCTGCGGTCCGTCTCGAAATCCTACGGCACGGTTCCCGTGCTGCACGACATCGACCTGTCGATCCGGGACGGTGAGTTCCTCACCGTTCTTGGACCGTCAGGCTCGGGCAAGACCACGGTCCTGCGGCTGATCGGCGGGCTGGAGCCATTGAGCTCGGGCGAGATCCAGCTGGACGGCCAGGACATCAGCCGCATGCCGATCAACCGGCGGCCGTTCAACACCGTGTTCCAGGACTATGCGCTGTTCCCGCACATGACGGTTTCCGGCAATGTCGGCTATGGGCTTTCGGTGCGCCATCTCAAGCGCAAGGAGATCGCGCGCCGTGTCGGAGAAGCCCTCGAGCTGGTACAGCTCGGCCGCTTTGCCGAGCGCTTCCCGGCGCAGCTTTCGGGCGGCCAGCGCCAGCGCGTCGCGCTCGCCCGGGCGCTGATCTGCCAGCCGCGCCTGATCCTGCTCGACGAGCCGCTCGCGGCACTCGATCTCGAATTGCGCCGGCAGATGCAGGAATTCCTGAAATCCATCCAGCGCGAGATCAAGACCACCTTCCTGTTCGTCACTCATGACCAGGAGGAAGCGATCGGCATGGCCGATCGGATCTGCGTCATGCAGGCCGGCCATATCCGTCAGCTCGGCACGCCGCACGAGCTCTACTACAAGCCGAATTGCGAGTTCGTGGCGCGCTTCTTTGGTGAGAACAATCTGGTGGCCGGAAGGCTCGGTCCCGTGCAGGGCGGGCAGCGTCCGATCGAGACGGCCCTTGGACGCCTGGTCTGCTCGATCGGCGACCAGCCGCATCTGAAGGCCGCCCCCGACGGCGCCAACGCCTTCGCGGCGTTCCGTCCTGAAGCCTTGCGTCTTGCGGATGCCAATGATGGCGACAACCGCTTTTCCGGCCGCATCGCCGAGCTGGCCTTTGCCGGCTCGTCGACAGTCGCCACGATCATGGCGGGGGCGGACGATGCAGCGCAACGCCTGCGATTGCGCATGCCGAGCCGGATCGACGGCAGCGCGCTCAAGTCAGGCGAGACGGTCTCGCTCTGCTTTGCGCCGCATGAAGGCCATCTGGTGCTGGCATGAGCGGAGCCGGCTCGACACACGCTGCGGAACGGCGATTGTCACAGTTGGTCACAGTGCTGGCCTTCGCGCTGCCGGTGATCTTCGTCCTCCTGCCGCTGGCAATCTTCCTGGTCTACAGTTTCTTCAGCGTCGACCAGGGCACGATCGTCTACGCGCCGACACTCGGCAACTATGTCAGGTTCGTCACCGACCCTATCTTTCTGCCGGTGTTCTGGAACACCATCGTGCTGTGCGTGTCGGTGGCGGTGATCTGCATCCTGCTCGCCTACCCCGCGGCCTATTTCCTGACGACGCTGGAGGGACGGTGGCGCTATGCCTTGCTGATGCTGCTGCTGGTGCCACTGCTGATGAGCTACGTCATCAAGATCTACGCAATCCGCAGCATCCTCGGCCTCAACGGCTTCCTAAACAAGGCGCTGGTGGCGCTCGGCATCCTGGATCAGCCGTCGACGCTTTTCGTCTTCAACATGAACGCCATCCTTTTGACGCTGAGCCTGCTTTTGATCCCGTTCGCCATCCTGCCGATCTTCCTGTCGCTGGAGCGGATCCCGCAGACCTTGCTGCGTGCCTCGGACGACCTTGGCGCGAGTGGCCTGCAGACGTTCCTGCGCATCACCTTGCCGCTCAGCCTGCCCGGCGTCGCCTCGGCGGCGAGCTTCGTCTTCGTGCTGGCGATCGGCGATTTCCTGACGCCACAGATGGTCGGCGGGATCAGCGGCTTCACCTTCGGCCGCATCCTCTACAGCCAGTTCGGCACGGCCTATAACTGGCCGTTCGGCGCGGCGCTGTCGGTGGCGCTTGCGATCGTGGTGATCGCCGCCATTCTCATGGGCGAACGGTTCGGACGCAGCCGGGGAACGTCGGTATGAGCGCGCTACCCCGGCCGTCCACCATCTTCCTGGCCGCGATCACGGCGCTGGTCGCGGTGCTGCTCTACAGCCCGCTCTTCGTGCCGATCGTGTCGTCGTTCTTCACCATTTCACATGGCAATGTCGACTGGTCGTCACCCACCCTTTCGACCTATGTGGCGCTGGCGCGGAACCATGACATCCTGGCCGCCCTGCGCACCACGTTGATCGTCGGCGTCTGTACCGTCGTGCTGTCGGTGGTCAGTGGAACGCTGCTGGCGCTCTACTATCACGGCCGCCGCTCGGGACGTTCGGTTCTGCAGTTCATCGTCTTCCTGCCATTCCTGATGCCACCGATCATCAGCGGCCTGGCGCTGCTGATCTTCTTCCGCGAGATCGGCCTCGAGCGCTCGCTGCTGACCGTCGTCATCGGCCACACCGTCTTCGTGCTGGCGATCGTCTATCGCACCGTGCTGATGCGGCTGCAGTCGATGAGCCGCACGCTCGTCGAAGCATCCTACGATCTCGGCGCCAGCGGCTGGCAGACCTTCTGGCGCATCATCCTGCCGAACCTGTCGAGCGCCATGGTCGGCGGCGCCATCCTGGCCTTCGCGCTGTCGTTCGACGAAACCATGATCACCATCCTGGTCACCGGAACGCAAAGCACGCTGCCGGTCAGGCTGTGGGCGATGATGCGGCTTGGCTTCTCGCCCGACATCAACGCGCTGGTGGCGCTGATCCTGATGTTCACCGTCTTGCTCTGCGTGCTCGCCGCCCGTTTTCTCATTCCCAAGCAGATGGCGACTGAACGGAACTGAGGTTTAAGCCAGGATGATCATCCGGCAGATGCAGCTGGGTTGAGATCGAAGACGCGACCTGGATTGAGAATGTTGTTCGGATCGAGCGCCGCCTTCAGCCGCCGCATCGTGGCGATCTCGGCGTTGCTGCGCACCAGATGCAGCCACTGCTTCTTGTCGAGGCCTATGCCGTGCTCGGCCGACACGCCGCCTCCGGCCGCCGCCACGCCGCGATAGATGATACCGTAGGCCGACGCCGGATCCATCGTCAGGACCTGATAGTGCAGGTTGCCGTCGCCGAGATGGCCGAAGACATAGATGTCGGCGCCGGGATCGACGGCATGGATGGCGGCATCGGCTTCCTGCAGGAAGGTTGCCATGCGCGCCAGCGAGATGCTGATGTCGACGCCGATCAGGCCTTTCATCGAAAACAGGACGCGGTTGGCATCCTCGCGCACATCCCAGAGCGCGCGGAACTCGCGCGGTGACTGCGAGACGACCACATCGTCGACGACGCCGTCCTCGACCGCCTGCATCAGCACCTCGGCGAAGCGCTCGCCGTCGCGTTCGGGCTCGCTGCCCTGGATTTCGGCCAGCACATAGACGGGTGAGCCGGGAGGCAACGGCGCCGGCATGGTCATGCTGGCGACCATGATGTCATAGAGCGGCGCGAAGTTGACCTCATAGGCTGATAACAAGGGGCCGAGCTTTTGCCGGAGCAGCGCAAGCAACGCGATCGCCGCATCGAGCGAAGGCAGCGCGCAGAAGGCGTTCACTTCGGATGCGGGCTTCGGGTGCAGTTTGAGCGCGGCGCGGGTGACGACGCCGAGCGTCCCCTCCGCGCCGATGAAGAGCTGGCCGAGGTCGTAGCCGGAATTGTCCTTGGGCAAGCCTTTGAGCGACGTCAGAACGCTGCCGTCGGCAAGCACGGCCTCCAGTCCCAGCACCTGTGCGCGGTACATGCCGTAGCGCAGCACGCGGATGCCGCCGGCATTGGTGGCGATGTTGCCGCCGACCGAGGCCGAGCCGCGCGCGCCGATATCGACGCCGAACATCAGACCGGCGCCATCGGCAGCCTCCTGCACGGCCTGCAACGTTGCGCCGGCTTCGACAACGATCGTGGCGGCTTGACGATCCGGCGCGGCAAGGCCGATCATGCGCTCCAGCGACAGCACGATCTCGCCCGGTTGAACGCGCGCGCTACCGGCCAGCCCGGTGCGGCCGCCCTGGATGACGACCGGCTGGCGAAGAGCGTTGCACGCGGCGAGTGCTGCCGCGACACCCTCGGTGTCGAGCGGGCGCAGCACGGCTTCGGGAAGCGCGCCGAGCTTGCCGTCGGGATCGTCGCGGTACCGCTGGTCAACGTCGGAGCCGGCGAGCACGCCGCCCGCGCCCAGCCTGTCGCCAAGCGCGGAGAGAAGCTGTTGCGTTTCAGGCGACATCCGGCTCAGGCGCCTGCGCGACAAGGCGCATCGTCAGCATCCAACAACCGGGTGGCCCGATGAATATCCTTATCCAACACGCTCGCCATTCCCAAATTGCAGCCCGCCGATCCTATTCGTGATTGCATGCCGTGCAAGCGATACCGGCATCAATCGCGAGAGCCGAGATTGATGCCGGAAGGACCGCGCGGTTTACTGAAGCTTGGCCTGCAGCGCGTTGACGTCGTCGGTGGTCATTTCGCCGTCGGTGGTCACTTTGCCGTCGGCAATTTTCCACAGCCGGAACGGACCGGTGATGTCGCCAAACTTGTCGAAGGCGACCGGACCGATGACGCCTTCATAGCGGATCGGCTTACCATCCTTGATCAGGCCGAGCGCCTTGGCGAATTCTTCCTTGCCGGCATAGATCGGCGTGCCGGCCGGATCGACCGCCTTGTACATCGCGTCCTTGATCTTGGCCGGGTCCTCGGAGCCAGCAATCGCGATGGCGAGCCCGACAATGGCACCGGCATCATAGGAGCGGTCGGCCGCGGGGTTTGTCGGTTCGATCCCGGAAAACGCCTTGTAGTTCTTGGTGAAATACTCCGTCGAGGCGGTCGGGCTGGTGCCAGAAGACGTGCCATAGGCGTCCTTCAGATAATCGGCGCCAACCGACTCGATGAAATCAGGGCTGTTCATGCCGTCATTGAGCAGGAATTTCTGCACGCCGCCCTGCGAGATCCAGGTGCGGGCAATGGTGGCGCCGTCGACGGGCGTGCTGACCAGGTAAAGCCCATCCGGCTCGCCGGCCATCGCCGCGGTGACTTCCGAGGCATAGCTCGACTGCTTCTCGTTATAGGGCGTGTCGGAGACGATGGTGCCGCCGAGCGCTTTGTAGGCACGCGAGAATTCGGCCACCATGTTGACGCCGAAGTCGTTGTTGACGTGGATGATGGCCAGCTTCTTAAAACCCTTGTCGACGGCGTATTTGGCAGCGGCCACGCCCTGCAGCGCGTCCGAGGTGATGGTGCGGAAGAAGATGCCGTTGGTCTTGCCATCGCGACCGAGTGTCGTCAGCGTCGGCGAGGATGAGGCCGGCGAGACCTGGACGATCTTGGCCGGCGCGGTCACCGAGGTCAGGATCGGGATCGACACCGAAGAGATGATGCCACCGATGATAACAGGCACTTTCTTGACCTGAACCAGCTGGGTGGCGGCGTCGACCGCGATGTTGCCCTGGCTCTGGCTGTCGCGCGTGTCGGTAACGAGATCGCAGCCGCGTACCCCGCCGGCTTCGTTGATGTCGCGGAAGGCCATCTCGACCGACTTGGCGCCGGCCTGGCCGTATTCGCCGGCCGGGCCGGTCAGTTCCATGACGAGGCCGACGGTGATCTTGCAGTCGGCGGCCTGTGCGGCACTGGCAATCGTGACGAGAGCAAGAGCAGTAGTGAGCTGGAGTATCGTCTTTCTCATTGTTGTTCCCCTTGAGTTACACGAACTGATTTCACGCTGGAAAGTCTCAGTGTTCCGGCACCTGCAGCCAGGTTTCATGCAGATGCCGCCATTGGACGCCGTTGGGCGCCGATGAACTGGTGGTGAAGACCGCGCTCGACTGGCGGCGGCTGTGCTTGCCCGCGCGCAGCTGCGCCTCGACATAGAGGACGACGATCGTACCGGCTGCCTGCCAGCCGGGCCGGATGTCCTCGATCGAGATGGCGAAGCCGTTGTCGCAGGTGGCGCGGCTGGAGCGCACATGGTCGATCACGGCATCGCGGTCGAGGATCTGGCCGCCTGGTGCGATCATGGTCAGGCCTTCGCCCATGACGGCTTCGAAGCGGCCGAAATCCACTTGGTCAGCGCGTTCGGCAACGAACCAGTCGACGAAAAAGCGATGCAGGTCGACGACTTCGGTGCTGGCCTGCGAAAACAACTTGTCGTTCGTGGTTTTCATATCCGGCCCGCGTTGAGATTGTAGTGCATGATCGAGCCATGGCGGCCGTGCCGGTCGCGCTCCAGCGTGTAGACGTCTCCCTCAAGACCGTTGCCCCGCGCTATGGCGGCGGCAATCCGCGCACGGTCATCGGCGTCGAGTACGACATCCATGATTCTGGCGTTGGCCAGCGCATGCGCCTGGTTGCGGGCACCGACGATGACCGCCGCCACTTGCGGCTGCTCCAGCACCCAGGCGCTGGCGATCGTGGCGATGTCGACGGCGTGGCGGTCGCCGACCGCCTTCAATGCGCGAAGCAGTTGCTGGAACAGGTCCCAGCCGCCAAAATCATCGATGATCAGCTTGTATTTGACCAGCGAGCGGTTTTCGAGCAGCACGGCGGGTTCGGCGACATCGAGCCATCTGCCGCTGAGGAAGCCGCCGGCCACCGAACCGTAGCAGAGGAAGCTCACGCCGTTTTCCTGTGCAAGTGCGGCGAGGCTGTGCGCCGGGCGCTGATCGAGCACCGAATATTGCAGCTGCTGGCTAACCAGCGGTATGCCGGCTGCCAGGATTTCGGCAAGCCGGGGCGTGTCGAAATTGGTGGTACCGAGATTGCGCAGCTTGCCCTCGAGCCGAAGCTCGTTGAGCCAACCCATCGCCTCGACATAGCGCGGCTGCGCATAATCCCACCAATGGAACTGCACGAGGTCGAGCCGCTCGGTCTTCAGCCTGCGAAGCGACTGGTCGACGATGCCCCTGATGTAGTCGCGGCTGATCGTAGCGAGCCGTTCGAGATCGGGCACCAGTTTGGTGTGCACCTTCATTTTGGCCGCTGCATCGAGGCCGCGCTCATTGGCCAGCCGCAGGCGCGCGGCGCCGATCAGCTCCTCGACGCCGGTGTAGATATCGGCGCAGTCATAGGTCCAGATGCCGGCGTCGAAGGTGGCGATGAGGTCGGTCACGGCTTGGCTACGATCGATGGCGCCATGGCCGCCGGCCAGTTGCCAGCCACCTCGTATGACACGCGAAACGGTATAGCCGGGGCTGAGCTCGAAGGCCTTGGCGGTCATGTCAGGTCATTCTCCTTCGGCAGCGGCACGGCCGTGGTTTCGGCATGGCTGAACCGCCGCTTACCGGTCCTGACGATCCTTAGCCGGCTGGCGCAGTTGGGATCGGGACAGGCGATCTCGGCGTCCGAGGTCATCCAGTCATTCGGGTGGGTCGCGCGCTGCTTCGCCGCCAGCAGCGGCAGCACCGCCGAGATCGAATAGACCGAGAAGCCCTGCCCCGCCGGCATCGACAGCATCTCGCCCTTGAGTTCGAAATAGTCGCCGGCCTTGGCGCCGCAATAGATCGGCTTGCCCTGCGGGATAACCGCCTCGACGCGGAGATCGAAGAGCTCGAAACTGTCGTCAGCCATTTGAGGTCTCCACCAGGCTGAAGGTGATATCGCAGGCGCCGTTGCCCCGGATTATCCCACAGGCGGCGGCGAACTGATCGCGCTCCCCAGAAGATACCTGCGCCACCACGCTTCCGGCCAGCCAGCCGATCGGGAACAGCAGACGCGCGCCCTGCCCGTAGAACAGGCCGATGTCGAAGATGGCATTGGGATTGCCGCCCCACATGCGCGGCGGAACGTAGGACAACACGATGTCGCCCGGCTGCGGCGTCAGCGTCGCGTTCTCGGCCGGCAGCGGTTGGGCATAGGCCCGCCCCTCGAGATCGGCTGATGGAACCGGGCAGGAAATCTCAGGTCCCGTCCACATGGCGTGAATGGCGGGGACGACACGTGGCGTGGCGAGATAGGCCGTGAGAAAGGCAGCGTTTTCCGGCGCCTTCCCCGGCAACAGCAGCGCCGTGATGGAAAGCTTCGAGCGCGGCTCGCTGATCCTGATGGAGGTCATATCTGGCCTTTCGCGGCGGCGGATTGCAGTTTGCTGCGTAGGAAGGTGAAGGGCCGGCTGATGTCGGCGACAAGCGCTTCGCGCGCCGCGCGTGCGTCCTGCGTGGCCAGCGCCTCAACGATGCGGCGGTGATACTGGGCGGTGTCGACCTCGCCGGCTTCCGAGAAGGCGTAGATGGCGACGCGGATGCAAGGACCTGATTGCAGCCACAGGCTCTCGATCATCGGGATCAGCACGGCCGAGCCGCAGGAGCGGTAGATCTCGAAGTGAAAGCTCTGGTTGAGCGTCACTTCGCGGTCGACATCCTTCTTGTGTTTCAGCGCCCGCATCTCGTCCCATTCGCCGAGAATGGTTTCGATGGTGGCGATCTGGCGCGGCCCCATGCGAGTGGCGGCCAGCGCGATCGCCTCGCCCTCGATCAGCATGCGGGCCCGCAAAAGATCGTCGAGACGTTCCAGCGTGATTGGCGGTACCCGCACCGAACGGTTGGGCAGCGCCTCCAGCGCCTTTTCCGTGATCAGCCGACCAAGCGCCTCGCGCACCGGCATGGTCGAGGTGACCAGCGCATCGGCCAGACCGCGGATCGTCAGCACCTGGCTCGGCTCGAACAGACCGCCGATCAAGGCCCGACGCAGCTCGGAATAGACGCGATCCTGCACCGTTTCGCGACCGACCGGCGCGAGTTGGGCCGCAATCGCCTCGTTGTTTTTTTCGATGGCAGCCTTTTGCATGGAATTCCGTTCTCGGCGGGTTTTCGGCTTGCGGATGAAATTAAAGCCGAATAGCGTGATCAAAGCAAGTGTGATCACAAATCATAATCAGGAGACGGCGACGACCGTCTTCGGCCAGAGGGTTTGATGAGCGAGGCAGCGGAAAGGCAGGGGAAGGAGACCCGTCCGCCGGTTCTGACGGCAAGCCACGTCGTCAGGCGGTTCGGCGGCCTTGTCGCCGTCAATGATGTCTCATTCGATGTCAAAGCGGGCGAAATCCTTGGCCTGATCGGACCCAACGGCGCCGGCAAGACGACGATGTTCGATCTGCTGGCCGGCAGCATCCTGCCCACCAGCGGCGATATCCTTCTCGACGGCACGCGCATCTCGGGCGAAGCCGCTCACCTGCGCATCGGCCGTGGCCTTGGCCGCACCTTCCAGATCCCCCGCCCGCTGCCCAATCTGACGCTGATCGAAAACATCATGCTGGCGGCACAGGGCCAGGCCGGCGAAAGGCTGCTCGCCAACTTCATTACGCCGTGGCGGGTGGCGGCGCAAGAAAGAGCTGCCCGGACAAAGGCGCTCGAACTGCTGGAACTCGTCACCCTCAGCCATCTCGCGCATGTGCCGGCGCGCGTGCTTTCCGGTGGCCAGCGCAAGCTGCTCGAACTCGCCCGGGTGATGATGGCCGATCCGGCGATCATCCTGCTCGACGAACCCGCGGCCGGCGTCAACGCGACGCTGCTCGAAGTCATCATCGACCGTATCCGCGACATCAACGCGCGCGGCATCACCTTCCTGCTGATCGAGCACAATATCGACATGGTGACGCGGCTCTGCCATCGCGTCCTGGTCATGGCGAGCGGCCAGTTGCTGAGCGAAGGCACCGCGGAAGAAGTCGCCCGAGACCCGCGCGTCATCGAGGCCTATCTCGGAGGTATCGCATGAGCGAGACCGTCCTCGATGTCCGCGATCTCGAAGCCGGTTATGAACCCGGCGTACCGATCGTGCGCGGCGCCTCCATCACCGTCGGCAGAGGCGAGATCGTCGTCGTGCTCGGCCCCAATGGCGCCGGCAAGTCGAGCTTCATCAAGGCAATCGCCGGCCTTGTCCCGATCACCGGCGGCACGGTGCTGCTGGACGGCAGGGACATCACCGCCGCGCCCGCCCACACCATGGTGCGGCTAGGCCTTGCCTTCGTGCCGCAGACCGAGAACATCTTTCCGCTGATGTCGGTGGAGGACAATCTCAGGGTTGCCTGCGGCATTCTCGAGCGGCGCGAAGTCCCTGTCCGCATCGAGGAAATGTACGCCGCCTTCCCCGACCTCGTCCGCCAGCGGCGCACCGCCGCCGGCAATCTGTCTGGGGGACAGCGGCAGATGCTTGCCGTGGCGCGGGCGCTGATCATCCATCCCAAGGTGCTGGTGCTGGACGAGCCGTCGGCTGGCCTGTCGCCGAAATTCGTCGCGATGGTATTCGAGATGCTGGCCGGCATCCGCAAATCCGGCGTTACTATTCTTTTGGTCGAGCAAAACGCCAAGGCAGCGCTTGCCATTGGCGACCGCGCCTATGTGCTGGTCGAGGGCAAGGACCGGCACGAGGGCATCGCCTCCGAATTGTGGAATGATCCTGTCGTGGCCGAGCTCTATCTTGGCCAGCGCCCCCAGCATCAGCAGGGAGGCGCGGCATGAGCCTGCAATTCATCGTCGACGGACTGCTGACCGGCTCGATGATCGGCCTCGGCGCCATCGGCGTCACGCTCACCTATTCGATCCTGCGCTTCTCGAACTTCGCGCATGGCGACTTCATGGCCTGGGGCAGCTATGCGACGCTGGCCATGGTCAGTGCCATCGGTGCGATATTCGGCAAGGTAGCGCCGATCGGGCCGCTGTCCTTCGGCTGGCCGCTCCTTGTTGCATTGGTCGTCGGCATGGCCTTCACCGCCTTGCTGGCGCTGCTGCTCGACAAGATCCTGTTTTCGCGGCTGCGCTCGCAAGGCCAGGCGATCATCGTTGTGATGGCGAGTTTCGGCGCCTCGATGGCGCTGCGCAGCCTGCTCGAATTCACCTTCACCTCACGGCCGACCTATTTCAGCCGGGCGATCCAGATCGCCATGCCGGTCGGCTTCGGCATCCGCATCACGCCCGACCAGATCGCCCTGTTGCTGCTGACCGCCGTGCTCGTGCTCGGCGTGCATCTGTTGATAACGCGTACGCAGACCGGCCGCTCGATGCAGGCCTTGAGCCAGAACGCGGCACTGGCCCGCATCGTCGGCATCGACGTCGCCAAGGTGGTGCGCGTCACCTGGATCATCGGCGGCGCGCTCGCCTGCGTGGCTGGCGTGATGATCGGCATTCTGGTGCAGATCCGCCCGTTCATGGGCTTCGACATGCTGCTGCCCATGTTCGCCGCCGCTATCCTCGGCGGCATCGGCAGCATCCCGGGCGCGGTGCTCGGCGGCCTGATCATCGGGCTCGCCGAAGCCGGCGCGGTGCAACTGATCGGCGCCGAATGGCGCGCCGCCGTCTCCTTCATCATCCTGATGGCGGTGCTGTTCGTGCGGCCGATCGGCCTTTTCGGAGTTCGGGAAAGATGATCGATCTCATCGGCTACGGCGCGTTCTTCCTGACCACGGCGCTGATCTTCTCGCTGGTCACGCTGGGGCTCAACCTGCAATGGGGCCTGACCGGCCTGTTCAACGTCGGCCTCGCCGGGTTTGTCGCCATCGGCGCCTACACCTCGACACTGCTGACGACACCGGACGATCCCGCGCGCCTCGGCGGCTTCGGCCTGCCCATCCTCGCCGGCTGGGCGGGCGCCATGACCGTCGGCGGCATTGCCGCCGCGCTTACCGGCATGGCGACGCTGCGTCTTAGATCCGACTATCTGGCGATCACCACCTTCGGCGTGGCCGTCGTCGTACAGCTGGTCGCGCTCAACGCGCAGAAGCTGACCGGCGGACCGTTCGGCATTGGCTTCATCCCGCGTCCCTTCGGCGGCCTGGCCGAAACGCCGCTGCTGTTCAACCTGTCGAACCTTGCTGTCGTTTGTGCCGTGACGCTGATTGCCTATCTCGCTTTGGAGCATCTGTCGCGAAGCCCGTGGGGTCGCGTGCTGAAGGCGCTGCGGGAGGACGAGCGGGCGGCGATTTCGCTGGGCAAGAGCGCGCGCTTCTACCGCGTCCAGGCGTTTGCCGTCGGCGGCGCCATCATGGCGCTGGCCGGCGCGCTGCAGGCGCACTTCACCGGCTTCATCGCGCCGGACAATTATCTGCCGATCCTCACCTTTCAGGTCTGGGTGATGCTGATCGTCGGCGGCTCGGGCAGCAATCTCGGCGCCGTCATCGGCAGTGTCCTGGTCTGGGGGATATGGGCGGGATCGGGCACGCTGACCAGCGTGTTCTTCCCGCCCGAGCAGCAGGCACGCGCTGCCTCGCTGCAGATCGTCGCCATCGGCGTCATGCTTTGTGTGATCCTGCTGATCCGGCCGAACGGGTTGTTCGGCGACAGGCCGAGGCGGCCGCGCTTTGGCAAGCGTAAGCGGATCGCTACGGACAAAAGCAGTTCCGGCTCATGAATGCTCTGGTCCGGCAGGGTGCGAATGGCACTTCGCTCTGGCATGCCATCAACCGCGATCGCCGGGAACGGCCGACGCTGCAAGGCAGGCTCGATGTCGATCTGGCCATCGTCGGCGGTGGATTTTCCGGTCTGTCGACCGCGCTGCACGCCGCTGAAAAAGGCATCTCCGTCGCTGTGCTCGAAGCCGAGATCATCGCCTGGGGCGCGACCGGCAGGAACGCGGGTTTCGTCGTGCCGAACTTCGCCAGGATGGATCCGGACAACATCCTTGCGCATCTCGGCCCCGAGCGCGGTGAGCGCCTCATCAATTTCGCCGCCGGCAGTGCCGACCTCGTTTTCGGCCTGATCCGGCGGCACGGCATCGACTGCCACGCTGTGCAGAACGGATGGATTCAGCCGGCGCACTCGCCCGGCGCCTTGCAGAAGGCCAAATCACGTGCGGACCAATGGGCGCGGCGCGGACGGCCTGCCGTCACCCTGGATCGGCAGGAGGTCGAAGCGCTGACCGGCGCGCGCGGCCATGTCGGTGCCTGGATGGATCGTTCCGGCGGCGTGCTCAATCCGGTCGCCTATGCGCGCGGACTGGCCGATGCGGCGGAGAAGACTGGCGCGAAGATTTTCGAACACACGCCGGTCACCTCGATCGATCGCGGGGCCGATGGCTGGGTGCTTAAAACAGGGTTGGGCTTGGTGCGCGCGGCCAAGGTATTGATCGCCACCAACGCCTATGGCGGGTCGCTCAGTCCGTTGCTGCGGCGAACCTATATTCCGCTGAAGGTTTTCCAGATCGCGACCGCGCCGCTACCGCTCGAAATCCGCACGCGACTGCTTCCCGGGGGGCAAGGCGTCGGCGATACCAGGCGCAATCTCTTCACCTTTCGCTTCGACGCCGATAACCGGCTGATCAGCGGCGGCATGCATATTCTTGGCCCTGGCGCCGATACGCGCGTGCCGCAAACAATCTTGCGGCGGCTTGCCAGCCACCTCGACCTGCCCGATTTGCCGCCGCTTGCCTACAGCTGGTCGGGAATCGCGGCGGTCGAACCGGATTTCCTGCCGCACCTCCTCGATCTCGGCCCGGGGCTGATTGCCGGCCGCGCCTGCAATGGACGCGGCATCGCCATGACCACGACGATGGGCAAGGTGCTGGCCGACTGGGCCGCTGGAACCGACGCGCGTGATTTGCCGCTGCCCTTTGCACCGCCGGCGCCGATCCCGTTCCATGTCCTGCTGCGGCACGCACCCAACATGCTGCTTGGCTGGAGCATGCTGCGCGACCGGATGGACGAGACGGCATAGGCCGACCGAGCCTGCCGTGCGATCAGTCCGCCGTGCAAAGGTTTTCGGAGAGGATAGCGGCCGCCGCGACAATGTCCTGCTCGAGGGAAGCCCGGACGGCTGGACCGTTGCGCTGTTCCAGCGCGGCGACGATCGCGCGGTGTGCGTCATTGGACTGCGGAATGTAGCGGTCAGCCCGCATCAGGAGCTTGAGATAGGGTCCGACGCGCCCCCAGAGATCGCGGATCATGTTCAAGAGGATGGGCGCGCCGGCATGCTCATAGATAGCGAAATGGAAGGCCTCGTTCAGGGAAAGATAGGTCGTGGCGTCCTGCGCCTCGACGGCCCGCTGCATGCCGGCGAGCGCGGCTTGTATGTCGGCCAGCCCGCTTTCAGTCATCCGTGACGTAGCCATCTCGCCCGCCAGCCCCTCGACGGCGATGCGGATGCGCGTCAGTTCCGCGAAAGCGGGCGCGGAGAGCAACGGCACGATGATCGAGCGGTTGTTCTGTATTTCCAGAAGCCGCTCGGCGACCAGCCTTTGCAGCGCCTCGCGGATCGGTGTGGTCGAAATGCCAAAGGTTTCGGCGAGCTTGCGGATGACCAGTGTCTGGCCCGGGCTGAAACCACCTGAAATCAATTCCTGCTTGAGCGCGCCGTAGGCGCGGTCATTGAGGGTTTGATGCTCGAGCTTCAGCATGCGCGGACCGCTCGGCTCACCATTTCGACAGCGCGCGATCGAGCGTCTCGGCCAGTTGCTCGGCATTGTCCCTGGAAAAGGGCAGCGGCGGCCTGATCTTCAGCACATTGCCGCGTGGGCCACAGGATGAAATCAGCACGCTGTCCTCGCGCATGGCTTCGACGACGGAAGAGGTCTTGGCAGCGGCAGTGGCCCCATCCTCCGCCGTCAGCTCGACGCCGAAATAGAGGCCATTGTGCCTGACATCGGCGACCATGCCGTGCCGGCTTTGCAAGGCGCGAAGCAGGTTCCTAGTATAGGCACCGACTGTCCGCGCGTTCTCGATCAGCCCCTCGCCCTCAATCACCTCGAGCACGGCGATGCCGACGGCGGCCGCGACCGGATTGCCACCGAAGGTGTTGAAGTAGCCGGTGTTGGAACCGAACGAGCTCACCAGCTGCGGCCGCACGATCACCGCACCCATCGGATGCCCGTCGCCGATCGGCTTGCCCAACGTGACGATATCAGGCTCAAGGTCGTAATTGGCGAAGCCCCACATGCCCTGGCCAAGCCGGCCGAAACCGGACTGGACCTCGTCGGCAATGACGATGCCGCCGGCTTTCCTGACGTGATCGGCCGCCTCGCGGATGACAGAACCATCGGGGAAGAAAATGCCATCGCTGGAAAAGGCCGAATCGAGCAGCAGCGCCGCCGGGCGGATGTTTTGCGCGCGCATATCGTCAATGGCGGCGGCGACATTCCTGGCGAAATCACGCGCGGCGCGGCCGCCGTCGCGGAACGTGTCCGGCGCTGCCACGGCTCGATGATGCGCGGGTACGCCCTTGGCGCCGACCGCCGCCGGCGACAGCTGCGCGGTGGCGATGGTGGCGCCGTGATAGGCGAAGTCGGTGATGATCACGCCGGTGCCGCCGCTCGAATGCTGGGCGATACGGATGGCGAGGTCGTTGGCCTCGCTGCCGGTGCAGGTGAACATGGCGTGGCCGAGATGGGACGGAAGCGTGCCGAGAAGCTTTTCCGCGTAGTCGAGGATGATCTCGCTGAGATAACGCGTGTGCGTGTTGAGCGTGTCTGCCTGCGCCGACAATGCCTCGACGACGCGCGGATGGCAGTGTCCGACCGAGACGACGTTGTTGTAGGCATCGAGGAATTTTCGGCCCTGCGCATCGTAGAGCCAGACACCGCTGCCACGCACCAGATGGATCGGGTTGCGGTAGAAGGCGCGATAGGTAGGCCCGAGCAACCTGGCGCGGCGTTCGAGCAGCGCGCGCTCGGCATCGGCAGAAACAGTTGCGGGCGAGGGCTGGGACACGGCATCTACTCCGGCTCGGAATGGTCGAGAAAATAGCGGCGGGCTTCAGCGGATGAGAGACCGTCCAGCCGTTCGAGCGAGGCCCAGACCTCGGTGATGAGGCGCAGGACATAGTCACGTTTGGCCGGAAACCGCTCGGCCTGCCAGCTGGCTATATTGGCGATAAGTGCGAGGCGGGCACGAATGAGGTGGAAGAGGATGCCAAGCTCTTCAATCTCGAGCGGCTGCACGGACTGGTAACCGGCGACGAAGCGTGCCGCAGGCGCCAGCGGATGGCCTTCAGCCGGCCAACGATAGACGGCACCGATGGCGAGATCGCAGATCAGCGGCGAGTGGATCATGTCGCCGAAATCGAGGATGCCGCTGACCATTTCCGGCCGCGAGGCATCCATCACCACATTGTAGGAGTTCATGTCGTTGTGGACGATCTGCGCGCGCAGCCCGGGGATGACCGGCGCTGCATGTTCTTCAAAAGCGTCGATGACACGCTCGACCATGGCGCGATGGTGGGCGTCGGTGATATGCGCCAGCATGGGCCGCGTCTTGGCGACCTTGCGGATGTCCCACAAAAGGTCGCTACCGGCGGCCGGATGGAAGAAGCCGCGCAGTGCCCGGCCAAGCTGGGCGAGGAAGATGCCGAGATTGCGATCCTGCGCCGCCGACGTGGGCGAGCGCGAAAGCAACTGGCCGGGCAGATAGGTGACCAGCCGGACGATGCGCGGCGCCGATCCGCCGACGCTGACCATAAACTGCGCTTCGCCTTCAAGGCTCTTGCGCACCGAGGGAACCGGCAAGGCCGGGTCGACTGTCAGAATATGGTCGAGCGCCCTGTTCTGGAAATCGGTGAAGCCGGCCTCTTCCGCCGGATGCGATACCTTCAGGACGAACTCGCCCTCGCCTTCGGTCTGGATATGGAAATTGTGGTCGCGTTCGCCCGGTAGCGGGCGCGCTCTGCCGGTGAGCCCGTAGTGCCGGCGCAATATGGCAAGCGCCTCGGCGATCGAAATGTCAGGGGCATCCTCGGCGAGCGTTTCGCCGAAGGCATCCGATACGGCCGCGTTCATAGCCTGACCTCGGGATCGATGGGCTCAAGGCCACACCAGTCGGCGATGAAGAGCGCGATGGTCTGGGTGACCTTGCGGACGGAGTCGAGATCGACGGCCTCGTCATAGCCATGCGGCATGCGGCAGATCGGGCCGTAGACGATCGCCGGCGTGTCGGCATAGAGGCCGAAGAAGCGCGCATCGGTGGTGGCCGAGGTGACATGCTCCGTCAGCGGCTCGCCCCACACGGCGGTATGGCTGCGCCGCAGCACGGCTTCCATCTCGTCGGGACCTTCCAGCACATAGCCCTCGGCCATGAAGCCGTTATAGGTCATCCTGGGCGGGCGATTGGCCAGGAACGGATCGGCGCGCGCCGCATCGGCGATGCAGGCCTCGAGTTCGGCTCTGGCGTCCTCCAGCTTCTGGCCGGGATAGGTCGCGACACGCATCTCGAAGACACAGCGCGCCGGAACGCTCGATGTCCATTCGCCGCCCTCGATCTTGCCGAGGTTGAAGCGGATCGGGTGCGGGTGATCGCAGAAATGCTTGTCATCGACTTTTCTCGCGTTCCAGACGATTTCGAGCTGCTTTAGAGCCTGTATGATGAGGAAGGCCTTCTCGATGGCATTGGCGCCGGCCGAGAAAGCGCCCGACGCGTGCTGCGGATCGCCGTCGACCTCGACCCTGAACCAGATCGGCCCGACCTGCGCCCGCATCAGCCTTGGCTCCAGCGGTTCAGGAATGAAAGCGGCGTCGGCGCGGTAGCCGCGCTGCAGGCAAGCAAGCGCGCCGTTGCCGGTGCACTCCTCCTCGACGACCGACTGCAGGAATACTTTCGCCGCCGGCTGATAGCCGAGGCCCCGCAAGGCGGCCAGGGCATAGAGACAAGCCGACAGGCCGGCCTTCATGTCGCCGGCGCCGCGGCCATGCATCCAGCCGTCCTCGATCGCGGGATCGTAGGGGTCGCGCACCCAGCGATCGAGCGGTCCCGTCGGCACCACATCGATATGACCGTTCAGGATCAGCGAGCGGCCGGTGGCGTTTCTCGGCGTGTGGGTGGCGACCACGTTGAAGGCGTCATCGTAGGACACCGCCACGGGTGAGAAGCCAGGCAGGTCGCGAATCGCATCGACATCGACACGCCACATGTCGACCGCATAGCCATTGACTTCATAGGCAGCCGCCATGAAGGATTGCGCGGCATGTTCCTCACCGCGTTGGGAGGGAAAGCGCACGAGATCGGCCAGGAAAGCGAGCTGGCAGTCAAAGCCATCGTCGACCGCCCGTAAGATAGCCTCATCCGCAATTAGCTCAGGCATGATATTCCGCCTTCCCAGAAATGATGTATCATATCTCATATGCCATTTCCCGGAAGCGCAAGAAGGCAGGCGGCCAAAATCATGGCCCACCGCTGGAGCCTCTTGGCAGGCGGCAGCAGAGTTGGCATCAGCTTGAAGCGCCGGCAAGGCTGCGCGGCGGAAGATCGAGGACAGATGCAGGTCACCGAAGGCACATTGCCGGCTGAAATCACCGATCTCACCGTCGGCTACCGGCGCCTGCCGGCCGGCAAGCTCGCCAATGCGGTGACCTGGATGGAGGCGCGCGCTCCCCTGCTCGGTCTGGCGCGGCCGCTCGCCATAAAACGGATCACGACGCCCGACTGCGCCTCGTATCGGGCGATCTTCCGCGAAATCGGCGCTCCCTGGCTGTGGGACCGCGTGTCCGAAATGTCCGACGCCGAGATAATGGCTCACTTCGCCGACCCGCGTCAGCACCTCTATTATGGCCACGATGAAACCGGCGCCCACATCGGCATGGTCGAATTCTTCGTTGCCGACAGCAACGAGATCGAGATCACCTATTTCGGCCTGTTCCCGTCCCTGACCGGCCGCGGTTTCGGCAAGCGGCTGATGGCCGGCGCGCTCGACCTGGCATGGCGCCTGAACCCGAGCCGCATCTGGTTGCACACCAGCAGCTTCGATCATCACAGCGTCATCGGCTTCTACGGCGCATGCGGGTTCGTGCCCTTCGCGACCGGGTTTGAGATCATCGACGATCCCCGGATAAAGGGAACCTTGCCGCGCGATGCGGCGCCGCAGATTCCGCTGCTCGATATGGAACGGGGCGCCCAGAGCGAGAACGTCGCACGGCGGCGAGCAGGCAAGCCCTGAGATAGCGTCTCCGTCAGGTCGCCTGCGGCGCCGGCAGCCGTTCGCGCAATTCGTCGACAAGCACCCTGGTGTTTTCGGAATAGTCGATGGGTACGACGACGAGATGCACGCCGCCGCCGGTGAAGGCCTGTTCCAGCGTCGGCCGCAACTCGGCGATCGCGCCAACCCTGGTCCCTTTGGCGCCATAGGCCTCGGCGTATCTAACGAAGTCGGGATTGCCGAAGGTCATGCCGAAATCCGGGAATTCGTCGACCGCCTGCTTCCAGCGGATCATGCCATACGCATGGTCTTCCAGCAGCAGGACGACGAGGTTCAGCTTGAGCCTGACAGCCGTCTCCAGTTCCTGGCTGTTCATCATGAAGCCGCCATCGCCGCAGATGGCCATGACACGACGCTGGGGATAGAGCAGCGCCGCCATCATCGCCGACGGCAACCCGGCGCCCATGGTGGCCAGCGCGTTGTCGAGCAACAGCGTGTTTGCCATGCGCGTGCGGTAGTTGCGCGCAAACCAGATCTTGTACATGCCGTTGTCCAGCGCGAGGATGCCGTCGGCCGGCATCACGGCGCGCACGTCGTGCACGATGCGCTGCGGCGTGAAGCGGTCTTCGGTGGCGCGCGCGGCGATGCGGCTCAAAATGCCTTCGCGCAGGGACAGCAGCGCCTGCGCGTTGGGGATCTTGCCTTCGATGCGGTCGGCCAGCAGCGCCAGCGACGGGCCGAGGTCGCCGACGATCTCGGCTTGCGGGAAATAGACCTGCTCGACATCAGCCGACTGGTAGCCGACATGAATAACCTTCGGTCCCTTCGCGCCCATGATGAACGGCGGCTTCTCGACCGTGTCGTGGCCAATGGTGATGATCAGATCGGCCTGTTCGATGGCCTCGTGGACATAGTCGCGCTCCGAAAGCGCCGCCGTTCCCATGTAAAGCTCGGTGCCGCCGGGCACGGTGCCCTTGCCCATCTGCGTGGTGAAATAGGGAATCTGCGTGCGCAGCACGAACTGGGCGACGTCGGGGGTCACGCGCGGCCGTGACGCCGCGGCGCCGAACATCAGCAGCGGGCGCTTGGCCTCGAGGATCATGCGGGCGGCGCGATCGAGCGCGCCAGCGCTGGCCAGGGGCAACTCGACCGGATGCGTCGGCACCAACGCGATCGGTTCGCACTCCGCCGCCGCGATGTCTTCCGGCAGTTCCAGGTGCACGGGGCCGGGGCGCTCTTCCTGTGCGACGCGGAAGGCTTCGCGCACCAGCGACGGGATCATCTTCGGCGAGACGATCTGGCGCGACAGCTTGGTCAGTGGCTTCATCGCCGCAACGATGTCGACGATCTGGAAGCGCGCCTGCCTGGACGACAGGATGCCTTTCTGGCCGGTGATCATGATCATAGGCATCGCACCGAGCAGCGCGTAGGCCGAGCCGGTCGTCAGGTTGAGCGCGCCGGGGCCGAGCGTGGTGATGCACACTCCTGCCTTGCCGGTGAGCCTGCCATAGGTGGCGGCCATGAAGGCGGCCGCCTGCTCGTGGCGGGTCAGGATCAGCTGGATCGACGAGCGGCGGATGGATTCGACGATGTCGAGATTTTCTTCGCCCGGAATGCCGAAGATCCGATCGACCCCTTCATTCTCGAGGGCCGCCACGAACAGATCCGAACCCTTGGTCATGAACCGTCTCTCCTGCGATGCGCGCATTCCATCAGCCATCTTCATATGGCACCGGAACGCGACGCCTCAAAGAGCGCAAGTCGTCTGCTGGCAATCACGCCATCATTTTCGGCAAGGCGGCCGCCAATGCGTCGACGGCCAGCCGGACCTTGAGCGGCAGATGCGGCGTCTGCAGCCAGAGTGCATGACAGTCGTAGGGATAGCGTGGCTGGTCCGGCAACAGCTCGACCAGCGCGCCGACCTGGATGCGCTGGCGAGCCAGCCAGTAAGGCAACCACGCCAGCCCCATGCCGCCGACAGCGGCATCGGCGATGGCATCGAGATCGTCGAGCCGCAGCCGGCCGTTTGGGATGACCTCGAGCGCGGCTTGTCCTTCGCGCGCGAACAGCCAGGGCTGAACGATCATGCCGAGCCGGCGATAGACAATCGCCTGATGATCGGCGAGATCTTCGATCCGCCGTGGTTCGCCATGAATTTCCAGATAGGAAGGCGCGGCACAGACGACCATGTCCTGGCGTGCAACACGGCGCGCGATCACGCCGGCCTTGTCGTCCAGCTCACCGGTCCGTATGGCGAGGTCGTAGCCATCCTCGGCAAGATCGGCAAAGCGGTCGCTGAGCGAGAGGTCGAGCTCCAGCATCGGATACCGCCGCGCCAGTTGCAGCAATACGGGGGTCACGCAGTGGCGGCCGAAATGCGCAGGCATGGTGACGCGCAATTTTCCGCGCGGTTCCGAGAGCTGGTCGGCGGCGAGCGCGTCGGCGGCCTCGGCCTCGGCCAGCACCAGGCGGCACCGCTCATAGTAGGCGCGGCCGAAATCGGTCAGGCTCTGCCGGCGCGTGGTCCGGTTGATGAGACGCACGCCAAGTCTGTCCTCAAGAAATCGGACATGCTTGCCGACCATCGGTCCAGACAGATCGAGCGCAGTGGCCGCCGCTGCGAACGAGCCGAGGTCAACCGCCCTGACGAACACGCCCATGCTCTCGAGCCTATCCATATTCGAAACTCCTGGTTTCTAGTGCATAACCAGAACAGCCATTTATCGCCGAAAGCCCTCGCGTCATAGCTCATTCGGTTCAGATAATTTGGAGTTGGCCGAATGACCCGTGTAGTCCGCTTTCACCAGCATGGTGGTCCCGAGGTCCTGCGCATCGAGGAGGTCGACCTGCCCCCACTGCGCCAGGGTGAAGTTCAAATCCGCGTCAGGGCATTCGGCCTCAACCGCGCCGAGGCGCTGCTGCGCGCCGGCAGCTATATCGAGACACCCGTGCTCCCGTCCGGGCTCGGGCTGGAAGCGGCAGGCGTCATCGAGGCGATTGGCGAAGGCGTGGCGGAGCTGGCGCCCGGCGACGCGGTCAGTGTCGTCCCGCCGCAATCGATGGTTCGCTGGCCGGCCTACGGTGAGCTTGTCACTTTCCCCGCCGGGCTCATCGTCAAACACCCACCGTCCCTCGACTGGCAAACCGCGGCGGCGGTTTGGATGCAGTATCTCACTGCCTACGGCGCCATGATCGACATCGCCAGCTTGAGCAGTAGAGATGCCGTTGTCATCACCGCGGCCTCGAGCAGCGTCGGACTTGCCGCGATCCAGATCGCCAACAGGGTTGGCGCGACAGCGATCGCGGTGACGCGGACATCCGCAAAAAGACAGGCCCTGCTTGATGCCGGAGCGGCTGAAGTCGTGGTCCTCGCCGACGAAGATCTTGCCATGCGGCTGAGTGGGATCGCTGGGCAGGATGGCGTGCGCGTCGTGCTCGATGCAGTCGGCGGCCCGATCTTCGAACCGCTGACCGCAGCCATGTCGAAGGGCGGCATTCTGATCGAATATGGCGGCCTCAGCAGCGACCCGACGCCGTTTCCGTTGCCTGCGGTACTGGGCAAGACGCTGACGTTGCGCGGCTATCTCGTCCACGAGATCACCGGCAATCCTGAGAAGTTGGAGGCTGCCAAGGCGTTCATCCTCGAAGGGCTTGGGGACGGCACGCTGAGGCCGATCATCGACAGAACGTTTCCATTCGACCAGATCGTCGAGGCGCATCGCTATCTTGAATCGAACGAACAGTTCGGCAAGATCGTCGTCACGGTTTGAGCAGCAATCATTCTCGCCGGCAATATTGCCCCTTGAAGGGGCCGCCCCGCATTCCTAAATCCCGAATGCGGGCCGGGCCCCTCTGACTGTCGCTTCTGGCGACCGTGATGTCGGACCGCTTCAACGGGCCCGTTTTCATTCCTTTCGGTCGAGCGGGCTCATTCCTTTCTGGTTAGGAGCCCCTGATGACATCATCTCTCCTCGGTATGGTCTGCCCCTCCTGCCGCGTCGCCCTCGTGATGAGCGAACGCCAGGGGATCGAGATCGACTACTGTCCGCAGTGCCGCGGCGTCTGGCTTGATCGTGGCGAACTCGACAAGATCATCGAACGTTCCGGCAGGGATGCGTCGCCCGCGCCGCAAGCGCAGCCCGCGCCATTTGCCCAGCCGCAACACAGCCGGGACCGCGATGACGACTATTCCCGCTCGCATGGCCAACGCTATCCGAAGCGAAAGAAGTCATTCTTCGAAGAGCTGTTCGACTGACCCTTATGACGCCCGCGACCCGGGGCCAGCGCCTTGCTGAAATTTTCCGAAACGACATCGATAAGGTTCTATCAGATGATTTCCCGCACAAGCCGATTCGCTATCCTCTTTGCCGGCCTGTTCCTCGCCTTCTCGATGGTCGCGATCGATCATGCCGAGGCGCGGCGCGGCGGCAGCTTCGGCAGTCGTGGCGCGCGCACCTTCCAATCGGCACCGCCGACCAGGACCGCGCCGGCGCCGACCGCGCCGGTCGAGCGTTCGATGACACCCAATGCCGGCGTGAACAATGCAGCCCGGCAGCCGCAGGCCGGCCCGCAGAGACCCGGCTTCATGAGCGGCTTCGGCGGAATGATGATGCGCGGCCTGCTGCTCGGCGGCCTGATCGGACTGCTCGTGGGCCAAGGTTTCGGCGGCCTCGCCGGCATGTTCGGATTCCTGCTCCAGGCCCTGCTCATCGGTGGCGCGATCATGCTGGCCATCAGGTTCTTCCGGTCGCAGTCCGCGCGTGGCCCCGCGCCCGCGCTCGCCGGCATGGACAATGCCCAGGCTTCGCGGCTTGAGAACCGCGCAACGGCACAGCAGGAGACGGGAACCGCAGGCTCCTTCACCATTCCCGGCTTTGGCGGCGGTTCGGGCGGAGGCTATGAGGCCACCCGGTCCGAGGAGATTACGCTGGCCCAGACCGACCTCGACGCCTTCCAGCAGTTGTTGACCGAGGTCCAGGAAGCATTCGGCCGCGAGGACCATGCCGCATTGCGCCGGTCGGTGACCCCCGAGATGGTGTCCTATCTGTCGGAAGAACTGGCCGACAATGCCCAGAAAGGTCTCAGAAACGAAGTGTCCGATGTCACCCTGCTGCAAGCCGACATCGCGGAAAGCTGGCGCGAGGATGACCGCGACTACGCCACCGCCGCATTGCGTTATGAGTCGCGCGACGTGGTGCGCGAACGGGCGAGCGGCAAGGTCGTCGAGGGCGACGAGGGCCACCCCACCGAGACGACCGAGTTGTGGACGTTCACGCGTCAGAACGGCTCGAACTGGAAGCTCTCGGCGATACAGGAGGCTTGAGCCTGGCGAGTTCATTGGCGATCAAGCCACGATCTTGACGCACATCGGCGTGCTGATCTCGATGGCGGAGACAGCACCGCCGGCGCCGTGAAAATAAGGCGTCTCCCGGTTCGGGCTGCCGACAAACACCAGACAGGCCATTCCAGGCACCGCGCATGATTTGCTCCTGCCCTGCCCGCGCTTCCGCGCGCAAAACCAGCCGAAATTTCGCCTGTCCTCGCTTGCAACATAGCCTCATATGTGAAAATAGTATTTATAAAAGAAGATTGGCGGGGAGGAGACATCGTGCAATCAGGCGCTTCGATGCGTGCTCGAATGATCACCTGGGCGCTCTTGCGAGACCGGTGGATTGAGCCATGAATGATTTCGCACCCACCGTCGGTGTTGCCTCGACGTACCCCAAGAATATGCCTGCCGATCATGCCGCCCTGCCGGTGTGGAACGCCGAGAACTGGTTCTACGAGGACTGGCCGGTTGGCCAGAGAATCCGTTCGTTGCGACGCACCATGGCGGAAGGCGACAGCCATCTCTTCAACACGCTGGTGCTCGACATCCACCCTTACGTGCAGGACCAGATGTTTGCCGAGAGCGAGGGCATTTTCGGCAAGAGGCTGATCGCCGGCGCCTTCGTCTTCTCGGCTGGGCTGGGGCTGGTCGCCACCAACTGCGTCAACGCCTTCTCCTACGGCTATGACAAGCTCCGCTTCATAAAGCCCGTCTTCATCGGCGACACCATCTATTCGATCCGTTCCAACCTCGACAAGAAGCCCCGCTACAAGGAGATGGGGCTGATCCGCGCCAGCTATGAGGTGTTCAAGGGCGAAGGCGAGCTGGTGCTCTATTGCGAGCATCTGCAGACGGTGAAGTACCGCAACCCTGCCGATTTCGTCGGCAAGACGGAGAAATAGAGATGCTGGCAGCAGCCGAATTGCCGCTGGCCGGCCTCGTCGTCGTCGACATGAGCCAATTCCTGTCCGGGCCGTACTGCTCGCTCAGGCTGCTCGATCTCGGCGCCCGCGTCATCAAGGTCGAGCGTCCTGACGGAGGCGATCTGTCGCGCCGGCTCTATCTCAGCGACACCGAGATCGGCGGCGATTCGACGATCTTCCATGCCATCAACCGGGCCAAGGAAAGCCTCGCCATCGATTTGAAGAAGGAGGCGGACCTCAAGGTATTGCGCGGGCTGCTGGCCAAGGCCGATGTGCTGATCCAGAATTTCCGGCCCGGCGTCATCGAACGCCTTGGCCTTGACTACGAGGCCGTCCGCCAGATCAACCCGCGCCTGGTCTATGCCTCGATCAGCGGCTATGGCGAGGAGGGTCCGTGGGTGAAGCGCCCGGGCCAGGATCTTCTGGCGCAATCGCGTTCCGGCGTGATGTGGTTGAATGGCGACGAAGACCAGGGGCCGGTGCCGTTCGGGCTCGCCATCGGCGACATGCTGGCGGGTGCGGCCTGCGCGCAAGGCATCCTGGCAGCACTGGTGCGGCGCGGCATCACCGGTCAGGGAAGCCATATAGAGACCAGCCTTTTGGAAGCGCTGGTCGACTTCCAGTTCGAGGTGCTGACCACGCATCTCAATGACGGTCGTCGCCTGCCCAGGCGCTCAAGTTTCCGCAGCGCGCATGCCTATCTCTCCGCGCCTTATGGCGTCTATCCGGCCAAGGACGGATATCTCGCCATCGCCATGACGCCTATCCCCAAGCTCGCCGAACTCTTGTCGCTCAGCGAGTTGGCCCCCTATTGCGACAAGCCGGCATCCTGGTTCACCGCGCGCGACGATATCAAGGCGATCATCGCCCGGAGGATCGCCACCAAGACCATCGACGAATGGCTCGAAATCCTGGAGCCGGCCGACATCTGGTGCGCCAAGGTGTTGAACTGGCCGGAGATGCTGGCAAGCCAGGGTTTCCAGTCGCTCGACATGCTGCAGACGGTGACGCGTGAGGATGACGTCTCGATCCTGACCACCAGTTCACCGCTCAGGGTTGATGGGATCAGAGCCAAGGTTGACCGCGCGGCGCCGCGCATCGGCGAGCACAGTACGAAAATCCGCGAGGAATTCGGACTGTGAGCACGCTCAAGGGCATGACCTGGAGCCACCCGCGCGGGTATGATCCGATGATCGCGTGTTCATCTCTGTGGGAGCAGAAGACCGGCGTTCCGATCGAGTGGGACAAGCGTTCGCTGCAGGATTTCGAATCCTATCCGGTCGAGGAGTTGGCGCGCGCCTATGATTTGATCGTCATCGACCATCCGCATGTCGGCCAGATCACGGCGGAGCGCTGTCTTGAGCCTCTCGACGTCACCGGCCGCGAGGCGCAGCGCGCCGCGCTTGCCTCGGGCAGCGTCGGCCAATCCTATCCGAGTTACACCTGGCAGGGCCGGCAATGGGCGTTTCCGATCGACGCGGCGGCGCAGGTGCAGGCCTGGCGGCCGGACGCGCTCGATGCGCCGGCAGCGACGTGGAGCGAGATGCTCGCTGTCGCCCGGCAGGGCGGCGTGTTGCTGCCACTGCGGCCACCGCATTGCCTGATGACATTCTACACGCTGGCCGGCAATCTCGGGCATCCCTGCGCGACCGATCCGTCTGGCGATCTTATCGACGTCGAGATGGGCTGCGAAGTCTTCGATAGGATGCGAGAGATCGCGGCGCTGGTCGACCCCACCTGCTTCGACATGGACCCGATCGCCGTTTCGGAGCGCATGGCCGAGGCCGGCTCCCGCATTGTCTGTGCGCCGCTGATCTATGGCTATGTCTCTTATGCGGCGTCGGGTTTTCGCGCGAACAGGCTGGCCTTTGCCGATATCCCGGTCATTGGTTCCAAAGGCCCGATCGGCTCGGCGCTCGGCGGCACAGGCATTGCGGTCTCGGCCTTTTCCAAGGCGAAGGACGCCGCGATCGACTTCGCCTACTGGATCGCCAGCGGCGATGTCCAGCGCGGCATCTATGCCGCCGCCGGCGGCCAGCCGGGCCATGCGGCTGCCTGGGAAGACCAGACGGTCAATGAAGCGACCGCTAACTTCTATCGGGACACGCGCGCGACGCTGGAGGACGCCTGGATGCGGCCGCGCCATGACGGCTACATGGCGTTCCAGCAGGCGGCGTCCGACCGCATCAATTCCGGTCTGACCTCCGGCGACCCGGCCGGCCAGGTCGTCGCCGATCTCATCAGCCTGTTCCGGGCCAGTATCCAGGCGGCCACCTGAGGGACTGGATCGTTACTTCAACCGCCACTGCTTGCGGGCGTTACCCGACAAAAGCTTGTCACGTTCCGAGACGCTGCAGCCGGCAAGCAGCGCATGTGTCGCCGCCACCCAGGTCGAGAGACCACCACCAAGCGTACAGACCGGCCAGTCGCTGCCCCAGACAACACGGTCCCAGCCGAATGAATTGATGGTGTGTTCGACGTAAGGCCGGAGTGTCTCGACCGTCCAACTGCCGGAGTCCGCATAGGCGACCACCCCGGAGACCTTGGCCATGACGTTCGGACGCCGCGCGATCTCGCTCATGTGTTCACGCCAGGGATGCTCAGCGTTGCCCTTGATGTCGGGGACACCGCAATGGTCGAGCACGAACTGGACATCGGGAGCCAGATCGGCGAGCGCCATCGCCTTGGGGACCTGATGCGGCAGTACGACGAGGTCGAAGGTCAGGCCGGTGCCGCCAAGCCGCTTAATGTTGTCACGGAACAATGCCCCTTCCGAAATATCGTCCGGCACGACGTGGAGGACACGGCGAAAGCCTTTGACGAAGGGATTTGCCCGCTGGCGTTCAAGATAGGCAGGGAAATCCGCCTCCTCGGGACGGCAAGATGCAATCGCCCCGGCGAGCATGCTGCCTGCTTGCCGCGACAGGCCCTCGACACGGGTGGTTTCCGCCTCGATGTCAGCCGGGTCGACATCCACCTCCATATGCAGCACGCAGCCGACGCCGACACGCTGGGCCTCCGTGGCGTATTCTTCATAGGAGAAATCGCGGTTCAGTGCCGGCTCGCCGGCAAGCCAGGGATAGCGCAGCACCGAGCGATCGATGAGATGCAAATGGGTGTCGATGATCATGGCGATGCTCCTCCGCTGGCTTTCTCAGATCATCTCACGGGGGAATTCTTCATTCAAATAAGAATTCATGCCGATGAACCGACGGCCGACCCGGCTAGGTGCGACAGCTTTTCGCAGGTTGCCAGCAACAACTCGATGGTCCGGGTGATATCGGGCGCGGACGGCGCGTTGACCACGGTGATGTAGGGGATCGACAGCGCCGCGATGGCCTTGCCGTCGGAACCGCGCACCGGGGCGGAGAGGTTGAAGACGCCTGCGGTCTGCATGGAAGCCATCATCTCGTAGCCGCGGTCGCGAATCTGGTCGAGACGGGCGAAGAACTCGGCCGGCTGCGCGGTCTTGTCGGTGCTACGGACATGCTCCGAGATCATCATCTGCCGCTCTTCCGGCGAACGGAAGGCGAGCAGGACGTGGCCTGAACCGGTATCGAACAGGCTAATGTGGGAGCCGACACGGATCGAAATCCCCCAGTAGTTCGGCGCCTCCTGCTGGCCGATCACGACAGCGGAACCGCGATCAAAAACAACGAGTTGGTTGGCTTGCTGCGAGGTCTCGGCCAACTCGCGCATCAGCGGCGTCGCATAGGAAACCAGCCGCCGCACCGGCGCGTGCAATTGTGCCAGGCCAAACAGCTTGAGCGTCAGCGAATAGCGGTCGCCGTCCAGTCGCGTGACGTAGCCACGCCGCACCAGCCGGTCCAGCATGCGATAAAATTCATTGGGGCTGCGGTCGAGTTTCTTGGCGATTTCCGCCTGCGTCAGGCCGCCATCGACGCCAGCCAGCAGTTCGAGGATGTCGAGCCCCTTGTCGAGCGCCGGCGCGCGGTAGCGCTCGTCTTCGCTGTCTTCCATGGCTCGTCCCTCCAGTGAATTCAGCTCTTCATATACGCAGGAACGTGGCTGGCGGAAACAAATTTCGCCTTGACGTATTCATGAATGTTTTGTTTGTATATGAATGTAGGACTTCTTGTCATCAGACGAGTTGCGGTCGCCGCTGAGGCGCACCAAGGGAGGATATCAATGAACAGACTGCTTTCCGGCGTGTCCGCCGGCGCATTGGCACTCGCATTTGGCGCGGGTGCTGCCCTTGCCGGCGACCTGCCCGGCAAGTTCGAAGGCGTGACCGTCGACGTAAAGCTGATCGGCGGCCAGCAATATGAAAAGCTCTACGAGCGCATCCCGGAGTGGGAGAAGGCGACCGGCGCCAAGGTCAATATCCTGACCAAGAAGAACGGCTTCGATATCGACAAGGAGCTCAAGTCCGACATCGCTTCGGGCAGCACCAACTGGTGCGTCGGCTGGAACCATTCCTCCTTCGCGCCGCAGTACACCGGCCTCTACACCGATCTCAGCAAGCTCCTGCCGAAGTCGGAGATCGACGGCTTCGTGCCGTCGACCATCAAGGCGGCAACCATCGACGGCAAGCTGGAAATGCTGCCGCGTGCGCAGTTCGACGTTTCGGCGCTCTACTACCAGAAGAGCCTGTACGAAAACGCCGACAACAAGACCAAGTTCAAGGCCAAATACGGCTACGACCTGGTGCCGCCGGACACCTGGAAGGAAGTCACCGACCAGGCCGAGTTCTTCGCCAACCCGCCCAATTTCTACGGCACCCAGTTCGCCGGCAAGGAAGAGGCGATCAACGGCCGCTTCTATGAAATGGTGGTCGCCGAGGGCGGCGAATATCTCGACAAGGACGGCAAGCCGGTCTTCAATTCCGAGGCCGGCATCCGGGCGCTCGACTGGTTCGTCAACCTTTACAAGGCCAAGGCCGTGCCGGCCGGAACCACCAACTACCTCTGGGACGATCTCGGCCAGGGCTTTGCTTCGGGCACCGTCGCCATCAATCTGGACTGGCCGGGCTGGGCCGGATTCTTCAACGATCCGAAGTCGTCGAAGGTCGCCGGCAATGTCGGCGTCAAGGTCGCGCCGAAGGGCTCCGCTGGCGTACGCACCGGCTGGTCGGGCTTCCATGGTTTCTCCGTGACCGAGAATTGCCCGAACAAGGAGGCAGCCGCGTCGCTCGTATGGTGGCTGACCAATGAGGACAGCCAGAAGCTCGAGGCCGCGGCCGGCCCGCTGCCGACGCGCACCGCGGTCTGGGACTGGGACCTGCAGCAGGCCGCGAACGATCCTTACAAGAAGGAGGTTCTGTCGGCTTTCCAGGAAGAAGCCAAGCACGCCTTTGCCGTGCCGCAGACGCCTGAGTGGATCGAGATCTCGAACGCCGTCTATCCCGAGTTGCAGGCCGCTATCCTCGGCGACAAGACCTCCAAGCAGGCACTGGATGAAGCCGCCGCCAAGGCGACGCAGATCCTGCAGGACGCCGGCAAACTCTAAGCATTGTTCTCAAGACCGCCTCCCCCACTGTGAATTGGGGGAGGCGATCGCGTCTTGCCGGTGCTGTCCATTCACCGGTCAGGCCCCGGCCCAAAATTGCATGCCAGATACCAAAGGACCCCGATGAAGGGCTTCAAGCCATCCGCACCATTCCTGCTGCTGCTTCCGGCGTTCATCGTGCTGGCGGCGGTCGTGGTGGTGCCGTTGCTTCTCTCGCTCTATTCCAGCTTCACGCCCTTCCGGCTGACCAAGCCCGAGACGTTTTTCGTCTTCATCGGCTTGCGGAACTATCTTTCGATCCTGGCCAATATCGATTTCTGGTGGGCGTTCGGGCGCACGGTTCTGCTGCTGACGATCGCGCTCAATCTTGAAATGCTGCTTGGCCTCGGCCTCGCCATGCTGGTCGAGAAGGCGACACGCGGCCAGCGCATCCTGCGCACGCTGATGATGTTTCCGATGATGTTCTCGCCGATCCTCGTCGGCTTCCAGTTCAAGTTCATGTTCAACGATAATATCGGTCTGGTGAACAACGCGCTGCAGTCGCTCGGCATCACCAGCGACGCCATCCCGTGGCTGATCGAAGGCCATCTCGCCTTCGTCGCAATTTCAGTCGCCGAGATCTGGTCGTCGACGGCGATCTTCGCCATCCTGATCCTGGCCGGGCTGCTCGCCATGCCCAAGGAACCGATCGAGGCGGCTCGCGTCGATGGCTGCACGCCGTGGCAGACATTCCGCTATGTGACGTGGCCGTTCGTCATGCCCTTCGCCTACATCGCCATGACCATCCGCTCGCTCGACGTGGCGCGCGCCTATGACATCGTCAAGATCATGACCGATGGCGGGCCGGCCGGCCGCACCGAACTGCTTTGGACGCTGGTGGCGCGCACCGCCTATAGCGACGGACGCATGGGAATGGCCAACGCGATGGCCTATTTCTCGATCCTGCTGTCGATCGCCTTCACAGTCTACTTCTTCAACAAGCTCGCCGCGGCGCGCACGCAGACCGGTGCCGAGTGGTGAAGATGGACGAGAATTCTTCCGCCCGCCTCAAGCGCCGACTGCTTGATATCGTCTATCGGATCGGCCTGTTTCTGGCGATGCTGACGATCTGCCTGCCCGGCCTCTGGATCGTTCTGTCGTCGCTGCGACCGACGGTCGAGATCATGGCGAAGCCGCCTGTATGGATCCCGCAGGACATTTCGTTCGATGCCTATGTCGCGATGTTCTCAGGCATCGGCAAGGGCGGCATTCCGGTCATCGAGTATTTCCGCAACTCGCTGATCATCTCGGTGACCTCGACGGTTATCGCGGTCGCCATCGGCATGGCCGGTGGCTATGCCTTCGCGCGCTACCGCTTCCGCGGCAAGTCGAGCGTCTTCCTCGGCCTGATGCTGACGCGCACGGTGCCGGGCATCGCGCTGTCGCTGCCACTGTTCTTCCTCTATGTGCGGCTCGGCATCATCGACACGCATTTCGGGCTGATCCTCGCCTATGTCGCACTCAACGTGCCGTTCACCATCTGGCTGATCGACGGCTTCTTCCGCCAGGTGCCGAAGGACCTCGCGGAAGCAGCGCAGATCGACGGCTGCACGCGCTGGCAGGCCTTCTGGCAGGTGGAATTCCCACTCGCCGGACCGGGCATTGGGTCGGCGGCGATCTTCGCCTTCCTGACCTGCTGGAACGAGTTCGCGCTGGCTTCCCAATTGACCCGCTCGGTGAGCGCCAAGACGCTGCCGGTCGGCCTGCTCGACTACACGGCCGAGTTCACCATCGACTGGCGCGGCATGTGCGCGCTCGCCGTTGTGATGATCATCCCGGCGCTCACCCTCACTTTCATCGTCCAGAAACACCTTGTCGGCGGCCTGACCTCCGGCGCGGTGAAAGGCTGATCCAATGGCAACGGTTTCCCTCAAAAAGCTGACCAAGCGCTACGGCAATATCCAGATCGTGCATGGCATCGACCTCGACATCACCGACCGCGAATTCATCGCGCTGGTCGGCCCGTCAGGCTGCGGCAAATCGACGACGCTGCGCATGATCGCCGGGCTGGAAGAGATCAGCGCCGGCTCGATCGAGATCGGCGGGCGCGTCGTCAACGACCTGCCGCCACGCTCGCGCAACATCTCGATGGTGTTCCAGTCCTATGCACTCTACCCGCATATGACGGTGCGCGAAAATCTCGGCTTCTCCCTGAAGATCGCCGGTGCCGCCAAGGAGGATATGGACCGCCGTGTCGCCGAGGCTTCAGCCATCCTCGGGCTCGATACTTTGCTCGACCGCCGCCCGTCGCAACTCTCCGGCGGGCAACGCCAGCGCGTCGCCATGGGCCGCGCCATCGTGCGCGACCCCGATGTCTTCCTGTTCGACGAGCCGCTTTCCAATCTCGATGCCAAGCTTCGCACGCAGATGCGCACCGAGATCAAGAAGCTGCATGCCAAGGTCCAATCGACGGTGGTCTACGTCACCCACGACCAGGTCGAGGCGATGACACTTGCCGACCGCATCGTCATCATGCGCGACGGCTACATCGAACAGGTCGGCACACCAGACGAGGTTTTCCGGCGCCCGGCGACACGCTTCGTCGCCGGCTTCATCGGCTCGCCGCCTATGAACCTGCATGAGGCCACGATAGACGACGGCCAGCTGGCTTTCGCCAGCGGCGCCAAGCTGCCGCTGCCCAGCCAGTTCAAGGCCAATGTCGCCATCGGCGACAAGGTCGTGTTCGGGCTGCGACCCGACGACATCTACCCGACCGGCCATGGCATCAGTTCGGGAAGTTCCGCCGACGTGCACCAGATCGAATTGCCGATCACCGTCACCGAACCGCTCGGCAACGAGACGCTGGTGTTCGTCGAGTTCAACGGCAGCGATTGGGTCTCGCGCATGCTGAACCCCCGCCCGCTGCGATCCGGCGAGCGCGTCGCCATGAGCCTCGACCTGTCGCAGGCGCATCTGTTTGCCACCGAGACCGGAAAGACATTGCGGAGCTGACCGACATGGCAAGGATCGAGAAAATCGAGCTGCGGATGGTGGACCTTGTGCCAAAGGTCAAGCGCACAGACGCCATCCAGAGCTTCGTCAGCCAGGAAACGCCTATCGTGACGCTCACCGATTCCGACGGCGCGGTCGGCACCGGTTACAGCTACACGATCGGCACCGGCGGTTCGTCGGTGATGCGGCTCTTGTCCGACCACCTGGTGCCGCGCCTGATCGGGCGCGATCCTGATATGATCGAGGCGATCTGGCACGATCTCGAATTCGCCACCCACGCCACCACGATCGGTGCGATCACCGCGATCGCCATCGCGGCGATTGACACCGCACTATGGGACCTCAGGGCGAAGAAACAGAACCTGCCGCTGTGGAAGCTCGCCGGCGGCGCCAAGGACCGCTGCCCGCTCTACACGACCGAAGGCGGCTGGCTGCATATCGATACGCAGGCGCTGGTCGACGATGCGCTGGCCGCCAAGGCGAAGGGATTTCGCGGCTCGAAGGTGAAGATCGGCAGGCCGCATGGGTCTGAGGATCTCGCGCGCCTGTCGGCGGTGCGAAAGGCGGTCGGCGACGGCTACGAGATCATGACCGACGCCAATCAGGGCTTCTCGGTGGACGAGGCGATCCGGCGTGCGGCGAGGTTGCGCGAGCTCGATCTCGCATGGATCGAGGAGCCGCTGCCGGCCGACGACATCGACGGACATATCAGGTTGTCGAGCTCGACGCCGACGCCGATCGCGGTTGGCGAATCGCTCTATTCCATGCGCCACTTCCGCGAATACATGCAGAAAGGCGCCTGCTCGGTCGTGCAGGTCGATGTCGGCCGCATCGGCGGCATCACCCCCTGGCTCAAGATCGCCCATGCGGCGGAGGCCTTCGACATTCCGGTTTGCCCGCATTTCCTGATGGAATTGCATGTCAGCCTGACCTGTGCTGTTCAGAACGGCAGGTATGTCGAGTACATTCCGCAACTCGACCAGTTGACCGGCAGGCACATGCGCATCGAGGATGGGCATGCGCTGGCGCCCGACGAGCCCGGTATCGGCATCGATTGGGACTGGGACGCGGTCGAGGCCATGAGCATCGCCGAATTCACCACGGCGATCACGAAATAGGGGAACGAACATGCAGCGGATGGGAATGGTTCTGGGGCTGAAGCCGGAAAAGGTCGAGGAATATGTCCGCCTCCATGCCGCCGTCTGGCCGGATGTGCTGACCATGATCTCGGCCTGCAACATCAAGAATTATTCGATCTACCTGAAGCGGCCGGAGAACCTGTTGTTTTCCTATTACGAATATCACGGCACCGACTACGCGGCCGATATGGCCAAGATGGCGGCCGACCCGAAGACGCAGGAATGGTGGTCCGTCTGCGTGCCCTGCCAAGAGCCGCTTGCAACCCGCAAGGAAGGTGAGTGGTGGGCTTCGATGGACGAAGTCTTCCACCATGACTGAGGCCGGTTTCGACCCCGCCTCGCTCATCCAGTCCTGGCCAAAACCCTCAAAACCCCGACCGATCGTCACCTTCGGTGCCGGATCTATCGTCGGCGACGCGCATTTTCCGGCCTACCGGAAGGCGGAATTTCCGATCGCAGGCCTCTACGATCCGGACCAGGCCAAGGCGCAGGCCCTGGCCGATAGATGGAGCGTGACGGCGTTCCGCTCGGTGGAAGAGGCCGCTGAAGTGAAGGACGCGATCTTCGATCTGGCAACGCCACCGGGGCGGCACGCCGAGATCCTGAAGGTCCTGCCCGACGGTGCGTTCGCGCTGATCCAGAAGCCGATGGGCAACTATCTCGGCGAGGCAACCGAAATCCTCGAGATATGTCGCGCCAAGAACCTCAAAGCGGCCGTGAATTTCCAGTTGCGCTTCGCGCCGATGATGCTGGCGCTGAAGGACGCGATCGCCAAGGGCTGGCTCGGCGAGGTCGTCGACTTCGACGCCTGGCTGGCGCTGGCGACGCCGTGGCAATTGTGGGAATTCCTGCTCAAGGCGCCGCGCGTCGAGATCGCCATGCATTCGATCCATTATCTCGATCTGATCCGGCAATTGCTCGGCGACCCCAGGGGCGTCCACGCCAAGACACTCGGCCATCCCAACCACAAGGTGGCGCAGACGCGCACCAGCGCCATTCTCGACTATGGCGACACGGTGCGTTGCGCGCTGTCGATCAATCACGACCACAAGTTCGGGCGCCGGCACCAGGCCTGCGAGTTCCGCATCTGCGGCACGGAAGGTGCCGCTTATCTCAAGCTCGGCCTCAACCTCGACTATCCCCGTGGCGAACCGGACATTCTGGAGATCTATCCGAAAGGCGGGACCGATTGGATAGCCGTGCCTTTGGCCGGCGAATGGTTTCCCGACGCCTTTGTCGGGCGCATGGCCAATGTCCAGCGCTTTGCTTGCGGAGAGGACGACAAGCTGGTCAGTTCGGTCGAAGACGCCTGGACCACCATGGCGCTGGTGGAAGCCGCCTATAAATCGAGCGAGGCGCCGGCGACGCCGCTGGCCGAAAAGCCGTAAGGCAGGACATGGAACAGATCACCTATTTCGAAGACTACGAGATCGGCTCGACGCGGCTGACCAGCGGCCGCACGATCACCGAGACCGACTTCATCGTCCATGCCGGACACACCGGCGATTTCTTCCCGCACCACATGGACGCCGAGTTCATGAAGACGACGCCGTTCGGCCAGCGCATCGCGCATGGCACGCTGGTGTTGTCGGTCGGCATCGGGCTGACGGCGAACGTGATCAACCCTGTCGCCTTTTCCTATGGCTATGACCGGCTGCGCTTCATCAAGCCGGTGTTCATCGGCGACACGATCCGCACGCGCACCACCATCGCGGCCAAGGAGGACGACCCCAAGCGGCCCACCTCGGGGCGGGTGATCGAGCGCTGCGAGGTAATCAACCAGCGTGGCGAGGTGGTGCTGGCGGCCGACCACATCTACATCGTCGAACGCAAGCCGGTGCAGAGCTGAAAAACAGCGTGGTTCTTACGAACCGGTCGCGCGGTGAGGCGCTTGAGCCGCGAGCAGCAGGACCATCCTGACTATGATTTTCGCGACAGGCCGCCGCCCTCTATCGCATTGACGAGCGTGTCGCTTCCTTCGCGCAGATGCTGCCGCAGAATGCTCACAGCCTTCTTGCCGTCGCGCCGGCGGCAGGCGGCCAGCAGGTCGCGATGTTCCGCCTGCGAGCGGGCGCGATGGTCGAGGTTGGACAAGAGGATGCGGACTTAGCGATCGGCCGCGTTGTGATGCGCCTCGATCAGGCCGAGCAGACGCTGATTGCCGCAGGCAGCGTAGAGCGACAGGTGAAAGGTTCGGTTCAGCGCACCCCAGCGGCCGACATTGCGCTCCGCGTCGATCTGCTCGAGCACCTGTTCGGCCACATCGAGATTGCCGTCCAACAAAGCCGGAATGGAGAGGCGGAGCGCTTCGCATTCGAGCAATTCGCGCACCGCGTAGATTTCGCTGATCTCGGCTCCATCCATGCGTGCGACATGCGCACCCTTCGTCGGATGGATCGAGACAATGCCCGCCGCCTCCAATTGGCGAAGCGCGTCACGAATAGGCATGCGGCTGAAGCCGAACTGTTCGGCCAGTTCGTCCTGGCGCAAAGCGGTGCCGGCCTTGAGTGTGCCGCTGGCAATGGCTTCGCGCAGCACGTTGGCGATCTGCTCCGCCACCGTCTGCGGCCTCTCGATCAGGCTTTCCGCAAATTCACGCAATCGATGCTCCCTGAGACGCGAACTCCAGCGTATTGGAAAACCGCTGAACTGGATATGAGTATCCTCGTGTACGAACTGCCAGGCGCGCCGCAGATTGGTCAGCGTTGATAGCGAGATGCCCCGCGCCAATGGTCTCTGTCGAATATCTTTGCAGGGCTCTGCCCAGCGGAGGCGCGGCGCCTATGCAGCCGTGGCCGGCCGATCCTTGAACAGGACCGGATCAGCAACAGCCGGCTGCGCATACCGTATGCGCAGGCGCAGAAATGGCGCTTCGATGCAGGTGTAGCTGAGATAGCCGATCGGGATCGTCGCCAGGAAACACAGCAAGGACCAGAGGCACGCAATGTAGAAATTGCTCATGCCCATGATGTTCGTGTTTATGAACGCCGCCACTTGCATGACGAAGAACAGGTGCAGGAGGTAGATCGAATAGCTGTAGGCCCCAGCCTTCTCCAGGATCTTGAACGGCAAGCCTGATCGCTTCCTTGGAAAACTGGTGTCGTAATAGGCGATCCCAAATGAATAGGCCGCCGCCTCCACCGTTGGCAGGATGATCCATATCCAATGTGGCGAGGGGTAGCGCTCTAGCTGGTAGAATCCCCCGGCGGCATCGAACCACCCGAAGAACCCCGAAAAGGCCAGCAGTACGGCCAGCGCCAGCCAGTGCCGGTCCTTCGCATAGGCGCGAAGATGGAAGGCAAGGATACCAGCGAGGAACTGATCGGCATGGCCAATGATGGTCCAGGCCCCCGCCGACTGTACCTCGCCGAACTGCACGTAGAGCGCCCACCTCAGCAAGATGGCTGCAGCGATGAAAAGCAAAGGGGCGAACAGGAAGCGTCTGGACGCCATCAGCAGGAACGGCAGCAGGATGTAGAAGTGAGCTTCCACGGTTATCGACCAACCGCCGTTCGGGAGGGTGGGAAAGATCACCCCCTTCCCGACGTCGGTGAAATAGCCGCCCAGGGGTTGGCCTGCCATAGATACGCGGCAAGCCTCGACGGCTATCACGGCCAGCAGGAGCGGAAGCAACCTCAGCGCCCGGTTGGCGAAGAAGGGCAGATAGCTGACCTGTTTCCCATCAAGAAGCTTGGCGAACAGGTAGCCGGAGAGCGCCATGAACAATGAAACGCCGGTGAACCCCTCATCCAGCAGGCTGAAAATGGGCACGGCAGGCACGAAATCATAGGGCACCGGCCCCTCGGGAGACTGATGGAGGAAATGCCAGGTGAAGACCAGGAAAGCCGCAAGGCCCCGAACATGGTCCAGCGCCGGATAGTGTTCTCCAGTCGAAGATCTCATGATTCAGACCAGGCGTCCGGGCGTTCAACGATCATCGCCATGTCGCTCATCCAATGCCCGCAACCGTGGCAGCAGAGCGAGGGGCCGCTTGCCGATGCCTAGTTTGTCTGCCTCTCGTTAATTTAAACTTCCATCAGATGGAGAAAATTGATGTCCGGCGCGGCCAGCCGCAATCGCCGGAAACCGCGCGGGATGTGCCGGGACGCAGCCGTGTCGATCAATCGACCTCCACGGCTACCACCGCCGCGCAGTCCCCGGCCTTGACCAGGCCGGGAAAATGCCGCGCCGCCAGCATGCCCGACATTTTCGCCCGGATATCCTGCGGAGCAACGCCGGTGCGGCCGGTGGAATGGATACGCGCCAGAACCACGCCCGCTTCGACGGGCTCGCCGAGATCGACCATGGTTTCGATCATGCCGTCGTCCTCGGCGAAGCAGAAGCAATCTCCCGAGGGCATGTCCAGCCACTGGGTTTTGCCGGTCTCGACCGCCCCGGCGACGATACCGGCATGACGCAACACGTTGAGGATGCCGCGCCGGGCGATCCGCACCGTCTCGGCTCGCGAAGTGCCGCCGCCGCCGAGCTCGGTAGTGACGAAGACCTTGCCCATTTCTTCGGCCGCCGTGTCATACATGCCGATTGCGTCGATTTCGGTCATGCGCATCGAGAACGGTGCCGAGAATGCCGCCACCGCGGCAAAGGCTTTCTGCTCCAGCGCCTTGTCGGGCAAGGTATGGGCGGCGCAGAACGGCACGAAATCCAGCGTTTTGCCACCGGAATGGAAGTCGAAGACGATGTCGGCGCGGGGAAGCAGCTCGCGTTGGAAATAATCGGCGATCTTCTGCGTCACCGTGCCGTCGGGCCGGCCGGGAAAGCTGCGGTTCATGTTGCCCTTGTCGATCGGCGAGGTGCGCGTGCCGGCCCGAAAGGCCGGATAGTTCATCGCCGGCACGATGATCACCGTGCCGCTGACCTGGTCGGGATCGAGCGTCCTGGCGAGTTCGTAGAGCGCCAGCGGCCCTTCATACTCGTCGCCATGATTGCCGCCGGTCAGCAGCGCCGTCGGCCCCTTGCCGTTGCGGATGACGCAGATCGGGATCATCACCGAGCCCCAGGCCGAGTCGTCGCGGCTATGGGGCAGGCGCAGGAAACCATGTTGGACGCCGCCGCGATCGAAATCGACGGTCGGCGCAATGGGCGACGGGCGAAGACTGGACATCGGGCTCAATCCTTCACCACCAGCTTGCGCGGCACATTGGCCAGGCACTCCACACCGGTTTCGGTGATCAGGATGGACTCGGTGATCTCCAGTCCCATTGTCTCCAGCCAGAGACCGGTCATGAAATGGAAAGTCATGCCAGGCTTGAGCTCGGTGCGATCGCCGGGACGCAGGCTCATCGTGCGTTCGCCCCAGTCCGGCGGATAGGAAATACCGATCGGATAACCGGTGCGGTTGTCCTTGACGATGCCGTATTTCTTCAGGACGGCAAAGAAGGCGTTGGCGATATCCTCGCATGTGTTGCCCGGCCTGGCGGCGGCAAGACCTGCTTCCATGCCTTCCAGCGTCGCCTTCTCGGCATCGAGGAAATCCTGCGTTGGTTTGCCGAGAAAGACGGTGCGCGACAGCGGGCAATGGTACCTGTTGTAGCAGCCGGCGATCTCGAAGAACGTGCCCTCGCCCCGCTTCATCGGCTTGTCGTCCCAGGTCAGATGCGGCGCCGAGGCGTCCGCGCCCGACGGCAGCAGCGGAACGATCGCGGGATAATCGCCGCCGATGCCGTCGACGCCGCGCGTGCCGGCATCGTAGATCTCGGCGACCAGATCGCATTTGCGCATGCCGACCTCGATCTTGTCGACGATGCGCTGGTGCATCGCCTCGACGATGCGGGCGGCCTTGCGCATATAGTCGATTTCGGTCGGGCTCTTCACCGCGCGCTGCCAGTTGACCAGCGCGGTGGCATCGACGAAGCGGGCGTTGGGCAGATGTTTCTGTAAAGAGGCGAAGGCGGCGGCGGAGAACCAGTAATTGTCCATCTCGACGCCGACGGTGAGCTTGCCCCAGCCGCGATCGGTCAGCACGCCGGACAGGAAGTCCATCGGATGGCGCTCGGTCGACTGCACATAATGGTCGGCGTAGCCGACGATGTTGTCATGGGCGAGATAGGCGGTACGCTTGGCGCCGTTGGCGTCCTGGCCACGGCCATACCAGACCGGCTCGCCCGACGGCGGCACGATGACCGCCTGGTGGACGTAAAACGACCAACCATCATAGCCGGTCAGCCAGGCCATGTTGGAGGGATCGCTGACGATCAAAAGATCGACGCCCTTCGCCTCCATGGCTTTCCGCGTCTTGGCGAGGCGTTCCGCATATTCGCTTCGCGAGAATTTCAGGTTCGGCTGCATAGTGTTGGTCCTCGTTTTTTGGGGCTGGAGCCCGTTTCAACTTTGTTGAATCTGGCTCCAGGTAATTCTTTTTTTCGGAGCATGATCTGCCGGGAAAACCGGTCGCCACTTTTTCCGGATCATGCTCCTGCGGCTGGGATCAGCTTTCAAAAACCGTTCCGGCTTTCGCGGCCAGCGCACGGTCGCGGGCGAACGTGGCGATCGCCGTATCCTGCACGCCGGTGCCGGTAAGATCGGCGATGGTGATGTCGCTGGCCGAGCGCCGGCCATGCTTCGCGCCGGCGATGATCTGGCCGAGCTCGGTCACATCAGTGTCAGCGGCCATCACGCCTGCCGCGATGGCATGGTGCAATTCACCCAGCCGCCGCGTCTGCTTCGCGCTGTCGGCGACATAGAGATCAGCCATGCGCAGGATCGCCGGCGCGATCTCGTTCTTGTGCTCGGCGTCGGAACCCATGGCGGTGATATGCTGGCCGGCCGAGACAAATCCGGCTTTGATCAGCGGTTCGGTCGACGGCGTGGTGGTGACGATGATGTCGGCGCCGGCAACGGCGTTGGCCGCATCGGGTTCGGCACGCACGTCGATGCCGAGCCTTTCGCGCAAGGTAGCCGCGGCGGTCTCCGCCTTGGCGGCATCGCGCGCCCAGATGCGCGCCTGCCTGATCGGCCGCACCAGCATCAGCGCTTCCAGTTGCAGCCCTGCCTGGACCCCAGCGCCGAAGATCGCGGCGACGGATGAGTCCGGCCGTGACAGGTGTTTGGCCGCGACTGCTCCCGCAGCAGCGGTACGGACGTCGGTGAGATAGCCGTTGTCGAGCAGCAAGGCTTCGACCAGGCCGGTTCTGGCTGACAAAAGCACCATCATGCCGTTTACGCTGGGCAGGCCGAGCTTGGGATTGTCGAAGAAGCCGGGGCTGATCTTGATGGCGAAGCCATCGATCCCAGGCACATAGGCGGTCTTCACATCAACCTCGCCGCGATGCTGCGGAATATCGAGCCGCAGGATCGGCGGCATCGCCACGGGCACCGTGGCAAGCGCGCGAAAGGCATTCTCGACACAGGCGACGGCATCGAGATCGAGCGTCACGATGGTGCGCAGTTCAGCTTCAGTGAGGATAGTCATCCTGCTCATGCGGCGCGCTCCGAAATCGATGGTATCTCCCCGCTGACGATCTTCCTGTGCAGTTCCATGTCGATGTTGCGGCCGGAAAGCAGAACCATGACCGGCCCCTCCGCCTTGACTTTGCCAGCGAGCAGCGCCGCGATGCCTACCGCGCCTGCTCCTTCGACGATCTCGCGTTCCTGTTCATAGCCATGGCGAATGCCGGCGGCGATCTCGTCCTCACTGAGCAGAACGACATCATCGAGCAAGTCGCGGCACATGGCGAAGGTCAGCCGGTTGTCGAGGCCGATGCCGCCACCGAGCGAATCCGCCAGCGTCGGCAGTTCCTCGACCAGCACGGGGTGGCCGGCATCGAGGCTCGCTTTCATCGCGGCGCCGCGCGCCATCGAGATGCCGACGACTTTTGCCCCGGGACGAACGCCCTTAATGGCGGCGGCGACACCGGAAGCCAAGCCACCTCCGGAGAGTTGCACCAGCACCAGAGCGGCATCCGGGACCTGCTCCATCATCTCCAGCCCGAGCGTGCCTTGCCCGGCGATGATCGCGGGATGGTCGAAGGGTGGCAGCATGACAAGCCCTTCCTCCGCCACCAGCTGCTCGACCTCCTGCTGGGCATCGTCCTGGCTGTTGCCGACAATACGGATTTCCGCGCCGAGGCGGCGGATTTCGTCGAGCTTATTCTGGGGTACCAAACGCGACATGCAGATAACCGCACGCATACGCTCGAGCTTTGCCGCATGGGCGAGCGCGCGGCCATGGTTGCCGGTCGATGCCGCGATGACGCCGCGCGCCTTCTCCTCGGCATCCAGCGAAGCGACGGCGTTCGAAGCACCGCGCAATTTGAAGCTGCCGGTGGTCTGGCGGTGCTCGAGCTTGAGATGGACCGGCACGCCCAGCCGCTCGGAGAGACTCGCCGAAAGCACGACCGAAGTGCGCTCGACCTTGCCTGCAATTCGCTCACGTGCGGCGCGGATATCGCCAAGGGTTACTGTCGCCATGATCGTCAGTCGCGCGGCAGGGGCAGCGTCATCAGACGGCCGAATTCGGGATGGGCTGTCTCGTCACCGCAAAGGCGCAGACAGTTCCAGGCGGTCGCCTGGTTGCTGGTCACCACCGGGCGGCCGATCGCCTCTTCCATGCCGGTGACAGCGAGTGCGCCGCGCAGTGCCGTGCAGGACACGAACAGCGCATCGGCCTGCGGGTGCATCGCCTGGCGCGCGAGATCGACAAGCGCTGCCGGAGCAATGCGCGCCATCTCGCGATCGTCCTCGAAGCCGAGGCAGCTAAAGCTTAGGATTTCGAAGCCACGTTCGGCGAAATAGGTCGCCATCGGCCTGGAGGTTTCCATGGTATAGGGCGTGAGAATGCTGATCCTGCGGACGCCGAACGCGTTCAGCGCGCGCACGCCGGCCATTGTTGGCGTGACGACGGGCACGCCTGGTTTGGCGGCCTGGATCGCAGCCTCGACCTCTCCATCGCCAATCACCACCGAGGCCGACGTGCAGGAATAGCAGATGGCGTCGAGCGGCTCGTCCGGCAGGATCAAGGCCGCGCCCGCCGTCAACGCCGGCTGCATCTTGCGCAGGTTCTCAGGCGTCGTCGGATTGGCATAGGGGATGCGCGCGACATAGACGCCGATCCGTTCGCTCGCCACCATGCGGCGAAAATCCGGCTCGGTGGTATGGTCGGTGGCCAGGATGATGAGGCCGACGCGCCGCTCCAGCGGACGCTCATCGAGCGCTGGCCGGTTGGGCACAAGCTTGATCTCGGGCAAGGGCTTCATCTTTTATCTTTCGATCTTGCCATAGCGACGTTCCAGCCAGCGCAGCAGCACGACCGAAATCAGGCTGATGGCGAGGAAGAAGGCACCGACCAACGTGATTGGCTCGAGGTAGCGATAGTAGGTGTTGGCGACGCTTTTTGCCTGGTTCATCAGTTCCAGAACGGTGATCGCCGAGAGCAGCGGCGTCTCCTTGAACATGGCGATGAAGTAGTTGGCCAATGCCGGGATCATCGGCGGAATGGCCTGCGGGATGATGATATGCGTCCAGGTCTGCCGGGCGCTGAGATTGCAGGCCTTGGCGGCTTCCCACTGGCCACGCGGTACATTGTCGATGCCGGCGCGGTAGACCTCCGCCGTGTAGGTGCCGTAGTGCAGGCCGAGCCCGATGACGCCGGCGACCAGGGGCGGCAGCAGGATGCCGATGTCGGGCAGCACATAGAAGATGAAATAGAGCTGCACCAGGAGCGGTGTGCCGCGGATGAATTCGGCCACCCAACCGACGGTACGCGACACCGCTTTGTTGGGCGAGCGGCGCGCCAGCGCGATGCCCAAGCCGACGATTGCCGCCAGCACCGAGCCGAGCAGCGTCGCCAGGATGGTGATCTTCACCCCCTGGATCAGGGTCGGCAGGATCTGCCGGACAAAATCCCAATCCCAATCCATCAGCGAACCCAATTCATCAGGAATGCTCCGGCCATCAGACCCGCACCCCGTCGAGGCCGCGCGCCATGCGGCGTTCCAGCGAGCGCACACCCCACGAGATGAGCAGCGCCAGGATGAAATAGATGAGAAGAATGGTGGTGAACGGCACCATGGTGTTGCCCGTCTGGGCGCGCACCACCTGTGCCTGGAAAGTGAGGTCGGCAAGCGAGATCAGCGAGACGACCGATGTCGCCTTGAGCAGCTCGATGGCATTGTTGCCGAAGGTCGGCAGCATCACCAGAAACGCCTGCGGCAGGATGACATGGCGCATGCCTTGCCAGCGGCCCAGATTGAGCGCGATGCAGGCCTCATGCTGTTCGCGGCCGATCGATTGCACGGCGCCGCGCACCACCTCTGCGGCATAGGCTCCGACATTCAAGCCCAGCGCCAATACGCCGGCCTGCAACGGGGTCAGTTCGAGACCCAGCAGGGGCAACACGAAATAGGCGAAGAACAGCTGCACGAAGATCGATGTGCCGCGGAAGAATTCGATATAGGCCGTCGCCAGGGCCCGCAGCGCGAAGAAGCGCGACAGGCGCCCCAAGCCGGCGAGAAAGGCCATGATCAGGGCCAGCACCGACCCCATCAGCGTCAGCTCGATGGTGACAAGCGCTCCCTGCAATATCAGGCCGAAATAGCCGGACCACTGGGTCATTGAGGTTCCAACGTTTGTAGTACTAGGGTCCTTCTTCCCGTTTACGGGGAGAAGATTGCCGGCAGGCAAATGAGGGGCAGAGCCAGCTCGGCAAACCGGCGCCACCCCTCATCCGGCCCTTCGGGCCACCTTCTCCCCGTGAACGGGGAGAAGGCAAGAAAAGCGCGCGCTACTTCGCCGAGCAGAGCTTGTCGCGCGTGGTCGACATTGCCGCCGCCGCCGAGAAGCCGTAGGGCTCGATGATCTTGGCGAACTCACCCGACTTCTTCATCTTTGCCAGTTCGACGTCATAGGCATCACGCAGAGCCTCGTCGCCCTTCTTGAAGGCGGCGCCGTCGCAATAGACCGGCGCACCCTGCACCGGAGCGATGACTTCGAGGTTCGGATCGGCGGCCTTCTTCATCAGATCGTTGATCGACAGCACAGGCAGCGAATAGGCATCGATGCGGCCGTCCTGCACCATCTTCAGGCCGCTCTGGCCGTCCGGCACGACGATGACGCGCTCGCGCGGCACGCCGGCGTTGAGCGCCAGCTTCTCCTCGGTGCCGCCGCCGGGCGCGCCTATGGTGGCGGACGTGTCCTTGGCGACATCCTCGTAGCTCTTGAAGCCTTTCGGATTGCCCTTCTTCACCAGCATCGCCTCGGCGTCGCACAGCACCGGCTCCGAATAGGCGACCGCCGCGCAACGCTCCGGCTTCATGAACAGGCCGGCGGTGACGACGTCGAAGCGGCCGGCCTGCAGGCCGGGGATCATGGCGCCATACTCAGAGATCGAGGCGACGATATCGGCTACTCCGAGACGCTTGAAAATCTCGCGCGCCACATCGGGCGCGGCGCCCGAAACCTTGCCGTCGGCGGCGACCGCCGTGTAGGGTGGCTCGTTGGCGATAGCGACGCGTGCGAACCCTTGCGCCTTGAGTTGTTCGAGCTTCTTGTCCGCGGCCGAGCCCAGGCTTGATGTCGCAAGCACCGCCGTCAGTGCGATGCCAGCGACGCCGGCCAGAATGCCAAATTTCTTCATTGTTCCCAACTCCTTGTTCTTGTCTTGGTTTGCGTGATTTCAGGACGGCTTAGCCGCCTTTGGCATGCGGTCAGACACGGTGTCCGGCCGCGATGATCTTCTTCAGGAACCCTTGCGTGCGTTCCTGCTTGGGATTGCGGAAAATCTCGTCTGGCTTGCCTTCCTCGACTATGCGGCCGCGATCGAAGAACAGCACCCGGTCGGCGAAGTCGTGGGCGAAACCCATCTCGTGCGTGACCAGCAGCATGGTCATGTCGGTTTCGGCGCAGAGCCGCCACAAGACGTTGAGTACCTCCTCGACCAGCTCCGGGTCGAGCGCCGACGTCACCTCGTCGAACAGCATGATCTTCGGCTGCAAAGCGAGCGCGCGGGCGATCGCCACGCGCTGCTTCTGGCCGCCGGACAATTGGGCCGGCATCGCCTTCGCTTTGTCGGCCATGCCGACCATCTCCAGCAGTTCCATCGCCCGCTTCTCGGCAGCGGCGCGCGGCGTTCCCTTGGTCAGCATCGGCGCCAACGTCACATTGTCGATGACGCTCTTGTGCGGAAACAGGTTGAACAGCTGGAAGACCATGCCGGTCTTCTGGCGCATCCGCGCCAGATGGCGCTCGTCGGCCGGCAGCAGCTGGCCGTTGCGCTCCATGTGGTAGAGCTGCTCGCCGTCGATCTGGATGTGACCGCCGTCGATGCGCTCCAGCGTCATCAGGATGCGCAGGATCGTCGTCTTGCCCGAGCCGGAGGGGCCGATCAGCGCCAGCTTCTCGCGCGGCATGACCTGCATCGAGAGGCCGTCCAGGACCTTGAAGCTGCCAAAGCTCTTCGAGATGCTGTCGACCTTGATGATGGGTGCGGATGCGGACAAATGAATTTCCCCGTGCTGGAGAAGGCTGGTACCCTTAACGATGCGGAACGTGCCAAATCATGTCAATTGGGAAAATAATATCATGACAATTATTCCGATTGCGCACATTTTCCAGTCAAGCACAGCCGGCTTTTTGGGCAGGCTTAGATTGCGAGCAGCAAATGCTCGGGATCGCCAAGCAAGAGTTTGGTGACAACGCCGAGACCGGCCCGCAGTTCCCCCTCGGTGGTCGAACCCAGCGAGATGCGTACCGCCGGATGCCAGGGCGCATCCGAAATGCGAAAGGAGGTGCCCGGCGCAATGGCCACGCCTTGCAACCGGGCCTGGGCGACAAAGCTCTCCTCGGAGCGGTCGGCCGGCAGTTGCAGCCAGATATGCAATCCGTCGCGGCGGGCACGGTAGTCGACGCCTGAGAGTACCTCGCCAGCGATATCCTGCCGGCGATGCAACGCCGCGCGCTGCCAGCGCACCAGTTCCATCGCGGTGCCGTCGGTCACCCATTTGGTGGCGATTTCGGCCACCATTGGTGTCGCCATCCAGTTCGAGACAAGATGCCGGTTGGCGACGGCCGCAACGTAACGATCGGGCGCGGCGAGATAACCGATGCGCAGGCCGGGCACGGTGATCTTGGTGAAGGAGGTGACGTAGAGCGTCCGCTCCGGTGCGAAAGCGGCGACCGGCGGCGGTCGATCCTCGACCAGCGGACCCAGCACATCGTTCTCAATAATTGCGATGTCGTGCTTGCGCGCCACCGCCGCGATCTGCTCGCGGCGCGCCGCATCCATGAGCGTTGCCGTGGGATTTATGACGGAAGGCTGGACGAACACGGCGCGGATGTCGGAAAGCCGGCAGGCCTCGTCCAGCGCTTCCGGAATCAAGCCATTGCCGTCAATCGGCAGGCCTTCGAGATTGAAGCCGAGATAACGGGCGAGCGGCACCAGCGTGTGATGGCCGATCGCCTCGGTGGCGACGGTGGAGCCCGGCGGCGCCACGCTCATCAGCGCCACTGTCATGCCGGCGGTGGCGCCATTGGTCAGGCTGATGTTCTGCGGGGAGGCATCGAGGCCGCACAGTTTCAGCCACTCGACCGCCACGGCGCGGTGGCGCGGGAATACCATGTTTGGCCGGAACGACAGCACCGAACTCGACGGCAGGTTTTCGGCGAGCCAGCCCAGCGCCTGCTTCATGCGCTCCAGGTGCATCGGCTCGCAGACCGGTTTCAGAATCGACAGGTCGATGACCTCGCCGAGGCGCTCGGGCAGATAGGGCGGCTCCGGTTCGCGGCGCTGCGTCTGGACGAAGCTGCCACGGCCGATCTCGCCCGAAATCAGGCCACGCCGGATCAATTCCTCGTAGGCGCGGCTCACGGTCTGCACTGACAGCTTGAGATCGTCCGCCAGCCTGCGATGCGTCGGCAGCCGCGCGCCATTGGCAAGGCGTCCGTCATGGATGGCGCGCGCGAACTGATCGGCCAACGATTGATAGGCTGGCCGTCGGATGAGCGTAGGATCGGGTTGCCACAATGTCATGACTTATTAGAGATCGAAATCAGTGCAATTGACAATCGAAATAATGCGCCGTCATGGTACGATCGACGAAAAAGTGAGCGCTGATGACTGCCGCGAAACTCGACGCGATCGACCTTAAAATCCTCGACGCCATCCAGCGTGACGGACGTATCACCAAGCTGGCGCTGGCCGAGCAGGTCGGGCTGTCGCCAACACCGTGCTGGATGCGGCTGCGCAAGCTCGAAAAAGCCGGCATCGTTTCGGGCTATCACGCCCGGATCGCCATGCGCGTCGTGGCGCCGGTCGCCACGGTGCTGATGGAGGTGACGCTGGCCAGCCACCGCCAGGCCGATTTCGACCGCTTCGAGCGCGTCATCCGCGACATCCCCGAAATCGTCGCCTGCTGGTCGGTGGGTGGAGGCGTCGACTACGTGTTGAAGGTGATGGCACGCGACATCGACGCCTATCAGCGGCTGGTCGACGGCTTGCTCGATCGCGAGATCGGCATCGACCGCTACTTCACTTACATCGTCATCAAGACGGTAAAAGATGATGCCGCGCTGCCGATAGCGGACCTGCTGCCGGCACCGACATAGCGCCGGAGAAATGGGCTGCCCTCTCGGTGCAATAGAGAGATTCTCTCTACGGCCAGGCGTTCAAACAGCCTCTCTGTCTGCCGCTGATGGATAGTCTCCCCGCATCAAACCGAACCGGGAGGCTTCGACCATGTCCGCGCATTTCGCCCGCTCGCATCGCCACGAAGCGCTAGACCGGCTCGCCGACCGCCGGCTGCTGCGCGAACTCGCTTACGTCGACGGCCATTGGACGGCGAGTGAGGCTGCGGAGAGCTTCGAGGTCACCGATCCGGCGACCGGCGCCACCGTGGCCTTCGTTGCGGCGCTCGATGCCGGGCAGACCACAAAAGCAATCGACGCAGCCGCGCGCGCCTTTCCGGCGTGGCGGGCGCTGTTGCCGCAGGAGCGCTCGAAAATCCTGCGGAAATGGTTCGACCTGATCATCGCGGCGAAAGACGACCTCGCCCTGCTGATGACATTGGAGCAGGGCAAACCGTTGAAGGAGTCGCTCGGCGAGATCGACTACGCCGCCTCCTTCATCGAATGGTATGCCGAGGAAGCGAAACGTCTCAACGCCGAGAGTGTCACCAGCCATCTGCCGAACGCGGAGATGATGGTGCGGCGCGAACCGCTCGGCGTCGTCGGCGTGGTCACGCCGTGGAATTTTCCGTCGGCCATGCTGACGCGCAAGGCAGCTGCCGCACTCGCCGCCGGCTGCACCATCGTCGCGCATCCCTCCTCGGAGACGCCACTTTCAGCGCTGGCGCTGGCCGAACTCGGCGAACGCGCCGGCCTGCCCGCCGGCGTTTTCAACATCGTCACCGGCAAGGCCGCGACGATCGTTGGACGCATGTGCGAAGACCCGCGCGTGCGGGCCATGAGTTTCACCGGCTCGACCGAGATCGGCCGGCTGATCGCCGCGCAAAGTGCGCCGACGATGAAGCGGCTGGTGATGGAGCTTGGCGGCCACGCGCCGCTGATCGTCTTTGCTGACGCCGATATCGACAAAGCGGTGGCCATCGCTATCGACGCCAAATTCGCCACCTCGGGCCAGGACTGCCTTGCGGCCAACCGCATCTATGTCCAGCGTCCGCTCTACGATCGATTCTGCATCGCTTTCGCCAAGCGCATTGAGGCGCTGCGGGCCGGCAATGGCCTGGCCGATGACATCGACATCGGGCCGCTGATGCATGAGCGCGCCGTCAAGAAGGTCGAGGAACAGGTTGCTGGCGCCATGGGCCTTGGCGCGCGTTGCCTCACCGGCGGCAAGCGGCATCAGGCCGGGCCGCTGTTCTACCAGCCGACACTGCTCGTCGATGTCGCCGACGAAGCGCTGATCATGCGCGAGGAGACCTTTGGTCCGGTCGCCGCGGTGACAGCATTCGACGACGAGGACGAGGTGATCGCCCGCGCCAATGCGACCGAATATGGCCTCGTCGCCTATGTGGTGACAGAGAACGGCGCCCGCCAACAGCGCATGGGCCGCGCGCTCGACTATGGCATGGTCGCCATCAACCGTGTGAAGATCACCGGCGCGCCGATCCCGTTCGGCGGCGTCAAGCAGTCCGGCATCGGCCGCGAAGGCTCGCGCCACGGGCTGGAAGCTTTCACCGACCTCAAATACCTTTGCCTGGATGTGGCGTAGGCTCGCACCCGGATCTCTTTCAAGGAGTCAAAAAGATGCTCGATCAGTCCAACGAACTCGCCGCTTGGGATCGCGACCACTTCTTCCATCCCTCGACGCATATGGGCACGCATGCCCGTGGCGAGAGCCCGACGCGGATCATGGCCGGTGGTGAAGGCGTCACCGTCTGGGACAACAACGGCAAGAAGAGCATCGATGCCTTCGCCGGCCTCTATTGCGTCAATGTCGGCTATGGCCGCCAGAAGATCGCCGATGCCATTGCGACCCAGGCGAAGAACCTCGCCTATTACCACGCCTATGTCGGGCACGGCACCGAGGCCTCGATCACGCTGGCCAAGATGATCATCGACCGCGCGCCGAAGGGCATGTCGAGGGTCTATTTCGGCCTATCCGGTTCGGATGCCAACGAAACCAACATCAAGCTGATCTGGTACTACAACAACGTGCTGGGACGCCCGGAGAAGAAGAAGATCATCTCGCGCTGGCGCGGCTATCACGGCTCGGGCGTGATGACGGGCTCGCTGACCGGGCTCGACCTCTTCCACAACGCCTTCGACCTGCCGCGTGCGCCGATCCTGCACACCGAGGCGCCCTATTATTTCCGCCGCGCCGACCGCTCGATGAACGAGGAGCAATTCTCGCAGCATTGCGCCGACAAGCTCGAGGAGATGATCCTGGCCGAAGGTCCCGACACGGTTGCCGCCTTCATCGGCGAGCCGATCCTTGGCACCGGCGGCATCGTGCCGCCGCCCGCCGGATACTGGGAAAAAATCCAGGCGGTGCTGAAAAAGTATGATGTGCTCCTGGTCGCCGACGAGGTGGTGACGGGTTTCGGCCGGCTGGGCACGATGTTCGGCTCCGATCACTACGGCATCAAGCCGGACCTGATCACCATCGCCAAGGGTCTGACCTCTGCCTATGCGCCGCTGTCGGGCGTCATCGTCGCCGACAAGATGTGGCAGGTGCTGGTGCAGGGCTCCGACAAGCTCGGCTCGCTCGGCCATGGCTGGACCTATTCGGCGCATCCGATCTGCGTCGCCGCCGGGGTCGCCAATCTCGAACTGATCGACGAGATGAACCTGGTGCGGAATGCCGGCGAGACCGGCGCTTATTTCCGTGCCGAACTGGCCAAGGCCGTCGGCGGTCACAAACACGTCGGTGAGGTGCGCGGCGACGGCATGCTGGCAGCGGTCGAATTCGTGAGAGATCGTGACGACCGTGTCTTCTTCGACCCTTCGCTGAAGATCGGACCGCAAATTGCCACGGCCCTTGCCGCAAGCGGCGTCATCGGCCGCGCCATGCCGCAGGGCGACATTCTCGGCTTCGCGCCGCCGCTGTGCCTGACCCGCGAGGAAGCCGACATCGTGGTGGCCAAGACCGCCGATGCCGTGAGCAGCGTATTCGCCAATCTCTGAGACCGACCCATGAATGCCATGACCAAAACCCTCCCCGCCACCATGGCCGCCGTGCTGCTCACTGGGCACGGCGGACCGGAAAAGCTCGTCTACCGCACCGATGTCAAAGTGCCTGCCCCCGCTTCAAGTGAAGTGCTGATAAGGGTCAGCGCTTGCGGGATGAACAACACCGATGTCTGGGTGCGTCAGGGCGCCTATGGTACCGAGGAGGATGCGGACGCGGTGTCGACCTGGCGAAGGCAGGGCAATACGCTGACCTTCCCGCGCATCCAGGGCACCGACACGGTCGGCACCATCGTTGCCGTCGGCGAAGGCGTTTCGCCCGATCGCATCGGCGAACGGGTGATGGTCGATTTCTCCATCTACAACCGCGACGACGATTCACTCGCCGACATCGACTATATGGGCCATGGCCGCGATGGCGGTTATGCCGAATATCAAACGGTGCCGGCTGACAACGCGCATGTCGTCGACACCACCTTGAGCGACGTCGAACTCGCCACGTTCTGCTGCGCTTACCTTACTGGCGAGCAGATGCTGGAACGCGCCGCACTTAAAGCCGGCGAGCGTGTGCTGGTCACCGGCGCCTCGGGCGGCGTCGGTTCCGGCATCGTGCAGCTGGCGCGGGCGCGTGGCGCCATTCCCTATGCCGTCGTCGGCAAAGGCAAGGAACAGGCCGTACTCGACATCGGTGCCGAGGCGGTCATCACCCGTGGCGTCGCAGACCTGCCGCGAGCCGTGACCGAAGCGACCGGCGGCCAGTCGATCGACGTGGTCGCCGATCTCGTCGGCGGCGCGATCTTCAACGATCTGCTGCGCATCCTGCGACCCGAAGGCCGCTACACCACTGCCGGCGCGATTGCAGGTCCGGTCGTCCAACTCGACCTCAGGACCATGTATCTCAAGCAGCTGCAGTTGCATGGCTCGAGCCAGGGCACGCGCGCCGATTTCCGCCGCATCGTTCGCTACATCGAGGAGGGCAAGGTCAGGCCGTTGGTCGGCGGCGTCTACAAGCTGTCCGATTTCCACCACGCGCAGGTCGATTTCATCGCCAAGGATTTCGTCGGCAAGCTGGTGGTGGTGCCCGACGCTGTCGCGGAGCGATCGGCGTAGTCGCGGAAATCCTAGTCCCTTGCTTCTGCCTGCCTTCTCATCGCTGCCATAATCGGAATGGCTTGCAGTCGTGCCAGCAAGGCGCCACAAACGATGACGCTCGCAGCGCCACCGGCCCGGGCATCCGGTCACGGGATACAGGCGAGACATGACAGCCCGAATGATACTGCTCGACGCCAAGCCGCTCAGCGCGGCTGACGTCGCCGAGATCGCGCGGCGCAATGCGCGGCTGACGCTGGGCGAGGAGGCGATGCGGCGCATCCGGGCGAGCCGCGCGCTCATCGAGCAGCTGACGCAACTCGGCAAGCCGATGTATGGCGTCACGACCGGCCTTGGCGCCTGTGTCGACACGCCGCTCGCGCAGGCCGATCTGATCGCCTTCCAGCACAGCGTGCCGCTCAGCCACAGCATGGGTATCGGCCCGGCCCTTCCGACCGAGGCGGTGCGGGCGCTGATGGCCGCGCGCATCTCAGGCATGGCTGCGGGCGGCACCGGTACTTCCGAACGCGTGGTGATGGGCCTCGTGGCGGCGCTCAACGCCGGCGTCCATCCGGTGATCCCCACCTGGGGATCGATTGGCGCGGCGGACCTTGCCCATCTCGGCCACATGGCGCGAGCGCTGCGCGGCGACGGCGAGACGGAATACCAGGGCAAGATCATGCCGTCGGCCGAGGCGCTCGCACTCGCCGGGCTCGAACCGCTCGACCTGCGCGAGAAGGACGGCCACGCCATCATCGTCGCCAACAGCCTGTCGACCGGCACGGCGTGCCTGTGTCTGGAAGACGTCGCCCATCTCATCGACTGGGCGCTGGCCGCGGTGGCGCTCAACTACGAGGCGTTCCGTTCTTCCCTGACCGCGATCGACGAGGATGCCCTGGCCGCCCGGCCGGCGTTCGGCCAGCGCGAGATCGGCGCCCGGCTGCGTGCGGAACTGGCGGGAAGCGGCTTGTTGAAGGACAAAGCGGCGCGGCGGCTCCAGGATCCGCTCAGCTATCGCTGCGTGCCGCAGGTCTGGGGTGGCCTGCTGCCTGCGTTCGAACAGGCGAAGCTGGCGACGGAGATCGAACTGACCCATTCCGGCGACAACCCGGTGATCCTGCCCGAGGACGAACGCGTCGTCTCAAACGGCAATTTCGACCTCACGGCGATGACGTTGGCCTGGGAACATCTCGGCCAGGCGCTCGCCCATTGCGCAGTGGGCACCGCCAACCGCTGCATGAAGCTGATGTCGCCGACAATTGCGGAGTTGCCGCGATTCCTGTCGGCCAGGGGCGGCAGCCGCCAAGGCTACGCTGAACTGCAGAAGCCGCTCGCCGCGCTGGAAGCCGAGATCCGGCATCTCGCCAACCCGATGTCGCTCAGCCCGCTTGCCGTATCGGACGGCATCGAAGACCAGTCGTCGATGGCGCCGCGCGTGGTGGCCAAAACCGCCGAGATTGTCGAGCGCCTGCGCTGCCTCGTTGCTATGGAACTGATCTTCGCGGCGACGGGCGTGGAGTTGCGTGGCGTCGTCGACAGCATGGGCGAAGGACCGCAGCGCACCTTTGCCGCCGTTCGTGCGCTCGTCAGCCCGCTCGACGACGACCGCGAGATGAGCGCCGACATGACTCGGGTCGCCCGTATGGTGTCCGGTCCCCGGGACTGAGCCGGCGCTCCATCCAGCAATCGCGTTCCTATTGGAACGGGCCCCGGAGATTCAGTTGCTCGGCCAAAAGGCAGAAGCGGTCGATCAGCCTGACAAGCGCCTCACCCTGTTCGGCGACAATCTTACCGCGCTCGGGCCGCGGCATGTCAGCCAAGATCCTCCACAACCGGTTCTGCCGATCACAGACGTCTGCCAATTCAGCGCAGTCGTTGGAGGTCAATTTCAAAAGATGATCCGCAGTCACCGGCCCGATGCCGGGAGGCGTGGTCGCTCCAAGCGAAAGATAGCCTGGCGGCACAGTGCCTTTTGCATTCGTCACTGTCTTGCGGCAGAGGACATCGAATATCTGGTCGACGGCCTGCTTGGCGCCGGCGACGCGCGAGGGATGATCCGTGTCGGCCGCCGCATGCGGCAGGAGCTCAAGCCTGGCGCCATGCCTCTCGACGAGATCGAGATAAGGCAGCATCGGGCCGGACAGGCTGCCAGTGGAGGCATCCTTGAACAGGTCGGCATCGATCGCGGCGTGGCGCACCTGCCCTGTATTCAGGGCGTCGCCCAAGGCCGCGACGTCGACGAGTTCGCCGCGATCGTAGTTGACCAGCACGGCGCCGCTTTTCATGCGAGATAAAATGTTCATACCGATGAGCCCGGCATTGGCATAGCGGCCGGTCCGCGCATCCTGCTTGCCCAAGCCGACATGAACGCTCAGCACATCGGCGCCTTGAGCCGCGTCGGCGAGGTCCGCCGCATAGGCAAAGCCCTCGGCTTCTATCCAGTCCCGATGCCGAGGCCGCGCATGGATCACCACGCGCATGCCGAAAGCGCGGGCAAGCTTGGCCACCTCGCGGCCGATATTGCCGTAGCCGATGATCGCAATCGTTTTGCCTTCGAGCTTTTCGGTGGGGAAATCGCGCAGTTCCCTGCCGGTGTCGAAGGCGCCCCGCGCCACCCGGTCGTGAAGTGTGTCGACCGGGAGATCCGGCAGCACTTTCAGGATCGCCTTCATCACCATCTGCGCGGTGGCGCGGCTGTTGATGCCGGGCGTGTTCATCAGCACCGCCGAGCCGCCCTCGCCACTGCCGCCGCCCCACGAGCGCGAGCCCATATTGCCGGTGCCGGCGCCGATCCGCACGCCGGCCAGCGGAAAAACGGTCTCGGCAGGCAGGAAGGTGGCGGCGGCAATGACGGCGTCATAGCGTCCGTCACCGGCGGCCTCGATCAGCTCTTCGCGGGTGCTGAGATCCGGCTGGTAGAAGAAATGCACCCGGCCAGGTTCGAGAGCGGTCTTGTCGCCAAGTCCGGTCGCATGAAAGCGGCCGCCCTTGGCTTCGATATGGGCACACACCTCCGAAGGGTCTGGCTTTCCATCAGCGTCGAAGCGCAGGCCGATCAGGTCGCAGACCAGAACGGCGTAGGCGCGTTGCGGATCGATCGGCTCAACGGCGTGTATGTCTGTGGTCGCGGTCACGTCGTTCCCTCATGCAGGACGGAGGCCTACTGATAAAGCAGGCGCTGAATAACCAGAACCTATCCGCCCGGAATGGTGCGGGATCGATCACCGGCGGCAGACCAGCGGCGAGTTGCGACACGATCTTGCCGGTGACCGCACCGCCGATCAGGCCCTGATGGCCATGGCCGAGATGGCACGCGGCACCGCCTTTCAGGTACAGTGCGATGCCGTCATTGGCCCTTGAACGGGCAAGCCGGACGCGCGTAAAATCGCGCTATCTGATTGAGTCTGCTACATTCGTTCGGGCTAATGTCCGGATTGGTCTGGGTATTTTCCTTGCACACGGATGCAACCAGCGCGGCCAAGCGCGGCAAATCATTTGCCCATGTGGCGGAAGCCTCCTGGGGCAAGGGCGTCAGCACGTTGCTGCGCATTGTGCGCATGACGCTGCGCCATCCCTGGCAGGTTGCTATCACCCTCATCTCGACCTTTGTCGCAGCGACGCTGCAGCTCTTCATTCCGCGCCTCTTGGGCCGCGCCATCGACCAGGCGCAAGGGGTGATGGCCACGGGTGCCGGCACCGCGGCCGAGCACGCGCTCTGGACTACCGCGCTGACGCTGCTGGTCGTCAGCATCCTGCGCGGCCTCTTCACCATGGCGCAGAACTACTATGGCGAGGCCGTCGGCCATCAGACCGGCTATGAGCTGCGGCTCGCCTTCTACGAGAAGATCCAGCGGCTGAGCTTTTCCTTCCACGACAAGGTCCATACCGGCGACCTCATCACGCTCGGGCTGCTCGATCTCGACGGCGTGCGCATGTTCTTTTCCACCGGCATCCTGCGCGTGGTGCTGCTTGGCGTGCTGATCGGCGTCGGCGCCTATTTGTTGATCAGCACCGATCTCGTGCTCGGATTGTTGAGCCTCAGCTTCGTGCCATTCGTCGCCTGGCGCTCCTCGGTGACGCAGCTCCGGCTGCGCAGCACCTGGCTGACGCTGCAGGAGCGGCTGTCGGTGCTGAGCCGGGTGATGGACGAGAATCTCGGCGGCATCCGTGTCGTGCGCGCCTTCGCGGCTCAGCGGCATGAGCTGGCAAAGTTCGACCGCGCCAAGCAGGATGCGCTGGAGCTCGCCAATGAGCGCGTCGACATCCGCGTCTCCAACACCAGCGCCATGAACTTTTCGTTCCTGGCCGCCATGGGCCTGGTACTGTGGTTCGGCGGCCAGAAGGTGATCGCGGGCCAGATCAGCGTCGGCACGCTGGCCCAGTTCCTCACCTTCATGACCATATTGCAGATGCCGGTGCGCCAGCTCGGCCTGATGGTCAACTCCTTCGCGCGCGCCTCGACCTGCGGCACGCGGCTGTTCGAACTGCTCGATGCGGAGCTCGACATCGAGGACGCGCCCGATGCCAAAGATCTGGTCATCACCGACGGCGTGCTGCGCTTCGACAATGTCGGCTTCCGCTATGAGGGCGCCGGCGAGCGTCCGATGCTTTCCGGCCTTTCCTTCGAAGCCAGGCCCGGCGAGACCGTCGGCATCGTCGGCCCGCCCGGCAGCGGCAAGTCGACGATCGCGCATTTGATCCCGCGTTTCTACGACGTGACCTCAGGCGCGATCACCATTGACGGGCAGGACATCCGCAAAGTCACGCTGCAATCGCTGCGCAAGGCTGTCGGCGTCGTGCAGCAGGACGCGTTCCTGTTCACCACCTCGATCGAGAACAACATCGCCTATGGCAATCCCTGGGCGCGCGAGACCCGCATCGGGCAGGCCGCCGAGTATGCCCAGTTGCACAATTACATTATCGGCCTTCCGGCCGGCTACACCACGGTCGTCGGTGAACGCGGCGCGTCGCTTTCGGGCGGTCAGAGGCAGCGCCTGACCATCGCGCGCAGCCTGATGCTGCGGCCATCGGTGCTGGTCTTCGACGATTCCACGGCCGCCGTCGACGCTGGCACCGAGCAGCGGATCCGGGCGGCGATGAAGCGCTTCGCCAGGGATCGCGTGACGCTCATCATTTCGCATCGGCTGAGTTCGCTGATGCATGCCGACCAGATCCTGTTCGTCGAGGGCGGCCGGATCGTGGAACGCGGCACGCATGAGGAATTGCTGGTGCTCGGCGGACGCTACCGCGCGCTTTACGACCTGCAGCTGCGGCCGGACGAAGATCGGCTCGAGGGAGCCGCCTGATGTCGACACAGGACGACGACGAGAAGGAAGACACAAGCCGGCGCCCGACCAAGGCGGTCGTCGGCTCGCACCGCGATGAGGAAGAGGTCTTCGGCAAGGCCTACGATCCGCGCATCGTCAGGCGCATCTGGAGTTTCGTCAGACCATATCAGGGCCGGATCTTCATCTCGGTCGCCGCGGTGCTGGTGTTCACGCTGACGCAACTGGCGATCCCGCTGGTCATCCGCTACGCCATCGATCACGGCATGGCGCCAGGCAAGCTCGACCGATCGGTGATGATCTCCGCGATCGTCGCTTTTGCCGTCATCATCCTCATCAACTACGCCGCCAGCCATGTCCAGGAGAGCGTCGTCGGCAAGGTGGCCGAAAACGTGCTATCCGACCTGCGTCGTGCCATGTTCAGCCACCTGCAGCGGGTCTCTCTCGGCTTCATGGACAGGACCGAGGTCGGCCGGCTGATGTCGCGCCTGCAGGGCGACGTCAATTCGATGCAGGAATTCCTCGAGACATCCGTGATGTCAGTGGGCGACATCGTGCTGTTGTTCGGCATCGTCACCGTCCTGCTGTGGCTCGATTTCCGGCTCGGCCTGCTGACGCTGTCGACCATGCCGATGCTGTTCATCGTGCGCCTGTTCTGGCTGCCGCGCGCCAAGGTCGCCTTCATGGCGGCGCACGAGACCAACTCCATCGCCAACGGCGCGCTTGCCGAAGGCATCCATGGCGTGCGCACCGTGCAGAGCCTGGAGCGCCAGCATGTCAATTTCGACCTCTATGACGAGAAGGTGCTGGCCAACCTCAACGCCCATTTGCGGTCCGCGAAATATGCGCAGGTGATGGTGCCGATCGTCGACACGCTGACCGGCATCGCCATGGCGACCGTGATCGTCGTCGGCGGGTCGATGGTGCTGTCGCACAGTCTCGACATCGGCGTGATGGTGGCGTTCCTGTTCTACATCCAGCGCTTCTTCGACCCGATCCGCTCGCTCACCATGCAATACAGCGTCATGCAGCGCGCCATGGCTTCGGGCCAGCGTATCTCCGAAGTGCTCGACGTGCCGGTGGATGTCAGCGACAAGGAAAATGCGGTGGCGCTGTCGCGCGACATGGACGGCTCGGTCGAGTTCCGGAATGTCATTTTCGGCTACCGGCCGAACCAGCCGGTGCTGAAGAACGTCTCCTTCCGCGTCAATTCGGGCGAAACGGTCGCGCTTGTCGGCCCGACCGGATCGGGCAAGTCGAGCTCGATGGCGCTGGTGCACCGCTTCTACGATGTCTGGTCGGGGGAAGTCCTGGTCGGCGGTCATGATGTGCGCGACCTGACGCAGGATTCGCTCGGCGACCAGGTGGCCATGGTCCTGCAGGAGCCGTTCCTGTTCTCCGGCACCGTGCTGGAGAATATCCGTTATCACAAGACCGGTGCCAGCCGTGAAGAGGTGGTGCGCGCCGCCCAGGCCGTCGGCGCGCACGACTTCATCGAGCAATTGCCTGACGGCTACGACACCGAGCTCGAACAGCGCGGCGGCAACCTCTCGCTCGGCCAGCGCCAACTGATCAGCTTCGCGCGGGCGCTGGTGGCCGACGCCAAGATCCTCGTCCTCGACGAGGCCACGGCCAGCATCGATTCCTACACCGAAATGCTGATCCAAAAGGCGCTGATCAAACTGCTGGAGGGCCGCACCGGGCTGGTCATCGCGCATCGCCTGGCCACCATCCGCGGCGCCGACCGCATCATCGTGCTGCAGAACGGCGAGATCGTCGAAAGCGGCAATCATGAGCAGCTGATGAAGAGGAAAGGCCTCTATGCCCGCCTCTACAATATGAACTACGCTTCCTTCGACGACATTTCCGCGGAAGAGATGGGAATGGACGCGGCGGCCGGCAAAGCAACGTAAGCTCGTGCTGGCGGGGTGCGAACGGACGGATTGCTTCCATACCCCCTTGCCGAGAGATCCCCTGATGTGGCCGCTGACCCGCACGCCGTCCTCGGGACCGTGAAGGCCCGATTTCGTGAAGGAACGTGTGCGGGGAGGCGCGCGTTCTTTTCCATATGTCTCGAATGAAAAGGAGACATGCTTATGAGAAAGCCAAGCGTATTCCTCTGTTCCATCGTGTTGACGTTGGCCACGAGCGCTGTCCCGTTTGCCACTGTCGCCGATGCCGCAGTCACCAGGCATCACTATGTCCGCGTCACCACCGCCCATAATGGCCACACGCACGCCGCGAGCCGCGGACACAGACATCGTTACGTTTGGGTTGATGCCGGTTGGACCGGCGGGAATTCGACCGATAACAGCAACTGGATGGACAGCTATTACAATGGTTACGGCAGTTACCGTGGGTATGCCGGCGACTTTTGCGGCACCATCGCATGGACGCTCGACATATGCAGTCCCCACGGCCCCTGATTCCTGACCGTCGGTGGCCAACGAAGTTTGCTGGTATTACGCCATTTCGGGACGTCTTGACGCCTCGCGGATCGCCTTGTGCACGCTGCGCTGCAAATCCATGAAGGCCGGAGTTTCCATCACCTCTTCCCGGCGCGGGCGCTCGATGTCGACGTTGAAGGTCTGCATGATGCGTCCCGGGCCGATCCCCATGACGATGATGCGATCCGAGAGGTAGACGGCCTCTTCGACGTCATGCGTGACGAACAGCACTGTGAGCCGATGCTCTTCCCAGATCTGGGTCAGCAGTTCCTGCATCTGATGCCGCGTCAAGGCATCGAGCGCACCGAAGGGCTCATCCATCAGCAGCATCTTGGGGCGATAGGAGAGCGCGCGCGCGATGGCGACGCGCTGCTTCATGCCGCCCGACAGTTCGGACGGGAAACGATCAGCGCTTTGCGACAGCTTGACGAGGTCGAGATGCTCGAGCGCGATCTCGCGGCACGAGGATCGGTCATAGCCGGCCGCCTTGAGGGCAAACTCGATGTTCTGCCGCGCCGTCAGCCAGGGAAGCAGCGTGTAGGACTGGAACACGACACCACGGTCGAGACCCGGTTGCATGATCGGTGCGCCATCGATGCTGAGGTCGCCGGCATCAAAATCCTGCAGTCCGGCGACGATCGACAGCAACGTGCTCTTGCCGCAGCCCGACGTGCCGACGAGAGAGACGAACTCATTGTCGGCAAGGTCGAGATTGATGTCCCGCAGCACTTGCGTACGCCGCTCGCCGGTGCCGAAGCTCTTGTCGAGACCGGCGATGCGCAGTTTGGGAACTGTCATCGGCGGTTCCTCATTGCGGGTGGCCTTCCTGCCGGAACAGTACCTTCTCCAAGGCCTTCATGACCTGGTCGGTAATGAGGCCGAGCACGCCCAGCAGCAGGATGTAGCCGATGATGGTGTTTGTCTGGAAATAGCGCTGCGACACGGTGATGCGATAGCCCAGGCCGGATGTCGCCGCGACGAGTTCGGCCAGCACCAGCCAGGTCCATGCCCAGCCGAGGCTGATGCGCAGCGTGTCCCAGATGCCCGGCAAGGCACTGGGCACGACGATGCGCGTCAGGATCTTGCGGTCCGGCAGACCGAGCGTGCGGCCAAGGCCGATGAAGTCGGTAGGAACCCGTTTCACATTGTCCATGACCATCAGCACTTGCTGGAAGAAGGTGCCGATGAAGATAATCAGGAATTTCTGGGTGTCTCCGGTACCGGCCCACAGGATGGAGAGCGGCACGAAGGCGACAACCGGCATATAGCGGATGAAATCCACCAGCGGCTCGATGGCCGCCTCCCAGGAGCGGAAACTGCCGATCAGCACGCCGATCGGTATGGACAATGCCGAGGCGAGAAGAAAGCCGATGGAAATGCGGTACATCGAGGCCCTGAGGTCCAGCCACAAGGTACCGTCGGCCGCGAGCTTGGTGATCTGGGTCGCGACGCTGCCTGGCGACGGCAGGAAGATGGGTTTCACCCATTCCAGCCCGGTCGCCGCCCACCAGGCGAGACCAAGGCCGACAAAGACAGCCACCGCTATCGCCAGGAAACGCGACCTGGCGATGGGCACGCCGATCCCGGAGGATCGGCGACGCCTCGCCGGTTTTGCGGCGGGCGCCGGCGTCGGGCGGGCCAAACCGGTTTTCGCGGGAGGCTCCCCGGACATCTGCGTTACCACCGCGATCCGGATCTCGTCATTGCGCCGCCTTGACGAAGGACGGGTCGATCATCTGCTCCGGCGTCACGTCGGCCTGAAGTAGCTTGGCGTTCTTGGCGGCCGCTTCGACGTCGGCGAATGTCTTGGTGGTAAAATCGCCGGTGAGCGCCGTCTTGTTTTCGGCCAGGGAATAGTAGCGCACCCCGTCGAAGGCGGTGTTGAGGTCCTTGACGTCGGAACCGACAGCCTTGGCGATGATGGCGCGGCCGCCCGGGGTGTCGGCCTTGTAGTCCTTGAGCGCGGCGTCCCAGCTCTTGATCATGGCCAGCACCTGGCCGGGCCGAGATTTGATCACCTCGTCGCGCACCACCAGGACGTCGCTGATCAGGCCGGGATCCTCGCCGGCGGTGAACAGCAGCTTGACATCCTTGTTTTGCGCCATGGCGACAGTGAGGTACGGCTCGTAGGTGACCGCGACCGGCACCTGGCCCGCGATCAAGGCGCTGCCGGCGTCGGCGGCAGGCATTGGAACCGGCTGGATATCGGCTACCGACATGCCGTTCCTGGCGAGCGCGTATTTGAGCAGGATGTCGCTCGTCGTGCCTTCCTCGAAAGCGACCTGCTTGCCCTTGATATCGGCGATGGAGGTGATGTCCTTGCCGGCGACGATGGCGTCGGCCGTCATGGAGACATCAAGCAGCAGCACGATCTTTACCGGCAGGCCGGCCGCAACCATGCCCATCGCCGTGTGGGTGGCGATGTTGGCGGCGTCGAGCTGGCCGCTTGCGAGTGCCGCGTTGATATCCTTGTCCTCGGCGAAATTGACGATCTGGACGTCCGACAGGCCGTTCGTCTTGAACAGGCTCTTGGCCTCGGCGACGTGCCACTGGCCATATCCAAGCCAGGGCTCGATGCCGATCTTGAACGGACCGGCCTCGGGCGTCGTGGGAATGGCCGCATCGGTCGCATGGGCCGCCGGGGCGGCGGTGAGCCCGACGGCAACGGCCATCACCAATGCGCGAAATTGTCCTGCTAGGTTGAGCATCATCTTTCGTTCCCCTTGATGATCAGACCGCTTTTACCCAGGCATCCGGTCTGGTGAGACTGCGGGGTTCTGCTCTTGCGGCACTGTGCCTCGGCGTCTTGCCCGCCACTTCATGGTTGAAGTGCCGACATATCTCAGCGTCAGCGGCAGCGGATGTCAAGGCTGAAATACATACATGCATATACAAGTTGGTGGAGTCCAATTTTACGTTTGAACCGTCGAATCTCCCGCCCGAGTGCTCACGCTTTTTCAGGATCGATCCGATCGAGAAAACCGGTCATCCGGTCGGTTCCGCCATCGGGCGCGCCGCGACCATTCCTTGCTGTTGGAACTCGAGCGTCGCGGCATGCTGCCGGTGGATTGGCGAGCAATGCTGCGATCAGGACCTTTCCTGTCGCCGTGAAATCTCGGCTTGCATTGGCTCGTTGGCTTCAGCTTGCCCTGGAAGGCGAGTAGCGGCTGCCGAGCGAGTAGCGGCTGCCGGCATAGGTCAGCTTGCTGATCGTGGCCACGACCGCCCCCGTCCACGTTCGGCGATGCAGGAGAAGGCAGCAACTGCCGACATCGATGCCGAGATGCTGCGCCGTCTCCTTGTCGGCCGGGATGGCGGAGATGATATGCTCGACCTCGGTCACCGGGGTCTTCTGCATGAGGTAGTCGTAGGTCGCCGTCCTGGTGAAGTCCTGCTTGTCGTAGTCGGGGATCAGGTTCGGATTGACGAAACGCTCCTCCAGTTGCACCGGCAGGTCGTTCTCGAAATTGACGACGACGGAGTGATAGACCGAGGTGCGCTTGGCAAACTCGAACGACAGCGCGAGTTCCTTCGTGGGCACGATGGTTTCGAGGACGAGAACTTCGGAGCGATGCCTGTTGCCGCGCTCGACGATCTCGGCGGCGATGTTGTTGATCTCGATCAGCGTCGATTGTGGCCGGGGTGGCGCGATGAACGTGCCGACACCTTGCAGCCGGATCAGGAATCCTGCGGCGGTCAGTTCCCGCAGGGCCCGGTGAACCGTCATCCGCGACACACCCAGCGAAACCACCAGCTCGTTCTCGGACGGCAGCTTGCGATCCTTGCCCCATTTGCCCGTTCCGATGTTGGTCAGGATGTAATCCTTCACCTTCTCGTAAAGGGGGCTCGCCGTGTCGGGCAAATCGATCATCTCAAAAATCCTTTCCGGCAGGTTGCCGCACGCGGATGATTGTCTTCAAGCCATCGCTCTTCCCGGCCAGCAGCCGCTCATAGGCGGCTGGAATCTCGTCCAGGCCGATCTCGCGATCGATCAGGGCCAGCAGCGGTTCACTTAGTTCGCCCAGCATCCGCACGGCCTCTGGCAATTCGTCGGCGAAGGCATGGCATCCGAGCAATGCGATCTCGCGCTCGACCAGAACATTGGGGTCGATGTCGAGCCGGCCATGGAAGATGCCGACCATCGCCACCGCGCCGCCGGGATCGAGAACGCCGAGCAACTGGTTGAATGCGGCGATGCTGCCCGTCGCCTCGACGGCCGCCAGCAGCGGGGCATTGGCGGTCGCGGCTGCAATGGCATCGCGGTCGAGATCGACGATGGTGGCGCCGGTCACCCGCGCCACCCGGGCGCAGCGGTCCCAGTTGCGGTCAGCGACAAGCACCGTGCCGGCGGAGGTTCGGGAGAGCAGCAGCGCGGCGAGACCACCGATCGGACCGCAACCGACGACAAGCACCGAGCCCGCCGTTCTCGGCAACCGCCGCACCGCGTGCAGCGCGACCGCGAGCGGCTCGGCCATGGCAGCGACCCGCTCGTCCAGACCGGCGTCGATGACATGCAGCAGACGTGCGGGCAGCACCGCCTGTTCGGCAAAGCCGCCATCGCAGATTTCGCCGACGAAGCCCAGCGAAGTGCAGAGATGCCGCTTGCCGGCGCGGCATTGCGTGCAATCTCCGCACCAGAAGCGGGAATCCGCGACCACCCTATGGCCGACGGCGACGGTATCGACGCCCTCGCCCAGCGCGATCACCGTGCCGGTCAGCTCATGGCCAGCTGTCGAAGGCGACCGGCTTATCCATTGGCCGGTGCGGAAATTGTGCAGATCCGAACCGCAGATGCCTGCGGCATCGACCCTGAGCTTCACCCAGCCGGCATCCGGAATGCCTGGCGCGGCGATATCCTCGACGCGCAGATCGCCCGGTCCATAAAGTCGTGCCGCCTTCATCGTGATCGTCTCCGCTCAGCCGGCGAGATAGCGGTCGCGGATTTCCGAAACCGCGTTTTCGTGCGAACTGAAGCCCTCGTAGCGGGCGAGCCTGCGGGCATGCAGCGCCAGTTCCGGATAGGCGGCCGAGGTGACATAGCCGACCGACGAACGCTTGACGAAATCCGTTACCGAGAGCGGCCCATAGGTCCGCGCCCAGCGGCTGGTCGGCAACACGGCATTCGGCCCGAGGACAAAATTGGCGAGGGTGACCGGCGTGTGCGGACCCATCAGGATTTCGGCCGCTTCGGTGATGTGGCCGAGATGCGCGAACGGCTCCTTCGAGAGTATCTCGAGATGTTCGGGCGCATAGTCGTTGATGAAGCGGTAGGAGTCTTCCAACGACGCGGTCAGCACGATGCCGCCGCGCTCTCCCGTCAGCACCGCGCGCGAGAATTCCACACGCTGCTCGGTCATGCGCGACCAGTGGTCGGGAAGTGCAGCAAGTGCTGCTTCGGCAACCTTGCGGCTGTGCGTCACCAGATAGGCCGAGGAATCCGGCCCGTGCTCGGCCTCGATCAGCAGATCGAGCGCGGCAAGGCCTCCGTCGACGCTGTCGTCGGCAAAGATAATGGCTTCCGACGGCCCGGCCGGCAGACCCGTGTTGATGATCGAGGACAGCACGCTCTTGGCCGCCACCACCCAAGGGCTGCCGGGGCCGACGATCTTGAGCGCCGGCTTCACCGTCTCGGTGCCGTAGGCGACCGCGGCGACGGCTTGCGCGCCGCCGCATTTGTACACGGTCTCGACGCCGGCGAGGCGAGCGGCGACCAGCGTGGCCGCGTCCACAGAGCCATCCGAGGTTGGCGGCGTCACGATGGCGATCTGTGGCACGCCGGCAATGACAGCCGGAACCGACGTCATCATCGTCACCGACGGAAAGGCGCCTTTGCCGCGCGGCACGTAGAGCGCGACCGATGCGATCGGTGTATACCGGTCGCCGGCATAGGCGCCCGGCCGGACCTCCTTGAGCCACATGGTCTCCGGCTTCTGCTCTTCATGAAAATGCCGGATGTTTTCGATGCCGAACCTGATGCTCTCCACGACATCCTTCTCGACCTTGTCGAAGGCGGCATCGAATTCCGCTTCCGACACTTTCAGTCCGCCTTCGGCCACATTGGCCTTGTCGAAGTCCCTGGCGAACCGGATCAGGGCGGCGTCACCCTCGTCCCTGACCGCCTGGATGATCGGACGGACCTTTTCGACGAAGACCGACAGATCGCTCTCGGCGCGTTTCAGCAGACCGGCCCGCCGGGTGGCATCGAGGGATGACAGATCATGGAAGCTGATGTCGGACATGGTATTCCCTCCTGTTGGAACGCAATGTGCCGGCCGGTCACATTGCGGAAGACTCTGTTTTCAAACCTAGGCGAGCCGCCTCAGATCGATGCGAGGAAACCGCCATCCACCGGAATGGACTGGCCGGTTATGTAGGCTGCGGCATCCGAGGCAAGGAACACGGCGATGCCGTGCAGATCGCGCAGATCGCCGAAACGATGCTGCGGAATCTTGGCGAGCATGGATTGCTGCCACACCTCGTTGCCGTAGAACACTTCCGTCATCGCCGTCCTGAAATAGCCCGGGGCGATGGCGTTGACCCTGATGCCAAGTTCCGCCCATTCCACTGCCAGCGCCCGTGTCATGCCGAGCAGGCCCGATTTCGACGAACCGTATGGCACCGCCGTTGGAATGCCGACTTCTGAAGTCAGCGAGCAGAGGTTGATGATAGCGCCGGGCCGCCCGGCGTCCCGCATCTGCCGCGCTGCCGCCTGGGCGCAGAAAAACGCCCCTTTGAGATTGGTATCGATGATCCGGTCCCAGAGGGGCTCGTCGACGTCGAGCGAGGGCCGGACCTCTTCCACCCCGGCATTGTTGACGAGAATGTCGAGGCCGCCAAGCAGGCGGGCTGCCTCGGCGATGGCCGCACGGCACCGGCCGACATCGGTCACGTCAAGGGCAATGGCATGCGTGACCCCGCCGGCGGCGCGGATGGCCGCCACCGTCTCACCGAGCGAGTCCCGGTTACGCGCTGTGACCGCGACGTCGGCGCCGGCGGCGCTCAGCGCCTCGGCGATGCTGCGGCCAATGCCGCGGCTGGCGCCGGTGACAAGCGCCTTCCTGCCCGAAAGGTCGAAAAGAGAAGCGTTGCGCATTGATCCTCCTTGGCCGCTCCGGTTGCGTGGCAGAGAGACTATCAGATCGACTTGCATATACAAGCATGTACAAACAGCCTCGAGTGAGATTGAGGGTGACGTTATCCGCCGCACGCGCGATCACAAAGTTAGCTCGTTCATACGAGATGCCACGGGCGGCGATTGTTCGAGGTTTGTCCAAGACGATAATAGGCCGGCGATGGGGGAGACCAACATGTCCAAAGCTGTGATTTCCGAAAGCCCTGCAGAATTGCCTGGCGTATCCGACAAAAAAGTCTGGGTCTGCCGTGCGTGCCGGATATCGGGCAGTTGAAAGCCGGTTGCCCGTCAAGCCCGCCGCCCTATCGTGAGAGCCTGTCATATGCTGGAAAGCAGCCCGCCCAGGAGCCTCTATCGCGAAACGGCTGGCGGCGCCGGCAATTACCCCGCCCTTGCCGGTCCGCAGCAGGCAAGTGTCGCCATCGTTGGCGGTGGCTTCACGGGCCTTTCCACCGCCTTGCATCTGGCGGAAGCCGGCGAAGACGTCTGCGTGATCGAGACCCATCAGCCGGGATGGGGAGCGTCGGGCAGAAATGGCGGCCAGGTCAATCCCGGCCTCAAATACGGTCCGGACACCATCGAGGCGATGTTCGGCCCGGAGCTTGGGCCGCGGATGATCGAGTTCTCCTACGGCGCGCCGGATTTCACCTTCGGTCTCATCAGGCGCCTGTCGATCGATTGCGAGGCCCGGCAGAACGGCACCATACGCGCGGCGATCCGGCCGAAGCCGGCAGCCTCCGTGCGGGCCGCGGCAACGCAATGCGAGCGGCGGGGAATGCCGGTTGAAATGCTCGACGCAAGGGCGATGGCGGCGCGTATCGGCACGGATAGGTATATATCCGGCATGTTCGATGCCCGCGGCGGCGACCTCCATCCCTTGAAATACGCGCTTGGCCTGGCAGCCGCCGCGCAGAAGGCCGGCGCGCGGATCTTCGGCGGCAGCGAGGTGCTCTCGCTGAGCAGGCAGGCCGGACGCTGGGTCCTCGAGACGGCAGGCGGTTCCGTCAGCGCCGAGAACGTCCTGATCGCGACCAACGGCTATACCGGAAACCTGTGGCCGGGCCTGGAGCAGTCGCTCGTCCCGGTGTTCAGCGCCATCGCGGCGACCGAGCCGCTTGCGCCGGCAGCCGCGGCGGCAATTCTCCCCGAAAGGCCCGTCATCTACGAAGCCGGCAACATCACCGTGTACTATCGCATCGACGCCCAGAACCGGCTTCTCATGGGCGGCCGGGGCCCGATGAGCCCGATCGGCGATGCTTCCGCCATCCGCTACCTCACCCACCATGCGCTACGGCTCTGGCCGTCGCTTGCTGGAGCCGGGTGGACACATGGCTGGAACGGCCGGGTCGCGATCACCAAAGACCATCTCCTGCACGTTCACGAGCCGGAAGACGGGATCTTGATCTGTCTTGGCTACAATGGCCGCGGTGTTGCCATGGCCTCGGCGATGGGCGCTGCCCTGGCGCGGCGCCTGCGGGGCGACGAGACATCGCCGTTTCCGATGCCGATATCGCCGCTCAAGCCAATCCGGTTCCATCGCTTTTGGCCGCTTGGCGTCAAGGCGGCGATCCTTTCTGGCCGGATGAAGGACCGGTTCGGGCTTTGATGAGAAGAGCCCGCCGCTATGCTCCGGCCTCAGCGCCGGACAATCTTCGGGCGTGCCATCTCAGATGATCGTCCATGAATGTCGAGATGAAGAAATACGAGTGATCGTAGCCGTCCTGCATGCGCAGCGTCAGCGCAATGCCGGCCTTGGCGCATGCCGCTTCCAAAAGCCAGGGCCTCAGCCCATCATCGAGAAATCCGTCCGATGTCCCTTGGTCGACGAAAAGCTCCGGGAAGCGGTGGCCATCCTCGATGAGCAAGGTGGCATCGTAGCCCCGCCATGATTTCTCGTCCGCACCGAGATATTTTTCGAAGGCCGGCTTCGACCAGCCGGCGGTGCTGGGTTGCACGATCGGCGCGAAGGCCGAGCAGCTCTTGAAGCATTCAGGATTCTTCAGCGCGATGGTCAATGCGCCATGTCCACCCATCGAGTGGCCGAAGATCGCCTGACGCGTCATGTCGGCCGGAAACTCCCGCGCGATCAGCGCTGGTAATTCCTCGGTGACATAGGAATACATGCGATAATTACTGGCATAGGGTTCCTGCGTGGCATCTACGTAGAATCCGGCGCCGCTGCCGAACTGCCAATTGTCCTTCTCGTCGGGAATGCCGGCGCCGCGGGGGCTGGTATCGGGACAGATTACGATCAGGCCAAGCTCGGCCGCCATGCGCCTGTACTCCCCCTTGTCCATGACATTGGCGTGGGTGCAGGTGAGACCGGATAGGTACCATATGACGGGGCAAGGTCTTTCACGGGCCTGTGGCGGCACGAAGACGGCAAAGGTCATGTCGCAGGCGCAGACATCCGAAGCGTGAGAATAGACGCCCTGGACGCCGCCATGCGACTTGGCAGCGGAGATGATTTTCATCCGATCCGACATGTGTTTCTTCTCCGCCAATGTGATTCACCGCCGCTTGTCTACGGCATCGGCCGGGACTACGGCAACCTCGACGGATTGGGCTTTGGATATCGGGCCAGGTCCGATCGGGCGTCGGCCATCGCCATCGAAATCGGCACGCCATCCTTGAAAAAGGAGCATGGCTTGGCGAGCGTGCGGGTTGCGGCCGTCGCACGCGAGGGCCGATGCGACCGCTGGAAAAAGGGACGACCATCACCGTTTGTTCGGAACCTGATCGGCCCGCGGCTGTTTTCCGTTCAGGCAAACACGGAGGCGGCCATGGCACGCGAGAGGACCGAATACGAAACCGGCGCACGGAAATATCCGGCGAGGACCGGCTCGGATCCGAGCGATGATTTCTCGCCCGATGCAGCGGGCAACAAGCCGCCGGCAGGCGGAATGGGGCTCACGCGACCAGCGGATCAGACAAAGGAAGAAACACATCAGTCCGGGGGCCAGCCCGGCAAGGCGACACCCAGCCCGGCAACCGAAAAGACATCCGGCGCGGGCCCGACGATCTCTGAACACTCGAAGGACGCGAAGTCTCCAAGATCGGGCCGCCAACCCGGAGCCTATGTCAAGGACTGACGCGGACGACAAGCTTTGGCATCGCGCAAACCTTTCGGTCCGCCGCGCGTTGAACTTTCTTCAGCCGAGGAGACAACCATGGAGACGAAATCCCAGACCGCCGGTGAAGCCGCCAAGCAACGCCATATCCAGCGCGGCATCGGCGCCAAGGACAAATCGAAGCGCAACGGAAAGGCTGAGCACGCCATGCAGGCAGGCGCGCGCACCTATCCCGAGCCGCCCTTCCCCAAGCAACATCAGGCGAAACCCGGATATGAAGCGGCGATCGAACCTGCCCCGTTCTACGATGCACCCTATTATCTCGGATCAAGGAAACTCGAGGAGAAGGTGGCACTCATCACAGGCGGCGATTCCGGCATCGGTCGCGCGGTGGCGGTATTGTTCGCCCGCGAAGGCGCCGATATCGCGATCGTCTACCTGGCCGAGGACAGGGACGCCGAAGAGACAAAATCCGCCGTCGAAAAAGAAGGTCGACGCTGCATCCTCATAAAGGCCGACGTCAGCGAACGGCAGGATTGCCACGATGCCGTGGCGGCAGCGGTCGAAACATTCGGCCGCATCGACGTGCTGGTCAACAATGCCGCCTTCCAGATCCACTCCAGCGACTTCGGCGACCTGACCGAAGAACATTTCGACACTACGCTCAAGACCAATCTCTACGGCTACTTCCATATGGCACAGGAAGCGGTGCCGCACATGAAGCCGGGCTCGGCGATCGTCAACACCGGCTCGGTTACCGGCATAGACGGCTCCAAGCAACTGGTCGACTATTCGATGACCAAGGGCGGCATCCACGCCTTCACGCGCGCGCTTTCGGGCAACCTCATCGCCAAGGGCATCAGGGTGAACGCGGTCGCGCCTGGCCCGGTGTGGACGCCGCTCAATCCGTCCGACAAGGAAGCCGACGACGTCTCGAAATTCGGCGCGGACACGCCGATGAAACGGCCAGCACAGCCGGAGGAAGTGGCTCCGGCCTATGTGTTCCTCGCCTCCCCGCACTGCTCGAGTTACATCACCGGCGAGATCCTGCCGATCGTCGGCGGCTACTGAGGTCATCGCAATGTATTTCATTGCCTTGGCGACCGACTATGACGGAACGCTCGCACATGACGGAGTTGTCTCCAAGAAAACCCTCGCCGCACTGGAGCGGTTCAAGAAAAGTGGCCGCAAACTGCTTCTGGTCACCGGACGCGAGCTGCCGGACCTCAAGCGCGTGTTTCCCGACATCGGCATGTTCGACAAGGTCGTCGCCGAGAACGGCGCCCTGATCTACACCCCGGCGAGTGAGGAGGAGCGGGCGATCTCGCCATCGCCGGAGCCCAAATTCATCGCCATGCTGAAAAAACAGGGGGTAAAGCCACTTTCGTCGGGACGGTCGATCGTCGCTACCTGGGAGCCACATCAGGCGACTGTGCTCGAGGTCATCAAGAAGATGGGGCTCGAGCTCGAGATCATCTTCAACAAGGGCGCGGTGATGATCCTGCCGAGCGGCGTCAACAAAGCCACCGGGCTGGCGGCCGCACTCGAGGACCTTCACCTGTCGCCGCACAATGTGGTGGGTATCGGCGACGCCGAGAACGATCATGCCTTCCTGCAGGCCTGCGGCTGCAGCGTTGCGGTCGACAATGCCATTCCCGCGGTCAAAGGCACCGCAAACCTGGTCACGCGCGGCGCACGCGGCAAAGGCGTCGAGGAACTGATCGCCAAGCTGATCGAACGCGACCACGGGATCGTGCCGAAACGTCATGACGGCATTGTTCTGGGATCGTCCGGTGGCGACGACATCTATCTGTCGCCGACCGAAAGCGTGCTCATCGCCGGCAGTTCGGGCATCGGCAAATCCACCCTGGCCACCGCGCTGACGGAACGCTTTGTCGAGAGCCGATTTCAGTTTTGCGTCTTCGACCCTGAGGGTGACTATGACGGCCTCGAGGGCGCCGTTCGGCTCGGGGATGGGTCGAGCGCGCCAACAAAGGCGCAGGTGCTGGATCTGATGGCCAAGGCCGACAGCAATATCGTCGTCAATGGCCTGGCGCTTCGTGTCGATGAACGGCCTGACTTCTTTGCCGACCTGCTGCCTGGCCTCGGCAGTTTTCGCCGCCGCACCGCAAGACCGCATTGGCTGGTCATCGACGAAGCGCACCATCTTCTTCCGAAGCGGCGCGACGATACGCGCTCCGTGCTCTCGCTGGAACTGCCGGGCACGATCCTGATCACCGTCCATCCCGAGGCGATTTCGACCGACGCCCTGCGCCTGGTTACGGCCGTCATCGCCCTTGGCCCCAAGGCGAAGGACGTGGTGAAGACCTTCTGCCACGAGACGGGCATCGAGCCGCCGAAAGACATTCCCACGCCCAAGGGCGACCGGGTTCTGTTCTGGCGGCCGCAAGCGCGCAAAAAACTCACGACGGTCAAGGTCATCGAACCTCGTCAGTCTCTCAAGCGCCACAGCCGCAAATATGCCGAGGGCCACCTCGATGAGACCGGCAGCTTCTATTTCCGCGGTCCCGACGACGCGATGAACCTCAGGGCCCATAATCTGATGATCTTTGCCCAGATGGCCGAAGGCATAGACGACAAGACCTGGGAGTTCCATCTGCGCGCGGGCGACTATTCGAAATGGTTCCGCCAGCAGATCAGGGACAAGGATCTCGCCCGCGAAACCACCGAGGCGGAAAAGGACAGGAAGCTTTCGGCGGAGGAGAGCCGCAAACGGGTTCTCGATGCCGTTCGGCGGCGCTACACCGCACCGGCGACGGCGCCTGAGGAATAGCAGCCCGGAGGCGGTCATGAACGATGTCGGGAACGGCCGGTTCGCCGACCGCGATTGGAACTTGGGCGCCGACTTGACGTTCAACCTCTATCGAGAAGGAGAAACGATCATGCCACGAGGCGAGAAATCCAAATACACCGACAAGCAGGAACGAAAGGCCGACCATATTGCCGAAGGCTATGAGAAGCGTGGCGTCTCCGACAAGGAAGCCGAGCGACGCGCATGGGCGACGGTCAACAAGGACGATGGTGGCGGCAAGAAGGAAGGCGGCTCCGGGCGCGGCAAGCACACGGGTCATCCGGCGGCGCACAAGGGCGGCAAGAGCGGCGGAAAGGCGTCCGCTTCCCGATCGGCCGCCAGCCGGTCCGAATCGGCAAGGAAGGCGGCGGCGACCCGCAAGAGGAACGCCGAACACCACGCCCACTGAACGGCCTCGAAGATCGGAACACCGGCATGAAATCGCGACTGGTCAACGAGGCCAACGGCCAACGGACATTTGTCGTGGTGCTCGACCCGGGTGAGGAAGCGTTCGCGGCACTGACCAGCTTCGCGGTCGAGCAGACGATCGGCAGCGCTTCCCTGACGGCGATCGGCGCGTTCCAACGGGCCACTGTCGGCTGGTTCGACCTGGAGGCGAAGTGCTATCGAAAAATCCCGGTCGACGAGCAATGCGAGGTCCTGAGCGCGATCGGTGATGTCGCGACGGGCGATGATGGCAAGCCAAGTCTCCATGTCCACGCGGTGCTTGGCTTGAGCGACGGCACGACCAGGGGCGGCCATCTGCTCGAAGGCACCGTTCGGCCGACATTGGAAGTCACCGTGGTGGAAGCGCCGGGTCACCTGCGTCGCCGCAAGCGCGCCGAGTTCGGTGTGGCTTTGATCGATCTCGGCGGCTGAGGTGTCTTTGCGGGCGCTTCGCCGAGGGGCGCGACGCCCCGGAGAGCGATGATACAGGCAATGACGGACAGGTTTGCCCTTCCCCTGGACACGCCTCCGATGGAGGCCAAAGCGGCCGACGCCCTGCCGGAGGGAGAAGGCCTTTGGCAATACGAGCCCAAATGGGACGGGTTTCGCTGCCTCGCCTTCAAGGGCGACACGGATGTCGACTTGCGCGCCAAATCCGGCAAACCTCTTGGCCGTTACTTCCCGGAACTCGTCGCCATGCTGCAGCAGGTGGAGGCCCGTAACTTCGTCGTCGATGGCGAAATCGTCATCGAGCTCGAAGGCCAGCTTTCCTTCGACGCGCTGCAGATGCGGCTTCACCCGGCCGAAAGCCGCATCCGCAAGCTGAGCGCGCAAACGCCTGCCCGGCTGATCCTGTTCGACATGCCGGCCGCGCCGGGCGGGACGATCCTGCTTGGCGCGCCGTTGTCGCGACGCCGCCGGGCGGTCGAGGACTTCGTTCGCGATTGCGCCAAACCCGGCTTGCGGCTCTCGCCCAGCGCGACCGATCCGGCGGCCGCCAGGCGCTGGCTGGAAGGGGCCGGCCATGGTCCCACCGACGGCGTCGTCGCCAAATTGCTGGCCGACCCCTACCGGCCGGGCGAACGCGCGATGGTCAAGGTCAAACGGTTGCGCACGGCCGACTGCGTGGTTGGCGGATTTCGCTATCTGACCGGAAGCAGGGAGGTCGGCTCGCTGCTGCTCGGCCTTTATGATGAGAGCGGCAAACTCGACCATGTCGGCTTTACCTCGACCATCGGCAGGGATGACCGGGCCCGTGTCACCCGAGAGCTGGAAAAGCTGCGTGGCGGACCCGGCTTCACCGGCAAGGCGCCGGGCGGACCGAGCCGCTGGAGCACGCAGCGCAGCGGCGAATGGGAGCCCCTGCGGCCGGAGCTGGTGGTCGAGGTCCGCTTCGATCATGTCACCGGCGACAGGTTCCGGCATGGCACCAAACTGTTGCGCTGGCGTCCGGACAAGGCGCCGCGCCAGTGCACCATGCGGCAGATCGAGTGACGCAGTTCGCGCCACGGGCGCGCTCGCTGGCCGGAGGCGCCCTCCAGGTCGCCTCTTCGCGAAAGGGCTGGAACAACCGTCCCGATGGCAAGTTGTGTCCCAGCTACACCGCTGGTGGGCTTCACGATAATTGATAATTGGAGATGACAATCATGGCGACTGCGAAGAAAGCGGCACCGAAGGGCCTTGAAGCCCTGTTCCTCGACGGGCTGAAGGACATTTATTATGCCGAGAAGAAAATCCTGAAGGCGCTGCCGAAAATGGCGAAGGGCGCCGAATCCGAAGATGTTTCGGCGGCGTTCGAGAAACATCTGCAGGAGACCGAGAACCAGGTCGACCGCCTCGAACAGATTTTCGAGCTTCTCGACAAGCCGGCCCGAGGCAAGACCTGTCCGGCCATCGACGGCATCATCGAAGAGGGTTCGGAAGTCCTCCAGGAATATAAGGGCGACCCCGCGCTGGATGCTGGGCTGGTCGGGGCGGCGCAGGCCGTCGAACACTACGAGATCGCGCGCTACGGCACGCTCATCGCCTGGGCCGAACAGCTCGGCAAGAGCGACGTGGTCAAACTCCTCAACGAGACCCTTGAGGAAGAGACGGCGACCGACAAGGCACTTTCCAGCCTTGGCGAGGGCGGCGTCAACGAACGTGCCCTGGAACAGGCCGCCTAGCAAGCGAGCTATTGCCCCGGGCGCAAGGCGATCCGGGGCAACTCCCCGGATTTCGGAGAACGACGATGGACCCCCGCAAAACAAAGCAACCCGCAGTGCAGCCCGAAGACGCAGTGCAGGCCGAAGACGCGGCAGAAACCGAAGGTCCCGTGATCGAGCAGCAGGACTGGGACGCGCTCGCAGGCGCGAAAATCCTTCCCGACGACGCCGAGGTGGAAGACGAGGCTGAGGGCGACTTGCCCGAGGAAGATGACGACAATGCCTACCAGGAAAGCGACGAGGCATTGCCCGACGACGTCGAGGAGGCGGCCATCTCACGCGATCCTTCAAGGGAAGGCGGCCACGCCGACGACGAGTGACCGAACGACGTCCGCAATCGGGTCAGCCGACCGCATGCAACGGGGGCTCTTCATTCTCATCAGGATTGGGTAACGGCGCCTCATCGGGCAATCCGTCCGGCTCCGGTTCTCCGATCGGCTTGGGCTTCCAGTTGGGAGCGGGCATGGGCACGTCGCGGTTGGGGTCGGGTTCTCTCGGATCGGGCATCAAATCTGTCTCTCTTTCGGCGGCCTCTCTTTCGCCGGACCGGGCGGGTTGACCGCAGCACCTATCACCATGCAGAGCCCGTCCCGAGCGCTCGGGACGGGCTCGATGCCACAGGGGTTGGCTAGCGATTCTTGTGGCTTTGCTCGCCAGCTCTCACATGCTGTTCATGGGTCCCGCCGCGCATATTGCCGGAGCTGTCGCCTTGCTGGCGCTGGTTGCCACCGGCCGCCTGCTGCTGACGGTTCTTGTCATCCATGTTCTTGTGGCTCTGCTGGCCTGCTTTCACATGTTGCTCATGGCTACCGCCTTTATTGGGCATTCTTCTTCTCCTTTGAGTTACCGAGGCGAACGGCCGCCTCGAGGGCCAAAGAAACTGGCGGCCCGGACGTTCCGTCACATAATATTTCGTGAACCGCGGTGATTCCCGAGCCCGCTTGCTGCGTTCAGGGCAACGACGAGCAGCACGATTGTCAGACCGTTGCGCTGAACAGTATCTACACAGCGACGAGGTGCTAGTTGAGCTGGCCCAGGATTCCAGAGCTGTTGGCCAAGACAAAACTCCAGTAGACTTGGAGCGCTATCGTACAGATCGCGGCCGCGGAGATCGGCACGCCGAAAGGCACCACGCCCCGCTGATCGAGATGCTGGACGTAGACGCGGAAGGCACTTTGAGGCAGCAGGAGCGGGTTCTTCACGACCAGGGCCGTGGCGAGCGCGAAAACCATCAGCAGCAGCGAAAATACCGTCAGGCCACTACCGCCGATCAGAAGCGGCACGACCGCCAGCAGCTTGACATCGCCGGCGCCGATCTTGCGCAGCAACCAGAATGGGAAGAGCGCCAGAAACAGCAACAGCCCTGCAAGCGCGCTCAAACCCATATCCCACCAGGACCCGGCCTTGAGCGACAGAAGCAGCAGCGATCCGAGCCCGAGGCAGAGCAGCAACAGCACGTCGCGGTTGGATATTTTCTGAGTGGTAAAGTCGAGCCAGCCAGTCCGTGCGAGCAGGGCCGCAGCCAGTACCTTCAGCAGTATGGCTTCGATCAGCAGCACGTTCAGCGCTCGATGTTCTGCACGCTGGACGAGAGCAGCTTCAGATTGTTGGCCACGGTAGGATCGTTGGGCGCCAGTTCATAGGCCTTGAGGAAATTGCTGCGCGCGTCCTGCAGCTTGCCGCGCAGCAGATGGGAATAGCCGACATTGTTGTAATATTCGGGCGATGGCCCCATCAGCTTGAACGCGCGGCCATAGGCGCGGTCGGCAAGGTCGAAGCGGTGGATGCGGTCGCAGGAAGCGGCAAGTCCCATCCAGGCACCACCGTCGTTGGGCGCCAGCTGCGTCGCCTTGAAGAACAAGGCGCCGGCATTGCCGTAATTCTCGGCGCGGAACTGGTTCTTGGCTTCGGCAACAGCCTGGTCCGAGGCGTAGTATTCGACGTCGCCGACCGTCTTCAGCCCGTCGAAAGCATCGCCGAATGAGGTCACATCCCCCTTCGACGGCTCGTTGGTACGGACGACACCGTTGGTGGCGTCCGTCTGGCAGCCGGCAAGGACAACCGTCAACAGACAAGCTGCGACAGCGATAACCCTTTTCATATAGTTCCCCTCGAGGATCCCCGACTCACATTAGGACCAAAGCATACATGTAACTAGAAGAAAATGCCCCTCATGCGGATGATCACCGGCAACATAATGACCATCATCACGACAGGGAAGATGCACAACCCCAACGGGATCATCATTTTAACGGGAAGAGAATTGGCCCGTTCCTCGGCACTCAGGATTCGTTGCCCACGCATCTCGGCGCTATAAACACGCAAGGCATCGGTGAGGCTGGTGCCGAGTTCTTCCGATTGACGGAACAGGACGGCCAGTGCCCGCGCCTCGTCAAGTCCGATGCGATCTGAAAGTTCGCGTAGCGCTTCCCGCAACGGCTTGCCAGCACGCAACTGCAAATTCATGATCGACAGCTGTATTCCCAGCCATTTGTGGGTGGCGGCCATTTCATGGCTGACGCGTTCGACTGCCCCCTCCAGGCTCATGCCCGCGTCGGCGCAGGTGATCATCATGTCCATGAAGTCGGGGAAGGCTCGACGATAGATCTGTTTCTGGCCGTTCTCGAAACGGTCGAGCAGAATGGCGGGAATCACGATGCAGGCCAACCCGAACAGGGCAGAACCAGCAAGGGTGATGAAACCTGGCAGGTGCGGCGGCAGAACCCGCGACAGGAGTGCATACATTGCCAGAAAACCGACGCAGACCGCGACAAGGCGGGACAGCGTATAAATCAGTGGTGCGCTTGATTGATAAAAGCCGGCGCGAAACAGCTTTGCCTCCAGGGCATTTGGCTCATCGCGCTCTCTCTCGACCGACTTGAAGTAGGCATCGACCGGCCGTTGCGCCGCAAGCTTGGCAAGCTGGTCTTGTCCGAGCATCGATCGGCGGTCTGTAATTCCTTCGCCCATCAGGCTCTGCGCGACGAGCTTTCGTGTCTGCAGAGCCGGCAGGAAGACAAGCGCACCGAACAGGAAGAAGGACACGGCCGCCACAAAGACGGCAATAGACACCAAGAAGCCCAGGTCCTGAATGTTCGAAAACAATTTCTTTCGTCGCCCCAGTCAGAAATCGAAAGTAACCATCCGGTACATGATGAAGTCGCCAAGCAGTGCCCACAACCCGAAAAGCAGAAATATCTGGAAGACGAGCGGGTTGCCCCAGACGCCGCCGTAATAGCCTGGGGCAAGGATTTGAAGTGTGAAGAACATCACAATAGGAAACAAGGAGATGATCCACGCGGAGACACGGCCTTCGGCCGAAAGCGCCCTGATTTTCATTCGCAGTTTCTGCCGTTCACGCAGAACCGAGGAAAGATTGGCCAGAATTTCGGTCAAATTGCCGCCCGTCTTGGACTGGATCGACAGCGATACCGACAGCAGCTGAAGGCCCTCGAAGCCGACACGCTGCGAAAGCTTTCGCACGGCCTGCTCGATGCTGAGGCCAAAGGTGATTTCATCGGAGACGATGCCGAACTCGGTGCCGAGCGGATCCGGCATTTCGCGCGCGACCAGACCGATCGCGACCGAAGCCGGGTGTCCGGCGCGCAGCGAGCGAACAATCATGTCCAGCGCATCCGGCAGCTGTTTGGCGAATTTCCGGATTCGCTTGTTGCGGGCACGCCGGAGGACGAGAAGCGGCAGGACAAGCCCTATGACCAGAAAGACAATGAGCGATGCCAAAGCGGAAAAATTGAAGAGTACCAGCAGCAACGCCATCGCCAGCCCTGCAAGTTGAAATGTTGCGGCGAAGGTCAACGGATTTCCGGTGATACCGGACTGGGTATAGAGCCTGTTCAACCAGACCATACCGAAAAGAAAATCGCCCGAGTCCGTGAGCCCGCGCTCTCGCAGCAATCCCTGTAACGTTTGTTCGGCCGGGGCGTCGCCAGCGAGCCGCTTCAATCGGCGATTAACTGCTAGAGACCGGGAGCGGCGACCGGCAAATGAAAGATACAGGGCTTCACCGGCGAGAATGACCGAAGCTGCCGCCAGCATGTAGATGAAGTACAGCAGAGCTTGACCGGTCGGCATTAGAGGGCGACCTGCGGGTTGAAGGCGTCCTTGGCAAAATGGTGCCCCAGGGTTGCGGCCTCCGGAGCGAACCGCGGACGGACGCCGGTTGCGCGAAAGTCTCCGATGACCTTGCCCTCGGCTGTGACCTCACGGCGGACGAAATGATAGATTTCCTGAAGCTGGACGACATTACCCTCCATGCCAGTCAGCTCCGATATGGAGGTGACACGCCGGCCGCCGTCCGAAAGACGCTGTGTCTGGACGATGATGTCAATGGCGGAGGCAATCTGCGCCCGGATTGAATCATGCGTCATCGGCATGCCGGCCATGCCGACCATCTGTTCGAGCCGCGAGATCGCGTCGCGCGGCGTGTTGGCATGGATTGTGGTCATCGAGCCTTCGTGGCCAGTGTTCATCGCCTGCAGCATGTCGAAAGCTTCCTCGCCGCGCACCTCGCCGACGATGATGCGGTCCGGCCGCATGCGCAACGCGTTCTTCAGCAATTCGCGCTGGCGCACCTCGCCCTTGCCCTCGACATTGGGTGGGCGCGTTTCAAGCCTGCCGACATGAGGCTGCTGCAACTGCAGTTCGGCCGCATCCTCGATGGTGATCAGGCGCTCTTTCGAGGGGATGTAGCTCGACAGCGCGTTGAGCAGCGTAGTCTTGCCACTGCCGGTGCCGCCCGAAACGAGGATCGATTTGCGCGCCTGCACCGCGATGCGCAGCAGATCGACCATCGGCTGGCGAATGGAGTTGAACGCCATCAACCGTTCGAGCGAATACGGGTTCCTGGAGAACTTCCGGATCGATACCAGAGGACCATCGACCGAGATCGGTCGCACCGCGATGTTGACGCGTGAGCCGTCATCCAGGCGGGCATCGACCATCGGCGAGGATTCATCGACACGCCTGCCGATCGCCGAAACGATCTTGTTGATGACGCGCAGCAGATGCGCCTCATCCCGAAACCGGATTGCCGTTTCTTCGACGATGCCACGCCGCTCTATGAAAACGCGCTTGTGGGTGTTGATCAAAATATCCGTAATAGAATCGTCCTTGAGCAGCGGTTCGATCGGCCCGAGACCCAGCATCTCGTCGGCGGTGTCGCTGGTCAATTGATCGAGTTCGCGCGCGTTCAACGGCACGTTCCGATTTCGAACGAACTCGCGCACGATCGGACGGATCTCGTTCAGGATCTCATCCTTGGAAGCACTTTCAAGCGCCGTCAGGTTGAACCGATCGATAAGATGGCGATGAATCTCGACCTTGAGCGTCAGAAAATTGTCGCCATGCGATTCAATATCAGCGGCGGTCGAAAGGGGCTGGGCAACAGGCGAAACCGCCGGCGGCTCGACCTTTGTCACTGCCTGCTGTTCGCTTGCCCCCTTGATGAACCGCCCCAGCATAATCGCCTATGCTCCCCTAACCCTGCATTAGCGGAAACTAAACGTTAACCAAACAGGGCACAAGCGCCGTGGTGCCTCGCGCCTGGTCAATACTCTCAACATAGTTAAGGAGCGCACCAGAAAAATATCGTTTTTATTTCCGGTCTCCATACTCTCAAACATGAGTGCTGCACTAAGCTTTGCAGCGGCCCTGCCCCCTTGCGTGCTCCGCCGTGGAAGCCACTCCATATCTGGCTATAACCCATTAGATATAAAGGAATATGCCATATGGCTAAAGTAGTTATCACTCCATTAGTGGGTAGGCATAATTGTGAACGAATGGTTAAGGACGCTTGAAAAATTAGGCGAATCAAGCTCTTGCTGAAAATCAAAGCCGCGCTCAAATCGAAAGTTCATGTATTGGAAAGTTAAGGAACCGTTAATCCCATTTGACTCTGCAATTTCTCGGGACCTAGGATTGAGATGACGGGGGATGCTTGGGTATGGAGTTCATCCTTGGCTCTGTCTCGTCGGGTTCAAACCTCCAAGGGAGAAATTGACATGAAGAAGCTCATGACGATGACCCGGCAGTTCCGCGACGATGAAAACGGCGCTGCCATGGTCGAGTATTCCATCCTTATCGGCATTATCGCCGTTGCATCGATCATGACTGTCCTCGCCATCGGCGGATGGGTGAACGGTCGTTTCTCGGGGCTCTGCACCGCCCTCGAAGCAGCGACAGTTGGTTCGTGTAACGCGACGACTGGCATCGGCACCTGATCGCCTGACTACACTCAGGCCCGGATCGCTCGAGCCGGGCCTGAATCCGATCGCAGCGGGCGAATCCCGCATTGGGGCTTGGGGCTTGGGGCATGCGCGCCAATACGCTTATCATGATCGTTCTCGCCGGCGTGTTCGGCGTTCTGGCAGTTGTGCTGGTCAATATTTGGCTGGCCGGCCAGCGTAGCGCCATGGCGCAAACGGGCCTCGTTCAAGGCAGCACAGTCGTCGTAGCGGCAATGCCGCTGAAGTTCGGCGACGCGCTCACCGCAGATAAATTGCGCGAAGTCGCGTGGCCGGCAGGCGCGGTTCCAACCGGCGCCTTCAAGACAACGAAAGATGCGCTGGCCGGCGAAGGTACAAGGCAGGCGCTGCAGACCATTAGCGCTAACGAGCCTGTACTCGCCAGCAAGATCACTGGGCCAGGCCAGCGTGCCACGCTTTCGGCGGTGCTCGGCGAAGGCATGAAGGCCGTTTCCATCAGGGTCAACGACGTGCTGGGCGTCGCGGGATTCGTCTTCCCGGGCGACCGGGTCGATGTGTTGCTGACGCGCTCGGTGCGTACCGACGATGGCGCGGACAAAAGTTTTGTCGACGTGCTGCTACAGGGCATGAAGGTGCTGGCCATCGACCAGGTGGCCGATGTGAGCAAGGACAGCCCAACCGTGGTCAAGTCCGTTACGCTGGAAGCCAGCACGAAAGATGCGCAAAAGCTGACACTGGCGGCAGGTGCCGGGCAATTGTCGCTGGCGCTTCGCCAGGCCGCCGCCAGCAAAGGCGAAACCACCGAACGGGTAACACTTTCCGATCTGACCGGCGAAACGCCGGCCGATGTCGCCGCTCGACAGGCAGAACTCGACAAGAAGGCTGCAGCGGAAGCCTTGGCGGCAGCTGAGCGCAAGCGGGCCGACGACAAGCTGGCCGGGCTGGCTCAGGCGGTGGAGCGGGTGGGAAGCCGGCTTGACGAGATGGGCAAGGTCAAACCCGCTCCGGCCGTGACATCTGCGCCTGAAGTGCGCGAGGTCGTCAAGGAAGTGGTCAAATACGTGCAGCCGGAACCGCCGAAGAACGTGACCGTGGGCGTATTTCGTGGCGTGAAGCTCGAGACATATGACGTACCGCGACAACCATGATAATAGTGCGGCATAATACCGCGCAACACGGTGGCTGTCTCAAGCAGCATTTAGGAGACGGGGATGCAGGGGTCTTGGTTAAGGATGGCGGCGGCCGCGCTGCCCTGTCTGGCGGCGCTGTTGCTGTCGGGCTTTGGCGCCAATGCCGCCGACCGCTTCATCGACGTGTCGAACCCGAGCGTCCATCGTATCTTCCTGCCGATGTCGCAATCGGTGACGCTCCAGGTGAATGCCAATCTCGGTGACATCGTCGTTGGCGACGAGAAGATCGCCGATGCGCAGCCAATGACTGACCGCACGCTCTACGTCATCGGCAAGGGCGCCGGCACCACCACGGTCAACCTGTTCTCGCCCGACAAGCGTTCGCTCGGCGTTATCCAGATCGAGGTCGGCGTCGACGTCAGCGATATGGCGGCGGCGATCCGGCAGGTTTCGCCAAGGTCGCGCATAGAAATCGGCTCGGTCAACGGCAGGGTGCGGCTTGGCGGTCATGTCAAGGACGGCGCCACTCTGGCGGCCATCATGGAAGTCGCCCAGCAATATGGTCCCGACGCCATCATCAATGCAGTCACTGTCGACGACAGCCAGCAAGTCAATCTCGAAGTGCGCGTGCTGGAAGCCAAGCGCAACGCCGGCCGCGATCTCGGCGTGTCCATCCGGAGCACGAACAACAGAGGCACAACCCGGACTGGAACAGGTATTGCCACGGTCGATGCGGACGGAGCAGTGCTCGGTACGGGTGATCTGGTCAGTGGCCTGTTGTCGAACAGCAATCCCTTCGCAGCCTTGATCACTCGCGTCATCGACAGCAACATCAAGGTCGATCTGATCATCGAGGCGCTGGAGGCCAAGGGCGTCGTGCGCACGCTGGCCGAGCCAAACCTCACCACGCTTTCCGGCGAACCGGCCAGCTTCAACGCGGGCGGCCAGGTTCCGATCCGCAGCGTCGACAAGAACGGCGAGGTCCAGATCGAGTACAAGCAATTCGGCGTCAATCTTCTGTTCACGCCGGTCGTGCTCGCCGACGACAAGATCCACATCCAGCTGGCGCCGGAGGTCAGCGACCTGACCGGCTTCACCACCGCCGGCGACCCGATCTTCACCAACCGCAAGCTGGAAACCGTGGTCGAACTGCGCGACGGCCAGAGCTTCGCGGTCGGCGGGCTGCTGTCGAGCAAAACCACCAAGCTGCAGAACCAGGTGCCGTGGCTGGCCCAGGTGCCTGTCATCGGCACACTGTTCCGCAATTCGAGCAGCCAGAAGGAAGAGACCGAACTGGTCGTCGTCGTCACGCCGCATATCGTGCGGCCGGTGAAGCCCGGCGAGCAGCTGGCGACGCCGTTCGACAAGACGCGGCCCGCGAACGATCCGGAGTTCTTCGTGCTCGGTCAGCTCGAAGTGAACAAGGACATGATCCGCAAGTATGAAACGGGCGACGGCGTCACCGGCCCCTATGGCCACATGCTGGACTTCAAATCGAAGGACAAGATGCTCTATGTCAAGAAATAGCGCCTTGATCCTCATTCTGTGCGCCGGATCGCTTTCGGGCTGTGCCGCGGACTATTTGAACCATTACGACTCGGTGACCTTGGCCGCCGGCGACACCCAGAAATACAATTCGCTGCTGCAGACGGTCGACCCGCTCAACCCGGCCTCCAGGAACACGCATATCGAGGGCGACGGCACGCGCGCCGCACTTGTTGCGCACAATTACAAATATCCGCCACCACCGCCGCCACCGCCAGCCATCACGGTCAATGTCGGCGGGTCGGGAGTGACGACACCGTGAACTGAACGGAAGGATGCGGAGGGCGCCGGGCATGCGAGGGGCCCTTGCGCAAGAGAGCAGAGAGTAAGGTCATGTTGGGGACCATTCGTGCCTTCTGGAACGATCAACGCGGCGTAGCGATGATCCTCGTCGCGATCATGCTGCCGGTCCTTATCGGCTTCGCCTTGCTGGCCATCGATATGAGTCGGGCTAACGGACTGCATAACGATCTGCAGAAAGGTGTCGATGCGCTTGCGCTTGCGACGGCCGCGGAACTGGATGGCAGATCGGATTCGATCACCCGAGCCGAACTGGCCAAGACGACACTTCTCACCAACAAAACAAAGTTTTCAACGTCAGGCGATCATACACTCGCCTTGGCTGATGTGACCGTTAAATATTTGACTGGGATACCTGCCGACGACAGCATCCGGTTAAATGCCGCCGGTGTCGACACTAATGGCCATGACTGGTCAAGCACCGATCCCAAAGCCGTGACATTCTCCCTAGTGACAGTAAACCCGTCCGGTGACGCGGATGGTGCCGGTGCTTTCGCGGCAATTTTTCCGGCAAGCTTTCTAGGCGGCAGCGACACCATGGATTTAAGGCCACAGGCTGTGGCCGGATTTGTCCAGTCGATCTGCGAAACGGTGCCAATCTTCATGTGCAATCCGTTCGAGACGACCGACCCGTTGACCAGCAAAACCATCCAGCAGGCGTTCGCTGCCGGGCTCACCTATAGCCGCGAATACCGTATCCTCAAGGTTGACTCGAACCCCGGCCCAGGCAATTTCGGACTGATCGACAACAATCTCACGTCACTGCGGGACGCGCTCGCTATCGGAACCGCCGGCACCTGCTATCAACGCGATAAGCTCACCACTAAGACCGGCGTCACCCTGGGCCAGGTCAACGCTGGTCTCAATGTACGCTTCGACATCTACAGCACTTCGCTGAAGAGCCATGACACCGATTGGCAATATCGGCCGGCGAGCAATGTTCGCAAGGGGGTAGATAAAACCTCTAACTGTAATAAATACACACCCAATACGGACGGGACGGCCATGGCGCTGCCGCCGGGCAATAGCTTCGATTCCGCCACGGGGATGACGAATTCGACCTGGGATCGCAGCAATTACTGGCTGATCAACCACGGTGCCGCATACCCCTCCGTCCCGAGCACCACAAACCCGACCGGCGCCGCTGTGCCGGCGTCGAGATATGACGTCTATAAGTACGAGATTGCGAACGGGCTCGTCGGGGACAAGTCCAAGGCGCCGACAAAGGAAACCGGCGTTCCGGCCTGCTTCAAAGGCACGACGCCGACAGCTGACCCCGATCGGCGGTTGCTCAACATGGCGATCGTCGACTGCATCGCCAACCAAGCCAAGATCAATGGCCATGTCCAGCTCAAGCCTGATGGCTATGCCAGCGTCTTTATAAACAGCCCCATCCAGAAGCAGGATAACACCAAAGACCCCGAAGATCCTTCGGCTGGCGAAAAGCCGATCAGCCTTGAGATCGTCGACGTCGATGGAGGGTTTGCGAACAACACCCTTCTAGACAAAGCATTCCGCAACGAAGCCCAACTGTATCGGTAGAGTCGACATGACCAGATTCGGCAAAATCATCGGGCGGTTTCAAGGCGACGAAAGTGGCGCCGCTTTGGTGGAAGCCGCGATCACTATACCACTCGTGTTGTTGTTATCGGCTGGTGTGTTTGAGTTCTCCAACATCCTGAACACGCGCCTGCTTCTCGAAGCCGGCGTTGAGGATGCGGGTCGCTACATGGCACGATGCAGCAGTGACTGGGAGACCTGCAAGGGGCGGGCTCAAAACCTTGCTGCCAATGGGGCGGTCGCCAACGGCAGCGCCAGGGTGACCGGATGGCTGCCGGCGGCAGTTGACATCACCATGGCGCGCTCGCTGGACGCGGTTGATGTGGCCACGGGCACGCAGCTTTATCTTAGCAGCAAGAGCACTGTCGATGTCGTGGACGTCAGTACCACCTATTCTTATTCCGACGTCGGCTTCTGGTCGTCTCTCGGCTTTGGTGCTCTCACGCTGAGCGTGTCCCATCAGGAACGAGTCATTGGATGGTGACGGAGCGCATCAAGTTTTGGGCCAACCAGTCCGGAGCGACTATGGTCGAAATGGCCATAGTGATGCCGCTACTGTTGACGCTTCTGCTTGGCTTCGTCGATTTCGGCTACGCCTTTTACCAATGGAATGCAGGGAACAAAGCGGTGCAAGCCGGCGCAAGGTTGGCGCAGATTTCTACACCTGTCGCCAGCGGGCTCCTGGTGGAGACGATAACGCAGAGCGATGTAACCAAAGTCGGCACCGCGGTGGCTGCAAACACCTACAACTATATCTGCACTGCCAATACCGCGGGAAGCGTCACTTGCACTTGTGGCGTGGGCGCTACGTGTCAGAACCTCAATGTAAGCCAAGCCGCTTTTGATTTCATTTTCAGCGGCAACAGCAGCCGGGCCGGAATGCAGACTTTCCTGCCAATGCTGGCGAAGTCCGAGGTGCGGATCCAATATCAGGCCTCCGGCCTCGGCTACTGGACGCGCCCCAGCGGCCCGGTGCCAACGATCACCGTCAGCATCACCAATCATCCCTTCCAGTTCTTTTTTCTGGGCGGATTGCTCGGGTTCGGAAACATCACCATGCCCTCCATGCTGAGCACGGTCACGGGCGAAGACATGAAGAGTACCTGGCCATGAACGCCATCAACACCAAGGTTTTGCCGACCAAGCGAAAGCAGATCGCGCTGTTTTCCTCCGATCCGAATTTCAAGCGCGATGTGGCGACGCGGCTCGATGCGCTGGCGATCTATGATGTGCGGGTTGCCGAGACGGGTGATTTTCTCAAGGGGCCGCCCGCCGATACGCGCCCGGGCATCGTCATCCTCGATCTCGGCAATGGTGAATTGCTTGGCAATCCGGGCATCGTCGAGGCGCGCGCGCTGTGGGCGACCGTGCCGCTGATCGCGGTTTCCGACGAGCTGACCTCGGAGCAGACGCGCGTTCTGGTGCGCATGAATGCCTCGGACTGGCTGCACAAGCCGCTCGACGGCAAGGAGCTGCTCAACGCCGTCACCTTCCACGACAGCGGCAACCAGGGCGCCAAAAGCCGCATCATCACCTTCATCAGCGCCAGCGGCGGCGCCGGCGCCACGACGCTGGCGCTGTCGGCGGCCGAGTTCCTGGCCTCGAAATCGACCGAGCGCGCGGCCTCGACCTGCCTGGTCGACCTCGACTTCCAGAGCGCCAATTGCGGCGCCTATCTCAACCTGTTCAACCAGTTCGACCTTGCCGGCATCATCGGCCAGCCGGAACGGCTCGATGTCGAATTGATGGATGTCATCAAGCTGTCGCGGCCGTCCGGCCTGACGCTCTATGCCTTCGAGCGGCCGCAATTGCCGTTCGAGCCGCATGGCGCCGATTTCGTCTTCCGGCTGCTCGACCTCGTCGCCTACCGTTTCGACGACATCGTCATCGACCTGCCGAACATCGAAACGCCCTGGCACAATTCCGTGCTGTCGACGAGCGACGAGATCTTCATCGTCTTCGAGCTCAACGTCGCCTCGCTGCGGCAAGGCAAACGGCTCTACAAGAAGATCCGTGAGCTGCGCGGCAATGCCGTCTCAATCACACTGGTGGCCAACAAGCACAAGCGCAAATGGTTCGGCAACCACTTCTCGCGTAGCGAGCTGGAGAAGATCTTCAAGGCGCCGCACATCAAGTCGGTCGGCCTCGACAACGCCCTGCTGGCCGACGCGCTGAACCGCGCCATGCTGCCGTCGGAAGTGGATGGGCGGGCGCGCTTCAACAAGGATCTGAAGAAGATGTTCCGCGAGCGGCTCGACGATGCGCGCTAGCGGCCATCGCTTGCGGCTGACAGCCGCCTGCCTCCTCGGCCTGGCGCTGGCGCCCGCGGCCGGACAGACCGCATTGGCTGACAGCCGCCCGCCTCTGCCAGCCATGGGGCCCAGCCTGCGCAAGACAGTGGCGTTTTCCACCGCCGAGAAGGTTGGGACCATCATCATCCGCAAGCAGGAAAAAGCGCTTTACCTGGTGACCGGCAAGGGCGAGGCCCTGCGCTACCGGATCAGTGTCGGACGCGATGGATTTGGCTGGACGGGTACGGTCCAGGTGGGGGCGAAGACGGAGTGGCCGGCGTGGCGCCCACCCCGGGAAATGCGCGCCCGGCGGCCGGAATTGCCTGACATGGTTCCCTCGGGGCCGTACAACCCGCTCGGCGCAAGGGCGCTCTATCTGCTTCGGGACGGTCGCGACACGCTCTATCGAATCCATGGCACCAACGACCCTTCGGGCGTGGGTTTCGACGGCACGTCGGGCTGTTTTCGGCTGACCAATACCGATGTCATCGATCTTTTCAGGCGCGTGCCTGTCGGCACCAAGGTGGTGGTCCAATGACGACGATCAGCGACCCCGACGAACTGGTGGCGGCGGCCGAACCGCTATTGCTCGATAAGGAGAAGAGCCGGTTCAGATTAGCCGTTGCCGTCTGTGTCGGCCTGACGCTGTTTGCCCTTCTGAATGCCACCGCGGCCGTCTATCTCTACCGTGGCATCAACGACCTGCGCGCGATCGAGGCGCGACTGGAAGACCTTGGCCAGTTCGAGCAGCGAATGAGCGCGCGGCTGGACACCGTCAACAATGGATTCCAAAGCCGGTTCGAGGCGCTGGACGACCGGCTGCGGGCGAGCTTCGGCGAGGTCAACGCCACCCTCGCCCGGCAGGCACCGGACATGTCGGGAAATCACGGTGGCGACATGCCGCGCGTCGTGGAACTCCCCTCGCCCGCCGAAGATACGGCAGCGGTTGCCAGCGCCGCCGACGAGTCTGCCGTCGAGGAAATGCCGCGCGTGACGCGAAGGAGGTCGGCTCCGGCAGCGCCTCCCGCGCCAAGCTCCAACTACCAGCGGAGCGTATCCCCGGAAGGCAAGGTCACCTATCACAAGATAAACTAGCTCTGGCCTCGGGCGCGCTGCGCTAGAAAACTCGCTGCAGTGCCATCATCAGGACACGCCGCGATTCAACACGCATGCCGAGTTCACGGATATAGGCAAAATGGCAATAGGTGCACGCCGTCACCCCGATGACCGCCAGCATGCAGTTCAGCCAGGTGAAGTCCATCATTAGTGAGAACTGAAAGCCGCTCGGCGCCGTGAACGCGGCAATGGTGCTGGCGGTCTGCGGGCGGCCGCCGATCAAAATCATCGACGCCGCGAGGATCAGTGTGCCATGGTTGGCAAGAAAGAAAGCGGCCGACCTTCTGGCCTGACATGCCATCCAGCAGATACCCAGTGCTGCGCCTAGCAACGCGAAATCCAGGACCATCGACCCTCCCAGATAGACATCGACCTGCTGCCAGACCATCCCGGACGAGGGGTGCAAGGCGAGCCAGATCTTCCACATGTCGGGGCTTGCGGGATAGGTTCCGAGCAGGATGGTGGCCATTCGCTCCGCCGCCAGGATCAGCAGGACAAAGGCCGGGAAGGCGAAAAGCAAGAGTGGTTTGCGCTTCATGGTGCCTCGCAATCTGGCGGGCAGACTAGGCCGCATAGATTGCGCGAAGCTTAACGGGGCGTTTTTGCGTCTGCCCATCGGGACCAGTGTCGGATTACACCCGTGTCGCGATGAGTCGAGGCCTGAACTCTCGAGCCGATGAGACAAGCATCGTGCGGCCGCCGTACCGAAGCGGGTCGAATCTATCCGGCCACGACGACGTCGTGAAGCCAGTCGCCCGCGACTGTCCCGCGCAGTCCCAAATCACGTACGCTATCCATGTGGTTGCGATCCTTGAGCACGCCTTTCGACACACTTAGGCCCTGTCCCGTCAGGCGGTCAGCAAACAAGCTGGCCTGCTGGTGAAAAGGTTCCGTCTCCCGCTCGCCGACCAACACCGTGACTTTCGTCCGGGGAGAGTGGGATTTGCTCAGCGGCGAAAATGCCTCAACTTCCGTGTCGGTGAGACCTATCAAAGGCTCGAGGAAGGAATGCTGAAGGGGCTTCAAATCGTAAAGCCCGCCGAGCAGGAGTGCCGCCGAAGGGGCCGAACCCTCGTTGAACAAAAAGGTCGCCAGATGCGCCCCGGCGGAATGGCCGCTGACGCTTAGCCGGCCGGGATCGCCGCCATGGCCGGCGATATTATCCAGCACCCATTGCCTCGCGCGCCGGACCTGGTCGACGATTGCCGCCATCCTGACGGCAGGCATCAGCGCATAGTCGATCACGACCGCGATTGCCCCCGCGCTCGTCACCGTTTCGGCAATGTAGGAATAGTCGTTTCTGGTGAACATGCGCCAGTAGCCGCCATGGATGAAGATGTGCACAGGAAGGTCCTTACGCGGTCCCTCCGGAAAGAACAGGTCGAGGCGCTCGGCGTCGTGCGGGCCATAGGCGACATCCGCCAGCATGGGCAGCGCTGCCCGCGTCGCGGCGCTGCGGGCGACGATCTCGGCCACGATGTCATCGAAATCGGCAACGTGGTCGCGGGTGCGAAAAGGATCCTTCGACATGGTGTCCGCTCAGAAGCTTACAGCGATGTATTTGGCCTCCATGAACTCGGCGATGCCGTGATGCTGGCCCCCTTCCCGCCCGAGGCCGCTCTGCTTTACCCCGCCGAAGGGCGCGGCGGGATCCGACATCAAGCCGCGGTTGAGGCCGATCATGCCGGCCTCGATCTCCGAGGCCACCCGCATGCCGCGGGCCACATCGCGCGTGTAGAGATAGGCGGCGAGGCCGTATTCGGTGTTGTTGGCGTGGAGGATGGCTTGCGCCTCGCTTTCGAAGCGGGTGATGGGCGCCACCGGGCCGAAGATCTCCTCATGCGCCATATCGGCGTCCGGCGAGACTTCGGACAGGACGGTCGGAGGATAGAAAAAGCCATCTCCTTCAAGCACCGAGCCGCCGCACAACACTTTGGCACCCCGATTGACCGCATCCTTGACCAGCCGGTCGATCTTGTCGACCGCCTTCCTGGTGATCATTGGTCCACATTCCGTCTCTGCCCTGGTGCCGGCGCCGATCTTGAGCGCGGCCATGCGCCGGGATAGGCCGCCGGCGAACGCATCGTGGATGCCCGACTGGACGTAAATGCGGTTGGCGGCGGTACAGGCTTCGCCGGCATTGCGCATTTTGGCGATCATGGCGCCATCGAGGGCCGCATCGAGATCGGCGTCGTCGAAGACGATGAAGGGCGCGTTGCCGCCAAGCTCCATGGAACAGGAGATCACATGCTTGGCGGCCTCGGCGAGCAAGGCCCGGCCGATCCCGGTCGAGCCGGTGAAGGAGAGCTTCCTGACGCGCGGATCGGCCAGCATGGCCGACGTCAGGGGGCCGGGTGTCGACGTCGTCAGCACGTTCACGACGCCGTCCGGGACGCCGGCTTCGCTGTAGAGCGCGGCGAGTGCATAGGCGGTCAGCGGCGTCTCGCTGGCCGGCTTCAGAATGACCGTGCAGCCTGCCGCGAGGGCCGGTGCGATCTTGCGTGTTGCCATCGCGGCGGGGAAATTCCACGGCGTGATGAGGACGCAGATGCCGATCGGCTGATAGTCGACCACGATCCGGTTGGTTCCGGATGGAGCGATGCCGAACTCGCCGGTGATGCGAACAGCTTCCTCGGCGTTCCAGCGGAAGAATTCGGCTGCATAGGCGACCTCGCCGCGCGCGTCGCGCAGGGCCTTGCCGTTCTCCAGCGAGATCAGCATGGCAAGCGTCTCCGACCGCTCGACCATCAGCTCGAAACAGCGCCTGAGAATTTCCGAGCGCTTGCGCGGCGCTGTCTCGCGCCACCCCTTGGCGGCCTTGGCCGCTGCCCCGACCGCGGCGGCGGCATCCTCCAGGGTCGCATCGGGGACCGCCGCGATCACCGCGCCGGAGGATGGATCGGTGACCTCAATGAGCCCGCCGTCGGACGACGGCAGCCATTGTCCGCCAATGTAGAGCCGGTGCGGGAAACCCCGCACATCGTAGAGGTCCTGGTCGAGCTGGAAGGCATTGTGGGGAAGGTTCATCGTCTTGGTCCTGACATTCACATGGCGCAAGCGGTGAGATCGCCGTCATAGGCCGCCTGGACAAGGCGGCGCATGGCGGCGAGGTCGAACGGGCGCGGGTTGTTCTTGATCAGGCGATCGATGCCGAGCGCCTGCTCGGCGGTCCAGTCGAGCTTGTCGGCCGGAAGCCCCAGACCGGCCAGCGTCGGAGTGATGCCGACCGCCGCGAACAAGCGCCTAATCTCCTCGATGGTCGCGCCGGCCATTTCGTCGATGCCACGACCGTTCGGCTCGAGGCCAAGAGCAATCCCTATCTCGGCGATCTCAGCCGCGGCCACACGCCTGTTGTAGCTCATGACATAAGGCATCATCGTCGCCACCCCTAGCCCATGCGGCGTTTGTGTGAGCGCGCCGGCCGGGTATTGCACCGCGTGCGCCGCCGCGGTGCCGGCGGTGCCGAACGCGCAACCCGCCGCCAGCGCGCCCATCATCACGTCAGAGCGCGCCTCGGGATCGCCGCCGTCAGTGCACGCCTTCTCCAGGCCCCGGCTGAGAAGTTTGACGGCAAGCAGCGCGAAATGGTCGGTCAGCGGCGTCTTGCCGATGAACACGTGGCGCTGCGGCAGGCTGAAATCCCCGTCCCGGCGCATGGCCGTGAAGGCCTCGATCGCATGCGTGAGCGCGTCGGCACCGGCAATCGCGGTCAGGCCCGGCGGACAAGTCATTGTCAATTCGGGGTCGCAGACGGCAACGGCAGCGATAAGATAGGGGCTCGATATGCCGACTTTGAGCGTCCGGTCCGGATCCGATATCACCGCGACGGGCGTCACCTCTGATCCTGTGCCAGCCGTGGTCGGCACGGCGATCAAAGGCAGCGTCGGCCCCGGGACCTTGAACTCGCCGTAGTAGTCCCGCAGCTCGCCGCCGTGGCTGATCAGCAAGGCTGCGCATTTGGCGAAATCGAGACAGCTGCCGCCGCCGATGCCGATCACCATATCGGGCCCAAAGCCCCGCGCTTGCTCGACGCACACCGCCACGGAGTCGCGCGGCACATCCGGCAGGACATCGTCATGGACCAGCACTTCGATCGACGCTGCCTGCAAGGATGCCATGATTTCGGCGAACACGGCCGTACCGGCGAAACGCTCGTCGGTGCAGACCAGGGCGCGTCGGCCGTAGCGAGCGGCCACGACTGGCAGTGCATGGCGTTGCCCCTTCCCGAATAGAATTTCGCGTGGGAGCCGGAGGGCTGTGAGAAGGCTCATGACAGGCTGCATCCTTGAGGGGTGTCGGAGAACTCGCATTGCAAAATCCGCACCGAAGATCCTGAACTGAACGGCGCTGAAAAAATCGTATAGGATATAGTATTGCATCGGTCAAACCCTCGTGTTAGCAGTCTCCCCTGTCGAGAGGCGAAAGAATGCAACCTGTCATTTTGAGCAATAATGGTGAAGCACCCACGGGAGCGGGTCGCATCCAGCGCGCGAGCAGCCTGGCCGAGGACGTCTACGAGGCCATTTTCGCGCAGCTGATGTCGCTGAAGATCGCGCCCGGTTCACGCATCACCGTCGACAATCTGGTCAAGGAGTTCGACGTTTCCCATACGCCGATCCGCGAAGCGCTCGGGCGTCTGGAAGGCGAAGGCCTGGTTCTGAAGACGCATCTGATCGGATACCGCGCCGCACCGCAGATCAGCCGGCGCCGTTTCGACGAATTGTACGAAATGCGTCTCCTGCTCGAACCGCACGGCGCGGCGAAGGCCGCTGCCGCGATGGACGAGGCCAAACTCGGCACGCTGCTGGAGGCAGCAGGCGTGATGTCGCGCCGCGAGGGCAAGGACGAGCGTCTGCGCTACTCAAACTTCGCCCGGCAGGACGCGATCTTCCACGACAAGATCATGGAATATGCCGAAAACGAACTCATTCGCGAGACGCTGGGTTATCAACACACCCACTTCCACATTTTTCGCCTGATGTACCACTCCCGCGTGACCGAGGAGGCGCTGGACGAGCATGAGGCGATCCTTGCCGCGTTCGGTTCGGCCGATCCCGATGCGGCCGCGAAAGCAATGCGCGCCCACATCGAGCACTCGCGCGATCGCCTGCTGCCGGCCTTCGATTGAGGCTAAACCGATGTCCGCGCCGCTGACCACCAACGACAACGCCGAGGGATACTACTTCCCCAAGTCACCATTCTGAGGACGGACAAAGCCAATGCGGGGTGCTGCATGGATCGCCCGGCTTTTTTTCACACGACAGAGGAACCGACTATGTCAGGCAAGAAAATATTGATGCTCACCGGCGAGTTCACCGAGGAGTACGAGATCTTCGTCTACCAGCAGGCGATGGAAGCCGTCGGTCACACCGTCCACGTGGTCTGCCCGGACAAGAAGGCCGGAGATCTCATCAAGACCTCCCTGCACGACTTTGAGGGCGACCAGACCTACACCGAGAAGCTCGGCCATTTTCAGGTGATCAACAAGACGTTTGCCGAGGCGGAAAAGCAGCTCGATCAATACCACGCCGTATACTGCGCTGGCGGCCGCGGCCCGGAATACATCCGCACGGATAAGCGTGTGCAAGCCATGGTGCGCCACTTCCACGACACCCGGAAGCCGATTTTCACGATCTGCCATGGGGTCCAGATTCTGATTGCCGTGGACGGCGTCGTGCGCGGCAAGAAGGTCGGCGCGCTCGCCGCCTGCGAACCGGAAGTGACGTTGGCAGGCGGAACCTATGTCGACCTCTCGCCGACGGAGGCCTACGTCGACGGCACAATGGTGTCGGCCAAGGGTTGGACAGCCCTCGCTGCCTTCATCCGCGAATGCCTGAAGGTGCTCGGGACCGAGATCCGCCATAACTAAACAAGGCCGGCGCACGTCAACAATGCGCCGATTTCCGTTGTTGCAAGGTGTGCAGGCCACGCTCCAATGGTAGCCGCTCGCATCCGCACCTTGAAGTATGCCCTCGGTCGATGAGATCGAGGGCCACCGGCGCCAATCAATCGAAGAAGCCGGCATCCTCCGCCAGCAAATACTTCCTGGCGCCTTCGACGTCGATGTCGAGACCTAGCCCCGGGGCTTCCAGCAGATCCACCATGCTGTCCTTCACGATCTGCTTGGGCAGGCCGATGACGATGTCGTTCCACCAGGGGTCCGAGGCGCTGGGATATTCGAACGCGACGTAGTTGGCGGGCAAGGTGGCGCAGACATTGATCAGCGCGCCTAGGCCCAGCAGGCCGTTCGCGGTGCCGTGCGGCGCCATCAGGATTGAGTGCATATAGGCGTGCTCGGCGACCCATTTTAGCTCGGCAATGCCGCCAATGTCGGCAGGATCGGGGCCGATGACGCGCACCGCCTGTGTCTCGATCAGCTCCTTGAAATTGTGCCTGAGGTAAATCTGCTCGCCGGTATGGATCGGCGTCGAGGTGGAGCTGGTCAGCTCCCGGTAGGCCTGCGGATTGACCCACGGTACATAGTCGCCGGTCAGCATGTCCTCGAGCCACATCAAATTGTATTTCTCGACCGCGCGAGCGAACTTGATCGCATCGGGCAGCATCCAGCCCGGGCCGCAGTCGAGTGCCAGGCTGACCTTGTCCCCCAGCACTTCCTTCATCGCGATCACGCAGTCGAGCATGTGGTTGAAACCACGTTCGCTGATCACGCCCTGATCCATCGCACCATGATAGCCGGCCTTCTTCTGCGTCACGCCGTAATGGAAGTCCTCGATGGTGTCCTTCATGTTGGAATGGAACGAGATTCCTTGCTTGACCATGAAGAAGTTCTGCGGCTGCTCCACCATCCATTTGACGTCGGCGGCGTAGTCCTCCGGCCGGTCGCCCGTGCGCTTCTGGCGGATCGAGCCGTTGTAGACGCGCACCTTGTCGCGCACCTTGCCGCCTAGCAGCTTGTAGGCCGGCACGCCGGCGGCCTTGCCGGCTATGTCCCACAGCGCATGTTCGATGGCGCTGACCGCCGCGCCATAGGGCTTGAAAGAGCCGCGTTGGCGAATCTTCAACATGACCCGCTCGACGTCGGTCGGATCCTCGCCGATCAGGGCCTCGCGGAAATGCAGCACCCATGGCTTGAGATAAGGCTTGGTGTACTCGACCTCGCCAAGGCCGTAGAGACCTTCGTCGGTGACGATACGGACGATGGGATGTTTGCCGATTACGGCGCACCGCAGGTCGGTGATCTTCATGGCGCAGTCCTATTTCACAGACGAGAAAGCTGTCGGCGTGAGCAGTTGGCTGCTGATATTGGCAATGATCTGCCCGTCGCGCTCAGACTCGTCCCGGGCCCTGTGCCATGCCGGATCGGTGACGAAAGCCGCCCATTTCGCCTCACGCTCGGCCAGCGATTCCCAGGCGAGGAAATAGGTGAGGCGATTGCTGTTTTCGCCGATCGCCGTGGTGAAAAACCCGGCTTGGCGGATGCCATGCCTCTCCCAGATGGCCAGCGTTTGGTCGGAAAAGCGCTTGAGCAAAGTCGGCAGTCTGCCCGGCAGGCAGTCATAGATACGCAGTTCGTAGATCATGGATTCGTCCGTTTCTTTCTTCGCCTCTCCCTTGGGAGCAGTCGACACGAATGGTCGGTGTTGGCCCTGTGAGCCTGGGAATGAGGGCAAGGGGTCTGGGCTAACTCCAGGTCCGGTCCCAGCTATTTTCATTGTCCCAATGCTCGGTGGATTGCCATATCCCCGTGACACCGGGCTGCAGATGCTGGGTGATCACCTCGTCGACCACATCGTCTATGCCCAGGCCCGGCTTGTCGGACACGGTGATGAAGCCGTCCTTGACAAGCGGCTTGGGCAGGCCGGTGACGATATCGTCCCACCAGCCGACATCGGCGGAGTGGTATTCGAGCGCCATGAAGTTCTCGGTCGCGGTGGCGACATGCGCGGCGGCCATCGCGGCGATCGGACTTTCGGCCATATGGATCGCCATGGCGACACCGTGATCCTGCGCCATATCGCCGATCTTCTTGGTCTCGAGAATGCCCCCACTGGTGAGCAGGTCGGGGTGGATGACCGAGAGGCCGCCGCTCTTGAGCAGCGGCTCGAAGCCTTCCTTGAGGTAGATGTCCTCGCCGGTGCAGATCGGCACCGTGGTAGCCTGCTGCAATTGCCGGTACTGCTCGGTGTATTGCCAGGGGATCACGTCCTCCAGCCATGCCGGAACGTATTTCTCGATACGGCGCGACAGGCGTATGCCATCCTGCAGCGAGATGTGGCCGACATGGTCGATGGCAAGCGGGATCTCGTATCCGATGACCTCGCGAACCTCGTGGATATACTGCTCGAGCAGGTCTATCCCCTTTTCGGTGAAATGCAGGCCTGTGAACGGGTGCTGCACGTTCTGCGCGTCATAAGCGAGATTGCGGGCCTTTCGCTCCTCGAACGAGCCACCGCGGCCGCGCGGGTTGCCGTGAAACCCTTCGAGCGCGCCGGCGGGTGCGACCACGGTGCCCGGGACATGGGCGATCTGCATCAAGCCCAGGTCCATCTTCAAGAAGGTGAACCCGCGGCCCATCCGTTCCTTGAGGCGCTTGCCGGTTTCGGTGCCGCTGGGTTTCTCGGCGTCGGTATCGCAATAGACGCGCACGTGATCGCGAAACTTGCCGCCCAGCATCTGGTAGATCGGCACGCCATAGGCCTTGCCGGCGAGGTCCCACAAAGCGATTTCGACCGCCGAGACGCCGCCGCCCTGCCGGCCGTGCCCACCGAACTGCTTGATCCGGCGAAACAGGCGGTCGATGTCGCACGGGTTCTCACCAAGTAGCCGGCTCTTCAGCATCAGCGCGTAGGTGGCGCTGGCGCCATCGCGCACCTCGCCAAGCCCGACGATGCCCTGGTTGGTGTAGATCTTGAGCAGCGCCGAGGTGAACGGCGCGCCGACGATTTCGGCCACCCGCATGTCGGTGATGCGAAGCTCGGACGGCTTCGAGTTGGTGTTGACCCGGTTGAGGGCCTCGTCGGCTCCATCCGTCTTTGGCATGACTTATCCCCGTTCTGATTTGCAGGCTTGTCGCCCGCATGCTGCCGACAACGTTGCTAGCCCAGTTCGATCTCATGGGCTTGCAGGTAATCGCGGTTCATCTCGATGCCGAGACCCGGCCTCAACGAAAGCTTGAGGCTGCCGTTCGAAACGTCGAGCGGCCTGTCGATGAGATGATCGTACTTGCCCAAGTTCCACTCCGACGTTTCGAGCTTGTAGAAGTTCGGAACGGTCATCATCACCTGTGCTCCCGCGACCACGTTGATCGGCCCGGCGGCGTCATGTGGCGAGACCGGGATGTAATAGGCTTCGCAAAGAGCGGATATCTTCTTGAGTTCGGTAATGCCGCCGGTCCAGGTGACGTCGGGCATGATGTAGTCGGCGAGCTTGTTCTCGAGAACCGGCACGAAATCCCACTTCGTGTGGCCGCGCTCGCCCCACGAGATGGCCGCACTGACCTTCTCGCGCACCTGCTTGAGGGCGTTAAGGCTTTCGGGCGGGCACGGCTCCTCGAACCAGTCGATCTGGCCGGCTTCCTCCAGGCTGCGACAGAGGCGAATGGCGGTCGGAACGTCGAACCGCCCATGCGCATCGATGAGGATGTCGACATCGGGTCCCGCCGTTTCGCGGACCAGAGCCGTGAGTTCGGCGGCCTCGCGCTCATCCTTGCGGGTCATGCCGCCATCGAGATAGCCGTCCCGCTGTTCGCGGGACACGCCGCCGGCACCGCGACCCTGGTGGGGGAAAGGGTCGAACTTGAGAGCAGTGTGTCCGGATTCGACGATGTCCAGGATTTCGCGGACCACAGCATCCTTGCTGGTGAATTTGGCCTGGTTGGGGTGGGTGTAGAGCGCGATTTCATCACGGACTGGCCCGCCCAACAACTCGTAGATCGGCTTGCCGAGAGCTTTGCCCCTGAGATCCCAGAGGGCTATGTCGATCGCGCTCACGCATTCGACCGCGGCGCCACGACTGCCCATGTAGGTGAAGCTGCGGAAGATCTTGTGCCAGAGATACTCGATGCGCGCCGGATCCTCGCCCGTCACCGCGGCTCCGATCTGTCGAAGGATCGTGCAGAGGGCGCGGTTGGCGAGCTTGGTGGTGGTGGTGATCTCTCCCCAGCCGCTCAGCCCCTCGTCTGTCGTCACCTCGACGAACAGGAATTCCCCCCAATAAGAAGCATCGGACTTGATCAGCCACGGCCGAACGCTCGTGATTTTCATTTCAACTACCTTTGCCAGTGAGGGTCAGCCACGATGTTCCAGACCTGACCTTCGTCCTATCCGGCCCGAGCGGCGTTGCGCGCACGCATGTGTTCGAGAACATGCCGGCCGGAACCCTCGACATGACGGGAGATGAGTTCGGCTGCCTTGTCTGCCTCTCCCGCCTTGATGAGCGCAATGAGTTCGCGGTGCTCGCGAATGATCGCGGCACGCCGCGCGAGCGTGAAATTGAAGCGTCGGCTCACCGCTCGCAGCACTTCGCGATGCTTCCACCAGAGCTCGGCGGCATGGCGGTTATAGTGCCGCTGGTACATCACGGTGTGAAAGGCGGTATCCAGCTCACTGTGCCTGAATGTGTCGGCAAAGTTGTTCTCTTCAATCAGCCCTTGGATACGTTCCAGTTGGGCGATGTCCTCGCCGGTGGCCATGCCCACAAACCATCGCGTCAAGGCTGGTTCGATCAGAACACCGATCTCGTAGATGTCGCGGACAAAGTCCTGATCAATGGGCCTTACACGCGCGCCGCGATTGGGAGAAAAGATGACGAACCCCTCGCCCCGCAACAGTTGCAGGGCCTCGCGCACGGGGTTGGTCGAAGTGCCGTGGCGGCGCGCGAGATCGGTGACAACAAGCCGTTCGTTGGCGGCGAGCCGTCCCTCGATGATGTCTTCCCTTATTAGTTCGTAAAGGGAGGCGCCCTCGTTGGAGGCTCCGATGGCATCGATCCCCGGAGGTGGCTTTGCTTTGAAATCGTCTGTTTCGGCCAAGGGCCGGCTCCCCAGATTGATACACAGTCTGTCCGATATCACGCACGGTTCCCATAAACAATGTACGATCCTGTGCGTTGACAGGCAATCTATGTTCTGAAAACGTACTAAGCGGTCGAGAGGATACACCGTACTGAAAGAACCATCCTCGCGATCGCAGGGCGGAGAACCAGGGAGGATACCTATGACGAGGATCATGCTCGGCAGTGCGGTCCTGCGCGGCACTGTCGCCGGTATTTTGACGGCATCACTTATGTCCAGCTCAGCGCTGGGTGCGCCACCGGTCGACCTGAGCAAATGGTCGCCTGAATATGTGCGCTCCATCGCGGGAACACAGGATTTCGACACGGCCGGCGATTGCGCCAAGGTCACGCCGCTGGATTACAAGGGGCGACTGACTTTCTGGTATCAGGGCGTGTTCGAGGGCGATCCCGACCTGCTGCGCCAGTACTACAAGGATTTCTTCGAGACTTTCCGCAAGACCTATCCGAACATCAAGCTCGAGGAACAGGCCCTCACCTATAACGACCTTCTCGACAAATTCCGCACCGCGCTCCTGGGCAATGCCGCGCCGATGGCGGTCCGCCTGCAAATCCTGGGTGGTACCGAATTCGCCTCGAAGGGCTATCTGCAGCCGCTCAAACCAGAGGATGTCGGCTATTCGACCGAGGATTTCTGGCCGGGCGCCATGAAGGCCGTGACCTGGGATGGGGTGACCTACGGCATACCGACGAACAACGAGACGATGGCGTTCATCTGGAACGCCGACATCTTCAAGCGTGCGGGCCTCGATCCGGACAAGGCTCCGGCAACATGGGACGATGTCGTCAAATATTCCAAGCAGATCCATGACAAGCTCGGCATTGCCGGCTACGGCCTCGTGGCTCGCAAGAATGCCGGCAATACGCCCTATCGCTTCATGCCGCAGCTGTGGGCCTATGGTGGCGGCGTCTTCGACGAAGCCACCGCGAACCCGACTTACAAGGAGGTGGAGCTCGACAGCCCGCAGAGCAAGGCGGCGCTGCAAGCCTCATACGACATGTATGTCCGCGACAAGTCGGTTCCGGTCTCGGCACTTACCAACCAGCAGGCCGACAACCAGCCTCTGTTCGTCGCCGGCCAGTTGGGCATGATGATCTCGCACCCATCCGACTACAACGTCATGCTCGATCTGCAGGCAAAGGCAACGGGCACCGACAAGCAGAAGGCGCAGACCGTCATCGACAATATGCGCTACGGCCTGATCCCGACCGGCCCCGACGGCAAGCGCGCCGTCGTGTTCGGCGGCTCGAACATTCACATCCTGAAGCCCGAATACGTCGAGGGCGGCAAGGTGGACGAGCCGGCCGCGAAGGCGATCATCTGCATGTGGACGAGCCCGGAATGGTCGCTGAAGATGGCCTATGCCGGCTCGAACCCGGGCAACCTCAACGGCTTCAAGACCAAATGGATGAAGGAACGTCTGGACCACATCAAGTTCCTCGATGTCACGACCTCGATGCTGCCGTATGGCATCCCGTTCCCGGCGCTGCCGGAGTCGCCCGAGATCATGAACATCATCGTCCCGGACATGCTGCAGAATGCCCTGACCGGAGCGATGACCGTCGACCAGGCAGCGGACGACGCGGCCAAGAAGGTGAAAGACCTGATGGGCGGACTCTAGTCCGGACCTGACCTCCGATCTGGCCGGCTGCACCGAGAGTGCAGCCGGTTCATCCCGAAGAACAAGGGCACGCCACAGTGACGATCGTGACCGGCAAGGCCGAGGCTCGCCGAAAATCGCAACCCGGCAGGTCCGGCGCGTTGCGGAACATCTGGGAGCATCGCGCCGACTACGCATACGTGCTCCCCGCGATCGCCGTGATGCTCGTCGTCATCGCCTATCCGATCTACTACACGATCGAGCTGTCGTTCTATAAGACGCCGCCCGGCCTGCAGCTCCGCGACAAGACCTTCATCGGCTTCGACAACTACACCACCATCCTCACCAGTGAGGTGTTCTGGAAAGTCACCTGGAACACCCTGATCTGGACATTCGGGTCGACTTTCATCTCCTTTGTCCTGGGGTTTGCCACGGCGCTGGCGCTGCACCGCGACTTTGTCGGCCGTGGCATCCTGCGTGCCATCCTGATCATTCCCTGGGTGATCAGCGCGGTCGCCGCCTCCTATATCTGGAAGTGGATCTACCATTCGGATTTCGGCATCATCGGCGCGGTGCTGGTGGGCCTTGGATTGACCGACCGGCCGCCGAATTTCATCGACAACGTCAGCACGGTGCTCCCCGCCCTGATCGTCGTCAATATCTGGCGCGAGTTTCCATTTGCCATGATCATGATGATGGCCGGCCTGCAGACTGTACCCGACCAGTTGTTGCGCGCCGCGAAAGTCGACGGGGCCAATGCATGGCAGCGTTTCTGGCACGTCACCTTCCCGCACTTGCGCAACGTCTCGGTGGTGACGATCCTGCTGCTTGCGGTGGCCAACTTCAATTCCTTCATCATCCCCTGGATCATGACCGCGGGTGGACCATCGAACGCATCGCATATCTGGATAACCCATATTTACGAGCTCGCCTTCGGCCGGCAACGCTGGGGCGTGGCATCGGCCTATTCGGTGCTCCTGTTCCTCATCCTGATGATGCTGGGCTACTTCTACGTCCGTGCGCTGAGCGGCAATGAGCGGAAAGAGGGTGGCGCATGAGCACGATCGCCGAGACAGCCTCTCGAGGCCAGACCCGTCGCCGCATGCGCGTCGACGGATGGCGGTGGGCCGGGCGCATCTTCCTCCTGTTCATGCTGCTTTACACAGCGCTGCCGATGATCTGGATGCTGATCACCTCGATCAAGTCGGGCTTCGCGGCGACGCAATTCCCGCCGCAATGGTGGCCGGACGAGCCCACGCTTGCCAGCTACCAGAAGCTGCTCGATCCGCAGAACAGTGTCGGCCAGGACTTCCTGCGCTTCTTCTGGAACAGCCTGTTCGTGTCGACCGTGACGACAATCCTTTCGGTGATCGTGGCTGTTCCCGCGGCCTATGCGTTTTCGCGCTTCACTTTCCCGGGCCGGAACTTCCTGTTCTTCGCCGTGCTGCTGCGCAACATGTTCCCGGCAGTGATCTTTCTCGTGCCGCTCTTCATCCTGATGCGCGCGATCGGGCTGGTGAACACGCATGGCTCGCTGATCCTGACCTACCTCACCTTCGGCCTCCCCCTGGCGATCTGGCTGCTCAAGGGTTTCTACGACAATATCCCGGTGCAGCTCGAGCAGGCGGCGCGCATCGACGGGGCAACGCGGCTCCAGGCCTTCATCATGATCGTGATGCCGCTCTCGACACCGGGGATCATCGCCACCGCGATCTATTCCTTCATCGGCGCGTGGAACGAGTACATCTACGCCTACACCTTCCTCTCCAAGAACGACCAGTTGACGCTGCCGGTCGGCATCCAGCGCTTCTTCTCGGAAAACACGACGGACTTTCCGGGCCTGATGGCGGCGAGCTTCATGATGAGCGTGCCCGTCGTGGTGCTGTTCCTCGTCTTGCAACGATACTTCGTACGCGCCCTGACAGAAGGCGCGGTCAAGCATTAGGGAGTTGCCGATGGCCCACGTGGTCCTCAAAGATCTCGTCAAGACCTACGGCAACTTCAAGGCCGTCAACGACGTTTCGCTGACGGTCAATGACGGCGAGTTCGTTGCGCTTGTCGGCCCTTCAGGCTGCGGCAAGACAACCACGCTCAATCTCATCGCGGGGCTGACCCCGATCACATCGGGCGACATCGTCATCGGGGAACGGGTGGTCAACGATCTCGACCCCAAGGACAGGGACATCGCAATGGTGTTCCAGAACTACGCGCTCTATCCGCAAAAGTCGGTCTATATGAATCTCGCCTTCCCGCTGCAGATGCGCAGACTGCCCAAGGACGAGATCGACAAGAAGGTCAAGGAAGCGGCGCGCGTGCTCGACATGACGCACCTGCTCGAGCGCAAGCCGCGTGAACTTTCGGGCGGCCAGCAGCAGCGCGTGGCCTTGGGCCGCGCCCTTGTGCGCGACCCCGCCGTGTTTCTCATGGACGAGCCGCTCTCCAACCTCGACGCCAAACTGCGCGTACAGATGCGGTCGGAGATCAAGCGCTTTCATCAGGACCTCAAGGCGACGATCATCTATGTGACGCACGACCAGCTCGAAGCCGTGACGATGGCCGACAAGATGGCGGTGATGAACGGCGGCTTCCTGCAGCAATACGATTCACCGGCGCAGGTCTTTGCCCATCCGGTGAACATGTTCGTCGCCAGCTTCATCGGCAGCCCGGCGATGAGCCTTATTCCGCTGGAGGCATCGACGGCACCGGGCGGTACCGTGTTGACCAGCGCGGAGGGCTGGAGCCTCGGGCTCTCGCCGCGCAACGTTCAGAAGGTCGCGCGGGCGACAACCCGGAAAATCGTGCTCGGCGCACGTCACTCCACGATCAAGCTGCACAAGAGTGCGGTGCCAGGCAGCATCCCGGCCAAGGTCTACACAGTGGAACCAACCGGAGACGTCACCTTCGTGCAGGCGTTCTTGTCCGGCGCCGTCGTCAACGTCAGCGTGCCGCCGAACATTGCCGTCGCGCCCGACGAGCGGATCTGGCTCGAGTTCGACCAGGAGCGGATGCATCTGTTCGACGGCGAAACTGAAATGGCCCTCGAGGCCAGCTGAGCAGGCGGATGCGTGTGGAACGTGGGCGTGGATGACTACGAAGCTTAAGATCACCGCGATCAAGCCTTATCCGGCATGGGTGGGAACGCGCAACCAGATGCTGGTCAAGGTCGAGACCGACCAAGGCATATTCGGCTGGGGCGAGAGCGGCCTGAGCGGACGCGAGAAGGCCGTGGCCGGCGCGGTCGAGCACTATCGCGAGTTCCTGGTCGGCCGCGACCCCATGCAGATCGGGCGCATCTGGCAAGAGGTTTATCGCAGCCAGTATTTCGAAGGCGGGCGGGTTCTGCAGGCGGCGATATCCGCCATCGACATCGCCCTTCACGACATCAAGGGCAAGGCGCTGGGGGTGCCGGTCTACGAGTTGCTGGGCGGTAAACAGCGTGACCGGATCCCCACCTTCGCCTCGACCGGAGACGAGGCCGAGGGCGACATTGCCATCGAGCGGGCCCGCGAACTGCGCGCACAGGGCTGGCAGGCAATCCGCTTCTTTCCCGTCGGGCAAAACAGCAGGGACATCTTCGAGCCACGCCAGTCGATCGGCGCTACCGCGAGCATGCTGAATAAGGCGCGCCGGGCGCTGGGCGACGATGTCGTCCTCGGCATCGACTATCACCACCGGCTGTCGGTGGCGGAGACAGCGAGCTTCTGCAACAAGCTCGACCGCGGCGTGCTCGATTTCCTCGAGGAGCCGATACGCGACGAGACGCCGGAGACCTACGAGTCCCTGCGCACCATGACCGACATCCCCTTTGCCATCGGCGAGGAATTTGCGAGCAAGTGGCAGTTCCTGCCCTACATCGAGCGCGGTATCCACCAGTTCAACCGGCTCGATATCTGCAATGTCGGCGGGTTCACCGAAGCGATGAAAGTCGCCGGCTGGAGCGAGGCGCATTATGTGGACCTGATGCCACACAATCCGCTTGGTCCAGTCTGCACGGCCGCGACCGTGCATTTGGCCGCCGCGGTACCCAACTTTTCGTGGCTCGAGACCAGGGCGCCCGAAGCAAAGCTTGGCTTCGACAATTCCGAATTCTTCCCGGTGCAACCACGGCTCGACGGCCCCGATTATCCCGTCAGCGATCTGCCGGGGCTCGGCGTCGAGGTCAACGAAGAGGCGGTCCAGGCGCAGAGCTTCCGTTTCTGGGAAGCGCCCCACCTCAAGCGCCGCGATGGTTCTGTCACGAACTGGTAGTTCCCTTTCAATCGGAGTCCACAATGACGCATACTTCCGACATCACGCGGCCGCCCAAGGATCTGATCGACGCGCTAAGGGAGATCGGCGCCGCGACGGTTGCCGGCACGCTTGGCCATATGGGCTTCCGCAATCCGCACATGGTCGGCCCGGTGGCGCAGAACCACGGCAAGTCGATCGTCGGGCCGGCGCTGACGCTGCAGTTCATGCCGCAGCGACCGGACCTCTTCACCGAGGGAGAATATGCCGATCCGGAGACGCAACTGCACCGGCACGTGCTCTACCACGCACAGGAGGGGGATGTGGTCGTGGTCGACGCGCGCGGCGACATGAGCTCGGGCGTCTTCGGCGATATGATGTCGACGTATTTCAAGGGCAGAGGCGGCGCGGGTATCGTGATCGACGGGTGCATGCGCGACCGGCCCAATGTCGAAAAGCTCGATCTGGCGCTATGGCTGCGTGGCTGGACGCCCAACTACCATGTGCAAACCAGCATCTATCCCAACGCCGTCAACGTTCCGATTGCCTGCGGCGGTGTCACGGTGATCCCCGGCGACATCATCGTCGCCGATGATGACGGGGTGGTCGTGCTGCCCGTCGCAATGGCCGCAAAGGTGATCGAGGAATCCCAAAAGCATCACGACTGGGAGGAATTCTCGCGCATGAAGCTCATGGAGGGCGGGTCGTTACAACGCTATTATCCGCTGCACCCAAGTGCGAACGACGAGTATGAAGCTTGGCGGACAACCAACCCGAAATTTTGAGGGACTGACGAGGTCATGGGATGCCCTTCCAATGCAGGCAGCCGCACGTCGCCAGAACATTGTCGGCGCGATCCAGTAGGTCATGTCCGCCGCCTTCTCGGCGATCATGACTGGGAGCGTGCGTTGGCTGCTGTACGGCTACCCGCGCTCGACCAGCCAAACAGATGCCAGCCGGGTGAGTGGGCCGATGATTACGCCAGCCCAGGTGGTGTCTCGCGCTCGTCGATCTTTGTATTCTTTGCGGATTATTTTTTGTACTTCAGAACAGCCCACCGCCGTAAGTATCCAGCTGTTTAGCTGAGACGATTTCCTCCACATTGGGCTGTCGCCATCCGGGGGGCCGATCGACAGATTGAGACGCTCCGCCTTCCGGACGAGCCGCCGCGTTTTTATCTCTGCAATCTGTTCATAGTACAGTAACGTTTCCCAATAATGTCGGTACTGAGCCTTTTCCCGCTCCACAGGCGTGCAAGCATTTGCCAGGTCGACGTCATAGGCGTGGTCGAGCGTCTTGATGGTTCGCCGGTACGCCTCGATTTCCAACAACTCTCTGATTTGTAACGGTATGGTCATACGACCTCTCAACCCCCGCAGCCAAAAAGAATGTTACGGCCCGGTATGGCGTCCAGTCCATTCGACTACTTGGATGAGGTCACAACGCAAAAGAACTACACGCGCCTAGTTGACCGATTGAGACGGAGGCGTGTTCGCTGTGTATGCGACGGTTGGAATGCGCAGGGGTATCATGATCGATGTTGTGGCCTCCGACGACAGGCCTGGTTTGAGGCGATCGCGGCAGCATGACGGCTACGCCCAAGTCGACGACCTGCGTATGGCGGTGGCAGGAAGGGTTCACGGCCGAGGCGTCGACGATCTGCGGCGCCCCTAGCCAGGGACAGCGACCGACAAGCGAGCCGGAGCTTCCGCAACCATATCGTCAGACGGGGGCACTGATAGCGCACGCCTCCCGATAGGAAATGTGCCATCGACCGAAGTATCAGACACCACAAATCGCTCTAGAAACGAGGCTCGCCAAGACGGAGGGCGTACGATCCCGTCTGTATTTCCCTGACCTGGACACCACCGATTGGCGTAATTGCCTGGTTGCAAGTATGCGTTAGATTGACCAGTACGGGTGCGTAGCGTTAAGCCCGCCGCAGTGGCCGGTGCGGTCTTCACGTCCCCGGAAGGCTGCCCCTCCGCACCGGCCATTTCCTTTACGGCTCTGCATCGCCTACGGCTCGGTCGTTGAGCCTCGGCGAAGGTCGGTGCGCAGTTGAGACCGGTTTTGCGCCATCAACTCGAAATGTAAGACCGATCAAATCCGGCTATTTTGATAAGTCCCGCGTGGTCATGCAACTCGACCACACCATTGCGGAACGAAACCAATCCGTTTTCTCGCAAATCCTTCAACACGCGACTTACATGCACAGCAGACAGCCCCAACGCGTCGGCCAGCTGGGCCTGGGTCAGCGGGCATTCAAAGCGCTGCGGATAACCTGTGACCGATCTATGTGCGCGGCAGCCCAGTTCGAGGAGAAGGTGAGCCGTGCGTTCAATAGGTCCTCTTCTACTGACTCCCGCCAGATGTTCGGTAACCCTTGAGTACCGCCGTGCCTCAGCCAGCATGATGGCCTCGCAAATGGACGGCGGATAGCGCGAAAAACATGTATGGACCGGACCCGTCAATTCGATCGCGGTCACGTCCGAGAGAGCCGTTACCGTCTCGCTCCCGTCTCCGCAGAACTCGATGAAGGCAATTTCGTGAGGGAGCGCAAAATCGACGATGAGACGAGAGCCATTCCGCAGCGTTTTGGCGAATGCGGCCCACCCCGCGGTCATAACTAGGATAAAGGATCTAGCCTGATACTCCCGTGCAATCGTCGTGTTCGCCGGATAAAGGCGCCGGACAGCGCCAGGCAGTACAGAGATTCCCATTTCTGAAATTGGTTCAGCAAGGGTAGGCTCCCTCGCCAATCCAAGAGCCTGCTTTGATAAGCTCATTTTGTGTGATTACCCCAGCCGTGATCGTCCCTCAGGTCCAAACTACCAGCTACATATAAAGTTCCATTTATAGTTTCATCCGAATGGAGGCGCAACCTACCACCGTTGGGCACTATCTTACCACCTTCGGAGGATATCGGCATGCAGCAAAGGTCATAAAGAGCCGCAATGCCTGCTGGGGCCACTCATGCCGGTACAGCGCTGAAAGCCAAGAGCGTCGGGCGCACTGGGCCAGTCGGGGGTCACGATTTTCATTGTTTTGGCCGCGGCACCTTTATTCCGCTCGGCAGCGGTGCGGTCCATCGGCAAGGATTTGTGACGAACCAGCTGCCGTGCATCTCCGCCGAAGCCGGCTCTTATGATCTCTACCGGATCGGCTTCTGCAAGTAGCCCGTGGCCCGCCAGCAGCAACCCGGTCGCCCGCAGTCGACCTTTTCCTTTGGACTGCGCGCAGCCGGGGCATCAGCACTAGCTGGCGGTCACTTCACTTGGCCGAAACTACCGCAAGGCAGACCTACTCAACTTGACACCAGTCTTGTTCGACGTTTTTCTTCTGAAAGAACATCGGATCCTGTTGGCGGAGTTAATGCCGAAACCGCCGATCCCACTGTCGGATCTAGCGGTTGGAACTCTTGCCAAGGAGGCCCAGAGATCACCTGCGTCCCACTTTCGAGATCCTCTGTCATGCCCCCCGCAACGACCGGCTCCATTGTTCTAGCTGCCGGTTTCCGGCGAAGCCGCGAGGTCGACGGATGCTTGGCCTTGTAGGTCTGCCGTCTTTCCTCGGCAACTTCCAGGTCATCGAGCACCGATATGGCCGATGCAAGGCGATTTTCGATTTCGGCAAGTCGCTTGGTGGTGGAAATCAGGGCAACTGAAACCAGCAAACTGTAGGCGAGCACGACAATGGCTGCTCCTGCGGGGCTTTCGATGCCGAACACGATCAAGGCCCCAACTCCGATAAAAAAGGCAAGGGCACCATAGCCCAGCAACCGGCCCTTACTTAGAAGAAGCATCAACGGCCAGGTTGCGGACAGCATCAGAATGGCTAACGGTCTGTTGACCGCCCAATCTACAAGTCCCGGAACAATGTCGCTGTAAGTGTCCATATCAACCTCGAAACAAACGGGGCCGGCCGGCCTCTTCGTCGTATGGGAGCGTAGGCCGTCCCGCGCGCCGGCTCGGTGGTCGCGTCATAGAGCACCCGGACGAGCGATAGATGTCCCTGCGAACGTCCTAAGGTCTGAAAGGCTCATCGGGTAGACCAGATCGACCTTTAGCCGAATTACTACTCAATAATGGTAATGGCGGCGGTGTGCGCGAAGCTGTTATGTTTTCGGCTGACCGGCGACGTGATCGTTGGTGGGCGGAAGCGATTTGGACATGCCGGTGGCGGGGTGCAAACCCTGTCAGCAGTCTCATCGCGCCTAACAGGCAACTGCCCAAACAATTTTGAAGTGAAGCACATTCAGCCGACGCTGAAGGGTGGGCGTTGTTCTGTTGATCGCTAAGGATTCGGCAATGGCAAGTTCAATTGACAGTCCGACCATGACCAGAGAATTACTGCCGCTCGACGTGCGGGAGATTCTTGATTTCTTTCTCCGCCGCTGGAAGCTGGTGTGCAGCATTGCTGTAATCACCTTCGCCCTATTTGTCGCCGCCGCCTATCTCCTTCCACCATCCTACACGGGCGTCGCACAAGTCTTACTCGATTCCCCGGTCGACTATATGACCCCGCAGGATTATTCCAATTCTGATTTTGCCGACAATTCGACATTTATCGAAAGTCAGATTGCAGTTCTGAGATCCGCCTCGCTCCTTCAGAAGGTCGTCGACAGCGAAAAACTGACGGAAGACCCGAAGATCGGGCCGGGGGCATTAATATGGCTACAGGGCGCCCTTGGGGTTTCGCGTGTCGGATTGGCGGATGTTATTGAGATCTCGGTGACCGCCTACGACCCGGGGAAAGCAGCATCGCTGGCGAACGCAATCTCCCAGGCCTACCTCGCTGATCGAGTAAGGTCCCGTTACGAAGGGGCCAGGAAAGCCTCCACATGGCTCAGTGAGCGGGCTGCATCTCTGCGAGCGGAACTGAGCCTTTCGGAACAAGCTGTCCAGAAGTTTCGGATCGATCACAATCTATTGGCGACGCCAGCAGGCAGTTTGACTGATCAGCAGCTGTCTGAATTGAATGTCGCACTAATCACCGCACGCGCCGAATTGTCGGAGAAACGGGCACAATATCAACAAGTTGACAAATTGCTGACTAGCGGAGGCGACATCCAGTCGATGCCGGACGTCTTGCAGTCCGTGGTTATCAGCGCGCTTCGGGCCCAGATCGCTGGAGTGACACGGCGGGAAGCCGACCTTAAATTGAAATATGGCGATAGGCATCCGGAGGTCCTGGCGGCGCAAGCCGAGCGCCGCGACATCGAGGGGCAGATTACCGCCGAAGTCCAGCGTCTCATCGGCAATCTGAAGAATGAAGTGGACGCTGCCGAGGCCCGGGAAGCTTCTCTCAGCCGAGCCTTGAATTCGGTATCCAACCGATCCGAAGTCGAAGGTCAGGTTGGCGTGCAGTTGCGCGACCTAGAAAGGATTGCCGCCGCGAACAAGGAGCTGTTTGAGACATTCCTTTCACGCGCCAAGCTCACCGAGGAGAAGTCTACCCTGCTGAACAGCGGCGTGCGCGTGATAACCGATGCGGTTATTCCGGGTTCGCCAAGCTTTCCGAACAGGCCTCTATTCGCGGCGTTGGGACTTGTGCTCGGCTTCTTCGTCGGGGGCGCAGGCGCCGTTCTTCGTGAACTTTTCGCTTCCGGCTTCTTGGCAAAGAAGCAGATAGAGGAAGAGCTGTCCGTTCCGGTTCTTGCATCCATCCCACGGATGGCGGGCTGGTCGAGAGACGCCCAGTCCCAAGCCCAACCTGTGGCTTATCTCGAGCGCAGACCGCTATCTAGGTTTAGCGAGGCCGTGCGGCGGCTCCGCCTGGGCATTGATGCGACGCCCGAACAGGCCCGCTTGCCGCGCCTTATGCTGGTGACATCGGCGATGCCCGGCGAAGGAAAGACAACCCTGGTATTGAGCTTGGCCTGCTCCGCAGCGGCCGACGGCGAACGGGTTCTGGTCGTCGATGCGGACTTGCGGCTTTCGGCCACCACGGCCTTCTTCGGCATGGCAGACAAGGTCGGGCTGGTCGACCTTCTGACGTTGCCGGTGAAGGCAGCAAACGCAATTCATCTGGACGAACGCTCGGGGATATCCCTGCTCCCTGCGGGCGCAAGGACCCGGAACCCGCCTGCCCTTCTTGCTTCGGCACGGATGCGCTCGGTTCTCGAAGAGCTTCGCGGAAAGTTCGATACGGTGATCGTTGACGCACCACCTGTTGGAGCTGCGGCCGACGCCACGATCCTGGCGCGGTATGTCGACAAGGTCCTCTTTGTCGTGAAGTGGCGCGAAACCGCGCGCGAGGCCGTTGCAGAAGGAATTCGACACCTTGGCGGTCGGTCGAAGATTGCCGGCATCGCCCTGACAATGGTGGACGAACCAAAGCTGCCAAAATATGGCCGATACACGTCCCTCGAAAGTAGTGTCTCGGACAGTTACTATCTCAACTAGAGAAATGTTTCGCCATGCAGCACGCTGAATTATACCACGATCGCTACCCGGAGCCGGTTGGCAAGACTTACGGCGGGGACCTTGCGCGTTGGTACGTGGTCCAGACGCACCAACATTCCGAGAGCTTGGCGGAGCGGCACCTGCTATCGCAAACCTTCCGAACATACCTGCCCAAGCGAAGGCGAACCGTTCGCCACGCTCGCGTCGTCAGAACCGTCGCCAGTGCGTATTTCGAGTGCTATCTGTTCGTCTCGCTGGCTGCTCAGCAGAGTTGGTACCCGATCAACTCAACCGTCGGCGTGCGAAGACTTGTCATGAGCAAAGGAATGCCGGTCCCGGCGCCATACGGCGTGATCGAGTCCTTGATAGCCGCAACCGACGACGACGGAATTTTGCACCCCGATATCTTATTGAGGCCAGGTCAAAGAATCCGAATCATAGATGGACCGTTTTCGGAACAGCTTGGCGTTCTTGATCATGTTGGAAGTGCTGGAGCAGTCAAAATTCTTCTTGATATAATGAACCGCTCGATTCCAATCACGATCGACCGAGATAAACTTTCGGTTATATGCTGAATTCTATACGTTAGTTTTCGTATAATATCTTTTTTTTCTCGAAAGACGCCGAAACCACCCGGCAAAGGAAGGATGAGTTGGCACCCAATTCACCCTCGATGCGGCAGCTTGCAAGGCGACATCCAAGGCTGCAGGCCGGCGTTGAAACCATTGGGTGCTGCGTCTCAACGAAATCAGCGCCAATAGGTTGGTTGGATATACCTCGCCGATACGATGACCGGCGACGATGAGCGAATGACGCTCGACGCGATCAACCAGGGGAAACCCCTTGCAACCTTCACGTAAATCCAAACCCGGAAGCTACCGTCCGACGGATCCCGGAGAGTCTCGGGACGGCCTGCAGCCGCAACAATATCGTCGCTGGGTTCCAAAAGGCAAGGCAAGCATGCTGGTCGAAGCGTTGACGCCGGGGGTGAATGTTCCAGCGCCAGCCAGGGCGGTTGGGGCGAGCCCGTCGATCAACAAAGCAGATGCCGGTGTTTCCCAAACCGACGCAAGCGCCTCCTTGCTGCCCCTCGAAACAGTCCCGGCCCTCCCGATCGCTATCGAACTGTTTCGAGCATTCAATGAGAGCGGCCTGAAGTACGGAATAATTCAGGATCTCGCATCCCTGCAAAGCGGACTTGCGGGCCGCGATGACCTGGATCTCCTTCTGGACAAGCACGACTACCCGGTCTTCTGCTCGATCGTGAGCAAGCTGCACGGCTGTCGCAGCGTGAGCCTGTCTTGCTACGACAATGTCTGTGCCGGCCGGGAGGACTGGTTCCTGCCTGACTTTCCAAATGGCCGCTATCTCCACCTCGACATGCATATCGGGATCCGTGTCGGCTGGGAATTTCGCAAGCGATATCCGGTATTCGACTATGCGGCGATTACACGATGGGAGTCGATTTGTGTGGATGGGGTGTCGATTCCAGTCGTCTCACCCGAGGACGAGATTCGAATAACCATTGCCCGCTTCGCCTTCCGGACCTGGGCATTGCCTTGGCGACAGTGGATCACCGTCGGTGGTGGTTGGAGGGACCAATTTGCACGCCCGCCACTTCCGTCAGGCCAGCAAGGCTTGGGTGTCGCGGAATACACGCTCGGCGGCGGCAGACTGGCGAGTTGCAGGTTTCTGCAAAGCGCAGACGGTTTGATGGCAAACCGCAGAGATCTTGCCAGACTCCGGCGTTCAATCCGTGAAGCCTGCGGTTTTATAGGAGGTTACGGGATCGCCGATGCCGGCGTTCATCTGGCCCGCAAGACCTCATATCTGGCGTTGAGGTCCTTTCAGCGCCTGATGCCCGGCACATTCCCACCAAAGAGGCGGCCTGCGGCTGGCGGCTTTGTAGTGGCGCTCGTCGGCCCTGATGGCATGGGAAAGAGCACTCAAGCTGATCGGCTGACACGGATATTTCGATGGAAATTCGGGTGTGCGCAAGCATATGTCGGAATCGGAGACGGCAATGGGTGGTGGCTCCGCAAGGCGTTGCAGACTCTGGTTTTTCCCTACAGACGCCGCCTAAAGTCGTTGGCCCAGCACGATGGCAACAATTCCTTCAGCCGAAATTGGTCGAAGGGAGGACTCGCCGCTGCCGCGCTGGCATTCTGGGCAGTCTTGATCGCGTTAGAGCGATACGCTGTCGTGAAACGTGCGCATCGATGGGCTACGCGCGGCCTGATCGTCATTTGTGACAGGTGGCCGCAGGCGCTGTGTAGCGGATATCTGGACGGGCCAACCGTCCCACCGCACCTCTTCTCCGTCCCCGGCCTGTCGGTTCTCGCCCGCCTCGAGCAAAGGCTCTATCAAAAGATGGCAGAATGCCAGCCACAGCTCACTTTGCATCTCGTTTCAGATTTTGCCGTCTCCGAGCAGCGCAAGCCGGGAGAGATCAGGAAAGAAGCGTTCGATGCGCGGCTATCGCTGATGGCGGAGTTGAGAGACAGGGACAAGAACATCCGAACCATTGACGCGAGCGCCGGCATAGAGGCGGTCGGCCAGGAACTGTTCAGGCATATCTGGTTGTCCTTCTGAGAACAGCTGGCCGCCAAACGCCGGCATTCACCACAGCAGACGCGCTGGCCAGCTTGCCGCGATCGCGCCAAGCAACAGCCGACCACGCCGCGCCAGGGAAGCCCGCCGAGGAGCCCTCAACGCTCCGCCTCCAGGCGCTCGCTCACCCGGATGCGCCGCCCCGGATTCATGTCCCCTGAGGTATAAGCAAATGAAGATTGTTCATGTGCTCACCAGATTGCTTCGGGCAGGCTCCGAAGAGAATACATTGGCCTGCTGTCTCGCTCAGGCGCGGCATGGCCACGAAGTGCTTTTGGTTCACGGCCAAGAATACGATGCTGGATTACGGGCGTCGGTCGCCGGAGCCATCAGGGTGGTGACGCTGGAAAAACTGATCAACTCGATTTCGCCATCCCGTGACATTTCCGCATTCGGGCAACTCACTCGCCTTATACGCGATTGGCAACCTGACATCGTGCACACACATCAAAGCAAAGCCGGGATCGTCGGTCGCCTTGCCGCCAAGGAAGCCAATGTCCGTTGCATCGTACATGGCGTGCACATTTTACCTTTCGTGCATGTGGGCAACGCGCAGAGGCTCATGTTCCTGGCTGCCGAACGCCTGGCCGCGAAAGTCACGCGCGCTTTCATCGACGTCAGCCAGGCCATGCGCGACATTTGCATCGCCAATCATTTGGGCAGTCCCGATCAGCACCACGTCGTCCATTCCGGTTTCGATCTGACACGCTTCGCGAACGCGCAATGGCCGCAGGAGCCGCATCTGCTCCTGGGAACGGCCGCCGGAGAGCCTAAGCCGCCGGTAATCCTTATGCTGGCCGCACTGGAACCGAGAAAACGCCATGTAGAGTTCATTGAAGCATTTGGGCAAGTCGTCGACCGAATCCCAAACGTGCGACTGATCCTAGCCGGTGAAGGGCCGACCCGGTCCGCTGTTGAAGCGGCGATTGAACGATCCCCGTTCGCCAACAACGTTCGCATGATCGGCTACCATTGCGAGCCTGAACGACTAATCAGCCTGGCCGATGTATGTGTTCTGACGTCCATGCGAGAAGGACTGCCTCGGGTCGTAATGCAGTATCTGGCGGGTGGTCGAGCCAGCGTGGTCTCGCACCTGCCGGGCGTGGAAGAAGTGGTGAAGCATGGCGTGAACGGAATCGTGACGCCAGCAGAAGATGTTGGCGCCGCAGCGGCGGCGATCGCCGACCTTCTGCAAAATGAGCGCTATCGCGCTCAACTGGCTGCCAGCGCGAAATTCACCGACCTTTCGTCATGGGGGATGGATGCCATGTGCGACAGGGTCGAGTCGATTTATCAGTCCGTTCTTGAGTCGGCTCTCTCAGCCGCAAGGCCGAATGACCCGCGAATTCGCGATGGCCTCGCCAAGCAGACCGTAGGACTGCACGGATTTTGATCCCTTTTGCTCCTTCGACGGAGCCCGGATTTCCAAGGCTTAATTCTCGACAACGAATACCCTGCCGTGACGTTCCGCCGATGAATGTCGACTGGTCCTGACGGCAGCATGACAACGGGAGTACGACGATGCGTTTGCGTGCCAACCAGCAATTTCCATCCAAGCCTTCGCTGCAGGATTGGTGCCGATGGCTATTTCCAAGATCCGGACCCGTGGCCGGCCGCATGCTCGCAATGATTGGTGGCCTCGCCATTGCCGTTGTTCTGCTCGCGGCAGACGCTTCCCGTGCCGATGGCTACACATTCGACACCGGCGACGTCCTGCGAGTATCCGTGATTGGCGAGACAGCCTATCCTCTGGAAGTCGTGGTCGATGATCGGGGCTCGATATCACTTCCCATGTTGGGTGATGTCCAAGCCCGCGGCCTCAGCAGCGTTGCCCTTTCGCAGGCCATTCAGCGTGCATTCCAGCAGCAGAAGCTCATCCTCGAGCCCTACGTGAAAGTGGAGATCGGCCAGTACCGGCCATTCTTTATTTCCGGGACGGTTGCTCATCCAGGATCGTACCCGTTTCAACCCGGCATTACGGTTCGCCATGCACTCGCCATAGCAGGCGGGTTTCGGGCTACGACCGCGGGAAACACGGAGCCGGCCCTGCAAATAGCGGATCTACGCAGTGCGCGCGCAGGTCTGGCGATCGAGGAATACCGTCTGAAGGTTCGGCTTGCCCGGCTCCAGGCGGAAAGCCGACAGGACAAATCCTTCGTTGCCCCGCCGGATCCGCCGGTCGAGTTTGGCGTCCACTTGATTGACGACATCGTAGCATCCGAACAAGCGCAGTTGGACGCCCGCCTTGCCGCATATCGGGACGACATTTCCTACCTTGATGTCTCGTTGGAGCGGGCCAGGAAGGAAGCGGATATGGTCGCGGCCACTCGAAAGGAACGGGAAAAGACCGCGGACATTCAACTCGAGGAACTGCAGTCTGCCCGGTCATTGCGGGAAAAAGGCCTGGTCACCAATTCGAATGTCATGACGGCCGAACGAGCACATACCAGCTATCGCGCCGAACTTTCGCAGACCGAGCTGCAGCAGGAGCAGGCGCAGCAGGCGATGCTGACCGCTGAAAGCGAGCTGCGAAAAAAGAAGCAGAGTTATGAAATGGACTTGATCTCGCAGACCCAAGACACGCAGGTCGAGCTGGGGAAAATTCAAAGTCAAATAAGGTATGTCGCCGACAAGCTTCTCTTTATATTTACATATGGCGAACAGAGGACCTTCGACGACTTGCAAGGCTCAGTGAAGATTTCGATCTTCAGGCGCGACCAGAAAGCCGCCCACGACATCGTCGCGGATGAAAACACGGAAGTCAGAGCTGGCGACGTCATCGAAGTCTCGATTGTGGCCAACAAAGGGTTCTACGCCCCGGAAACTTCCGGAACAACGGCGATCCCGAATGCGAAAGGCCCGGCGCTTCAGCCAAGCCTTATCGGTCAATAGCAAGAACACATGCCCGCTTCCTCGGTCACGGCTTCACTTCAGGCTGCGGCCTCGCTCCGCAACGATCGTGGGTTCGTTGGGCCATGATCGGGCGGACCTTTGAGGGACCAGATCATGCGTGCGTTCAGTAGCGGCGCGGCGGAGCTTTTCATGCCGGTCGGCGCGATCCTGGCTAATCTTTAGAGACGGAGACCTGTCATGACAGCAACAGAGCTGAAACCTCCGATTTTCCTGATCGGCAACTATCGGTCTGGAACCACAATCGCACAAAAATTAATCGGGCTGCACCCCGACATCGTCACCTGGTACGAGCCGAAAACAGTGTGGCTATACGCCGATCCGGCGCGGCGTCATGACGAATTCGTCGAAACCGACGCTACTGATAGGGTCGCTCGCTACATTCGCGGCAGATTCCTTGAATATCAGTCGCAACACGGCGACAGACAGATCATGGAAAATACGCCTGCCAATGTCCTGCGGGTGCCGTTTGTTCACAAAATATTTCCAGACGCGATATTTCTCTATATAACGAGAAATCCTTTTTCTTACATAAGCTCGATGGAACTTAAATGGCAGCGAGCTAAATCTTTAAAAGGTCTAATACGCCTCTTGAAGATGACGCCCGTGTCACAGATTCATTATTATGCAAGGGACGTTCTGAAGCAGGTGGTCACAAAAAGGCTGCTGGGGAAGAAATACACATCGATCTATGGGCCACGTTACAACGGGATAGATCGGGATTTGAAGGAGAACGAGAAACTGACGGTGATCGCGCGCCAATGGGCGCGCGGCAATCGAAAGGCTCGCGAAGATCTCGCCAGGCTGGGCAATGGCCGCGTGCTCTCTTTCCGCTACGAGGATTTGATACAGGACCCCGAGTTGGTCTTGCGGCGAATCTATGAGCATTGCGGGCTGAACTGTACTGACGATATCGTCCACAAGGCCAAGGAGATGATCGATCCCGGCCGCCAGCAGAAGTGGCTCCGCCTCGAAAAGAAGGATTTGACGGCGATCATACCGGAGATCCGGGATGAGATGGAGTTCTATCGCTACGAAATCCCCCCGCTCCTTCAATAGGGAAGGCGCGCAGGGCGGGCAAGCGAGACCGCTGCCGAGCGCCCTTGATGACCTCATGCGATCGCGCAACTGTAAAATAGGTGCGGTGAAGCTGAGTGTCGAAGGGCACGAATGACCCTTACGCCGGCATCCCGGCAATGACGAAATGACCATGGCGCCGATGATCGCGGGGCGCATCGCCTGCGGCCCGGCGGATCCAGGATGGACGCAGTGGTCGCCTTTTTAAACGGGCCGACGAGTGGAGAGAGATGTGAGCAACAACCGGCGGGGGTTGGCAAAACAGAGTGTCGTGGGCATGTTCTGGACGGCCCTGTCGATGGGCGCCCTCGCGGTCGCCGAGCTTGTCGCACTTCTCGTCCTGGCCCGATTGCTCTCGCCCAATGAGTTCGGCCTCTACTCCGCAGCGCTGATCGTCATCAAGTTTTCGGCGATCTTCCAGGGACTTGGCATTAGCCCCGCAATCGTCCAGCGCCCGGTCCTGGAAGAACGACATCTTCGGGTAGGGTTCACCTTGTCGTGCCTCCTCGGCCTTGTTGTGTCCGCCCTGGTATGGGCGATGGCACCGGCAATTGGCGGTCTGCTTCGGCTCCCCGATCTTGCTCCGATCGTTCGTGCCATCTGCTTTGTGTTCCTTTTCCAAGGCGCTTCCATGGTGGCATTGGCCGCAGCGCAGCGCGCGCTGCGGTTCCGCTGGCTGGCGCTCGTCGACGCCTGCGCCTTCGCCGCTGGCTACGTCGTTGCCGGTCCAGTGCTGGCTTGGCTCGGCTTCGGTATCTGGGCCCTTGTCGGCGCGCTCCTGATCCAGCAATTCATCCGCATGGTCGTGCTGCTCGCCGGCCAGCCGCATCCGATGCTACCTTTGCTGGAACGCCGCGCCACCGTCGAGCTGCTTTATTTCGGAAGCGGTTTCACCATTGCCCGGATATGCAATTACCTCGCCACCCAGGCGGACAGGCTTGTCGTGGGCCGCTGGCTCGGGGCAGACGCGCTTGGCCTGTATGGCCTGTCGTCACAGCTGATGACGACGCCGGCGGTCATCGTCGGCCAGGTTCTCGATCGAGTGCTGTTCCCGACCATGGCTCTGGTCCAGGAGCAGCCGGCGCGGCTTGCTCGTGCCTATCGCAGCGCGGTCGCGGGTTGCGCTCTGCTGGTCCTGCCGGCCAGTGTGGTCGTAGCGATCGTCGCGCCGGAGTTAGTTGCTGTCATTCTCGGGCGGGGATGGGTGGGAGTAGTCGCGCCGCTCCAGATACTAGCGTTCAGCATGCTGTTCCGCACGAGCTACAAGCTTAGCGATTCCGTCTCGCGCGCAACAGGGACGGTCTACGCCCGTGCCTGGCGGCAGGCGGTTTTCACCATCGGCGTCTTCGCCGGTTCCCTCATAGGGCAATTCTGGGGCATAGAAGGCGTGGCGTTCGGCGTCGGCGCGGCCTTCGGGATCAACTTCTTCCTCATGGCACAGTTGAGCCTCCGCGTGACCGGCATGACATGGGGGGATTTCCTTGCGGCGCACCTGCCCGGGCTCGCGCTCGCGGGTGTTGTCGGGACTGGCGTCTGGGCAGTCGTGGACTGGCTGCGCGAGTTCCATCTATCTCCTCTTCCCCTGCTCATCGATACGGCATTGCTGGCGTCTGCCGGAGGCTTGCTGCTGTGCTGGATCCTGCCGTCGCTGTTCCTTGGACGGGACGGCCTATCACTGCTGCGCCTGCTCGCGGCCGTGGCGCCTGCCTGGCCCAGGATGAAGAAGGCAACAGACTGACCAGCAGGACATTCGGGCCGCGGCTTTCTCCTGTCGGGCGCGTCGCGATGCCGGTTTTAATCACAGGAAATTGGGGAAGGGAAATCCAACATGACCAAACTGACTGAGGTTGGCGCGAAATTCCTGATGACTGAATTCGGCAGCGACGCAGGCATTGGCGGCGACTGGCTGAACATTGACGATTGGACCCAGCCAAGCGGAAAAGAAAGCGGTAACGAGACGGGTCATGTGCTCTCCGATCTTGGCGAGGGGCTTGCTGCCGAAACCGGCCAGGGCGGCCACACTCCGAACTTGGAACCAGCCGCGAGCAAGCTCGATCTCATTTCCGACCATGGGATCATCCCGCCATCGGTAGACGATGGCGGATTGAAATTCACCGGACAGGCCGAGGTGCCGGCTGGACTTGCCATCCATCTGGACAGCACCTTTGTCGACAGCGCCCGGAATCATGCGGACAGAAGCGTCACCTACACCGCCGCTGCCCTTGCAGACACCGGCACGGTCTCGACAGGGGGCGCTGTCGCCACCAGCAGCCTTCTCGCCGCCAGCTCAAGTGCGATCGACCCGATTTTCGAGACCAGGGTGGCGACCGCAGGCGACGACGTCGAGGAGAAAGGCTCCGGTACGATTGGGACCAACATCAACGATCTGGAGCTGGGTTATGACGGCAGCACCCGCCAGACCGTCGGCCTTCGCTTCACCGGCATCGACATCCCTAAGGGTGCCATCATCACCAGCGCCTACATCCAGTTCCAGGCCAACGAGGTGAAAACCGGCGCGGCCTCGCTGCTGATCCAGGGCGACAACACCGACGACGCCAGCCCCTTCACCAGCGCCGCCTTCAATGTCTCCTCGCTTCCCCGGACGACGGCATCAACCGCCTGGACACCGGATCCGTGGACCATCGTGGGCGAACATGGCCTTGCCGAGCGCACGCCGGACCTTACGGCTATCGTCCAGGAGGTCGTCAACCGCTCCGGCTGGGTGGCGCTCAACGACATGGCCTTCGTGGTCACCGGCACCGGCACGCGCACGGCCGATTCCTACGAATACAATCCGGCCAGCGCACCGCTGCTGCACATTGAATATCTGCTGCCTGGATCCAGCAATCCGGTGGCCTTCAACACTCCGGCCGACGCCAATGCCGCCCCCAACCAGATCGCCGAGCTTGCCGCGGCAGGCGCACCCACCGGGATCACCGCCTCGGCGACGGATCCAGATGCCGGTTCGACCGTCACCTACAGCATCAATGACTCGCGCTTCGCCATCGATTCCAGCAGCGGCGTCATCACGCGCTCAGCCACCGGCACGCTCGACTTCGAGACCCAGCCGTCCATCAACCTGACGGTGACGGCGACCTCGTCGGACGGCAGCACCGCTAACCAAGCCTTCACCCTCGCCGTCCTGAACAGCCCGGAGCCGGTGGCCTTCAACGCGGTGCCTGATGCCAACCCTGCCGCCAATCAGATCGCCCAGAACGCCGCCGCAGGCACGACCATCGGCATCACCGCGTCAGCCACGGATCCCGATGCCGGCTCGACGGTCAGCTACAGCATCGGCGACTCGCGCTTCGCCATCAATGCCAGCACGGGTGTCATCACGCGCTCGAGTACCGGCACGCTCAACGCCCAGTCCGAGCCGTCGGTCGCCCTCACCGTCACGGCCACCTCGTCCGATGGCAGCATCGATACCCATGCTTTCAACGTCAATGTCACGGCCAGCCAGATGCCGGTGGCCTTCAACACTCCGGCCGACGCCAATGCCGCCGCCAACCAGATCGCCGAGCTTGCCGCGGCAGGCGCACCCACCGGGATCACCGCCTCGGCCACCGATCCCGATGCCGGCTCGACCGTCACCTACAGCATCAACGATGCGCGCTTCGCCATCAATTCCAGCACCGGTGTCATCACGCGCTCGGCCGTCGGCACGCTCGACTTCGAGACCCAGCCGTCCATCAACCTGACGGTGACGGCGACCTCTTCCGACGGCAGCACCGCCAACAAGAGCTTCACTCTCGCCGTCCTCGACAGCCCGGAATCAGTCGCATTCAACGCTCCGCCCGATGCCAACACCGCGGCCAACCAGATTCTGCAGAGTGCTGCGGCCGGTACTGCCGTCGGCATCACCGCTTCGGCCTCGGATCCTGATGCCGGCTCGACGGTCACCTACACGATCGACGACTCGCGCTTCGCCATCAATGCCAGCACCGGGGTCGTCACGCGATCGAGCACCGGCACGCTCAACGCCCAGTCCGAACCGACAATCAATTTCCACGTCAAAGCCACCTCGTCCGACGGCAGCTTCGATACTCACACCTTCACTGTTGACGTCACCAGCCAGCTGCCGACATCGGTGACCCTGGCCCATACCATCCTGACCTCGCAGTGGTCGCCGCCGAGCCCCGATCCTACGGATATCGTCTATATTTCTCACCTTGGCACGCTGCTGGTTGCCGACAGTGAAGTCGATGAAATGCCCATTTTTACCGGCAAGAATCTCTACCAAATGAACCTGGCCGGCAATCTTATGGGAACGCTCACTACCATCAACTTCTCGGACGAGCCGGCCGGGGTCACTTATAATCCTGCTAACCACCATCTCTTCTTCGCGGACGACACTGGCACGAAGAGCGTCTACGAGTTGAACCCAGGCAAGGATGGGCTTTACAACACGTCCGACGATATCGTGACCTCATTCAAGACCGCCGCGTTCGGCAGTAAGGATTCGGAGGCTCTTGCCTACGACACAAAACGCGGAGTGCTGTATCTCGAGGATGGCTCAAACCATAACATTTACACCATCGCTCCGGGCCAGAACGGCAAATTCGACGGCGTCCCAAGCACGGGTGGCGATGATGTCGTGACGAGTTTTTCTGTACAATCGCTCGGATCCCCTGCTGACGGGGGCCTCGCGTATGATGCGGTCCACGACCTGCTTTACGTCATCGTGTCACGCACCTCGGTGGCAATGATAACGCCAACCGGGGATCTGCTGGGCACGCTCGATATCTCGGCGGCCGACGCACATAAACCGGCCGGATTGGCGCTGGCGCCGAGCAGCGACGATCCGAGCCACCAAATGAGCCTCTATATCGTCGATCGGGGCGTGGACAATAACACGGATCCAAACGAGAACGACGGCAAGATCTATGAATTCCATTTGAACGATTGGGTAATCGCCTGATCCGGTACGGCTTCGCCTCTTCAAGTCGGTCGTAGGGCGTCCGGCAATCCGCAAGCTGCCGGTCGGCTAGTCTCAGCGGCGCCAGTAGCCGTTCAGGCGACTACAGCATGTCGCGGCGAATAGGATTCGCCCAACCTGCTGTAAGCTTCTGATCTTATGCATGTCGTTATTCCGGAACCGAGGACACTTCCGGGCGACATGCATTAGCGTCTTCCCGCACTATTCGAGTGCTTCCCATCCCATTCACGATACGTTCAGGGCTTCAGGCGAGTTGAGCGAGGAGATCGTCGACAACGCTTGGGACCGTGCCCGCCGTGTCGATATCGATGCCAGCGGGAAGATATTCCCGGGTATGATGGTAGCGCAGTACCAGCCGCCGCTCGGCCGGATCGAAACCTGGCTCATTCGGTCGCCCATCCAATCGTCGGTTCAACGTCTCAACGTCTATGTCGAGCACAAAGACCTTGTCGAATAAGTCCAGGAATTTATGGAAATTGCGCGAGCCGCCACAGAAGAAGGTGGCAGGATGGGTGGTGTCGGCAGCAATGGCCCGGACCTTGTCGACGGGCCAAATCCAGTGCGCGTATCCCCAGACGATGTGATCCTGGCCTTCGGGTGGTCCTGGCAGTGCCTTGCCTGTTTCGGGGTCGCCGACATAGGCCAAGACCCGGTCACCATGGACGACATGATAAACCCCGCCGCTCCAGTTCGGTAGCGACAGACGTTTTTCCAGTGCCGGAACCGCCTTCGATCAGGTAGTTCTTGATTCCCATAGGCGCCGTTTATCACGTCGTTCAATCCGGCGAGAAGAGAACGATCGGCAATGGGACGATGCTCGATGCAACGCGTTTCAGCGCCGATAAAAAAGCCCAGACCGCCGGCGGCACTCTGGGCGCCGCAAGCGGTCTGGGCTTTCACGAAGGGCTTGGCCCTATGTCCTTGGCCCTATGTCGTCGAGACGCTGTTTCAGCGACCCTGCTCGAGGAGCTTACGCCTTGCCGGGCGGGCCGACGTGAATATGGTTCTTGTCTCCCCAACCATTGCCGGGGCGTGTGCCGCCCGATTTGGCAATCGCCTTGGAGTTCAAGCTTGTGCCGAGCAGAAGCGTCACAGCCGGCGGCGTAACCGCCGCAAAACGCCCCGCCTTCTTGAGAAAGTCACGGCGCGCTTGAGCCTCCGAGACCAGCGTCTCTTGCGTCTGTTCCGAGCGTTTTGTGCTTTCTATTGACATTTCGACCTCCCACAAACTTTCTCAAATTCGCAGATTGATCTTACGCTTTCCATACAGGCGCACTAGTTCCCCAAAAGGCTTAGATTTTCGTGCGAGGATTGAAGAGCGTGCGAGCGATGCGATGCAAGGGGTCCGACGGCCCACGTTTCGCCAATCCGTAGGCGCGTGAAAACCGCCATATGCCCCACATCAAATTGCCTGCCAGGCGCAGCGGGGCGCCAATGATGGGGTGGGTCGCCGTGAAGACGCGCCTCCAGTGCTGGAAACGGACCATCGGGCGTTGTGTACATTTTGCGGGGATTCTGGTTCCAAAGAAATGATGCAAGGCCAAGAGCTGGGTGTCGAGCGCATTGCGGGCGCTCCGATCCGGCATGGATTCCTGCAGTGACATCCAGTCCACGTCCTCGCTTTCCGCCAATCGGGCCAGATCATGAAGGTGCCTGAGATCTATCCTTCCGCGCCAGTAATCTCCCTCCTTGAGAAGGTCGTGCACCATCCAATGCAGGGCGCGAGACCGAGCGGGAGGAATGTTCACCCGAAGTCCTCCGAGTTGGACGAGTTCGGGAGGGGCATGGCAGGTTGGTTGGCTCGACCGAAGTTCCAGCATTCCGGCGTCATGCTCGCGGGCCATGCCTCGGGCGCCCGCCACATCGACGTAGCCAAGCTCTTCAAGACAGGTCCGGGCGAACGTCTCTTCGCGCGGGTCCACGGCTAGATCGAGGTCACTCGTCATCCTGCTGGGAACCTGGCCGCCCGGCGAAAGGAACAGAGGAACGGCCCCCTTGAGCAGAAACGGTACGATGTCGCGGCCATTGAGGGCGGCAACGGCTTCACGCAGTTGAGTACGCAAGCGCAGGTTCCGTTCGCGATTGCAGTCGTAAACGAACCGAAGGTACTCGCGCACGTCCTGCGGGAGTTGATGGATTTGTCCGGCCCGAGCGAGAGACGAGAACAAATCGGCTGTGAGCAGAGTGTGATTTGCCAGAGCGATCACGGCCTGCCAGTCGGCGCTGTCGGTCGGAGCGCCGCGAAGTCCAGCGACCAACGCCTTAAGCGCGTTGCCTCTACTCGTCATGGCACGCTTTCGAGATTAGCTGCACCGCATCATCAAGCCCGGAATAGGTCAGGCAATAGGTTTGCGCCGAGCCGATGAGTTGGGTCAGCACTTCGAAAGCGGTGCCACTGAGCTCTCCGCCGGGTGCCAGCGCGCCGTTGAGCAGGCCGCGCAAAGCGTGAGCTGGATCGATCGGCTCCAGGCTAGCTTTCGAGGTACGACCTCGACGGAGCAGGACCACACAGCCAATGGGTAGGGGAGCGGGAGGCAAGGGCACGAACGCCTTGGGCACGGCAAATCGTACACGCTTGCGGTCAGGGCGGCGACAGATCGGAACGGCATCGAGGCCGGGGCAGTATTTGGCCAGCAACGGCCATGCTCCCGCCTTGACCGCCGGGGCAAACGGAAGGCCGACGCCATGCCCGCTAGAGTCCAGCAGCGTCACATCATCGGCGACAAAGCCAAATCCTGCATGGACCAATGCCAAGGTCAGCGTCGTCTTGCCCGCGCCCGGATTGCCACAAAGAAGGACGATGCGTTCATTTCTGAGAAGCGCAGCCGCATGGAGGGCAAGTTCATATGCGCCGTAATCCAGAACCTCGGTCAGCAATTGCCCCTTCAGCATGACGGGTAGTGCGTCGAGGGAGCAGGACAAAATCCACTTGCCATCCCGCAACAGATGGACTCTCCCTCCCTGCCCAACGACCTCGAGCAGTACGTCGGCAGTATCTCTTTTGACCTCGAGGTGGCGAAATACGGAAATCGCGGGAAAGGCGTAGGCCGCCGGATAGACGATGCGTATGTTGAGGCCCGCAACCGCGACCACCTGGCTCACAGGCTTTTGAGCTGACGAAGTAGACAAGGGCGCGCAGGGCCGTATCAGGTTCAGCCGCTGCCAATCTTCGAGTGCAGCCTCGACATGCCTGTCTGCCTCAAGTCTATCAACGCCACTGCGCGCCATCTCGACCGAGATGGCGCGCGGTGGCATGCCTTCCTCCAGAGAGCGCCAGATGTCGGCAGCAGTATCGTTGACGGCGAAAATGGCCTTCTGGGAAGGGCTGAACAGAATATTTTGTCCCCTGACGCGTACCAACCGCCCCTGGATCACAAACCTCCCAGGGCCGTGATCGGCGGATCCTGATGTCACACTTCTGTCAATCGCCTCGTGCTGGTTCATCGCGGTGACGGTCCAAGCTGTTGTTGCAAGCAGGGTGCATGCGAGCGCCACCTGTCTTTGCAGTTCGGATAATCATTGCCGACGCTGCGACTTCTCACAGCAATTCGTCGGAGAACCGGACCACGTCCTGATGCGCCGCGATCCATTGGAGATGCGCCTTGTTCCAATATTCGCGGGCGTTGGCGCCCGTCAGCAATCTGAAACCAGATGGCGGCAGCGGCAACGAGGAGGGGATTGGCTCGTCGGGCAGCCACAGCAAAACGTTGTCGCGGCTTTCAATCGTCAGCCGCCATGTTCTTTCCAGGCGACGGAATCCACGCATGTTGGCCGCGGCCAATGCGAAAACCGATTCCGTGATCCTCAACCTGGGCGACTGATCGACAGCCTTGATCGGCGCCTGATGTGTGATTTCGCCCTTGGACAGAAAGGCATGCATACGAATGAGGGATTTGTCGACTCGCACCGTTTGCCCTGTTCCGTCCCGCTCGTTTGACGCAGGGTCCAGGCTGATCCCCGAGAAACATCCGTCAAACAGGCAATCTTCGATGATACCGCTGAGGAGATAGTCGTTCTCCACCGCATCATCCCTGATTTCGCTGAGCCAGCACCCTTTTAGGCGAAAACCGTCGGCGTGCTCGGCGAGGCGAATGCCATCCCAGCAGCGACGGGCACGCACCCCCTCAATTGTCGCATCGGTGGTTCCGTCCCTGACAAGCAGAGCCGCGCTGTTGCAGTAGGTGTCCCGCCAATCAGACGTTAGCGGTACCTGGCCGTCGAAGCGGCCGCCGACAAAGCGAACCCCTGGACAGTTGCGGATGACGACGGGATAGCGATTGACCGGCAATGTCCCCTCGTCGCAGCCCATCGTCGCGCTGGGATCGCTGTTTCTGCTGTTGGCAACCGTGAAGGAAGCATTGCGAGCATTGATAGTTGCTCCCGGCTGGAGGTTCCGAATTACTTGCTGTTTGAAGCCATACTCACCCGTCAGGACGAACTCGTTGCCTCCCGGCGTTTGGCCGCCTTGCGCTCGGAGCGAGCTCGGCAATAAAGCGATTACAGGATACAAGCCGGCGACGCCCATGAAAGAACGGCGGTCCATTCTCGTGCTCATTGACCTACCCTATCGCACAGCCGATGCCGTTCAAGGCAGGCCAGTAGCACCGCATCGAGAACCCTTTCGGCGACGTCTTCGGGCGACGCAAACCTCTCCGCGTTAACCGCCACCAGTACGCCGGCGTGATCTTCCGTTCCCATCCTCCACTCAAGATCGGTCGCAATCTGGCGGCAAGCACCATCCGCGGTCGACCACAGATCAAGGTCGCGGTCAGGAGATGTCCTTTGCATCCGCGAGGATCGATCGCCCCTTTTCAGAAGTCGATCTCGTGCCACGCCGATCTCGCCGCGCAGATGGACAAAAGCGATATCGTGCACGCCAATGGCGAACAGGATATCAAGCCACTTCTCGGATGTTGCCCCACGCTTGCTCTTAAGCAAGATGGATAGGAATCCCTGCAACAGGCCCTGGTCCATGACAATAATTGTATTTCTTCCCTGTCTCTCGCTTTGAACATAAGCAATCAGAAACGAAAGATTCCAGATGACCCTGACTGTGTCGACAATTGATGATTGCCCAGCTTCGATGACAAAGCGCGTAATTCGCGAGAGCAGGGAGCGAAACTCACGATCCCTAAACCTTGGTGCAACAATACCTATTCTGTAGATCTGGCGGCTGATGAACTTTCTTGTCTCCGACGCTACCCGCACATCACCCACCAACGGGCCGTGCCGCCGCAAACCGCTCGCCAACAGGGTGGTTGCGGTTGTCTTTCCAATCCCGGGGAGACCAAAGAATTCCACAAATCGAATGTCTGTTTGAAGTGGGCGTGGTTCGACGCTTGGCGGCAAGCCTGCCGTCAGGTCATGGACTGTGTGCGAAGCCATGGGAATTTCAATGTTGAAAGAGCTGGGACCCTGGAACCGCGTACAATTTCGGACGCTCAGGGCCGGTCTGCAGTGATCGTTGGACGCCGCGGTAGAAGATGAGCAAAGCCAACGGCAGCCAGAAGAAAGGCGCTGTCGATGGACCGAAGGAGTCGCTCATCTGGTTTGCGATGATGTAGTTCCACAGGGAAACCGACGTCCCAAGCACCATCACATTCACTTCCGCCGCATGGTCGCCCCCCCTATCGTTGCCGAACAATGTGCAGAACACGACCCTAACCAGATATGCCATGACCACGAGAACCAGCATCGACACCAACGCCAAGCCAGGCACTCCCAGTGTTCTAAAGAAGTCAATGAACAGATTATGGCTATGGGGTGCGATATCTTCCACCCATTGCCCTGCCCCCACACCCGTGAACGGGTGCGACAGGCCGAGATCGATCGATATAGACCACAGTCGCTGCCGCGATACCACCGAATGCGCCTCGCCTCCGGAAAGTTGAAGGGCCAGCAGGCCGTAAGCCCGTGGATTTAGGAACTGCAATGTCAGCAGGCTCGCTTCGAACAATATCGGAGCGGCAATGGTTCCCACGATTACTTTTAACGGACTCTGCTTTCTTCTGATTAGATATATACTGTATAGTGCAAAGAAAAGACCAAGGCCCACCACGCCGAGAACGAAGTTGGTCTTCGAACCCGATTTCACCAAACCCAGGAGCACCGCAGCGAGGCAGCCCATAAGGAGAAGTCGGTGCCGGCGGGATGTGACCAGCTTCGCGGCGACAAGCGGCAGACCAGCCGACAACGCGATCCCGAGTTGGTTCGAGTGCTTGAAATAGCCTTCAGCCCGATCGGCGAATCTGGCATCGCCCAGCCCGATAGCGACAAGACAGGATGTTACGACAGTCATGATGACTATGGTCGTCACAACCCTGTCGATTGCCACGAGACCCTTCGGTCTCAAGGAGATCGCCGCGACTGCTGGAATGATCGCGAAACCAAACACTTGTGAGAAAACCGCGCGCATCGTCCTCATCGGATTGTCTGCGTAGAGCATCGACAGTAGAGAGAGAACGATGATGACAGCAGATATCGTCAGCACCGCAGTCGTCAGGGCGGCTTCAATCCGATGGAGGCGTCTTGCTGTTTCCGCATAGGCACCGACACTTAGCAGAGCGCAGAACAATGCCAGCACGAAGGAAAGCGAGCCATCCGTTCCGGCAATCCGCGTGGCGCCAGGGAACCAGATGGACAGGATCAGCAAAAGGATAGATACCTGAAGCATAGGTAGAATGTCACACTAGAGGCATTATGCGGGAACTGCGCGCCGACGTAGGTTCGCCTTGATGCGCAACGTCCAGCGTCTTGTTGTCCTGAATAGCTGTACTGATAAACACAGGCTTGGCCTCCGGATCATAAATCATTGCATGCTGCCGCACGGCGGGTGAACTTCCGCATACCTATTTCCAAGCAGCGTAGGCTCGGCGGGTGGACAAGGAAATGAGCGAAAAGGGGGCATTCGGACAGGGTACTCTACGCCTTTTGTGCAACACAGGGGAGTGTGCGGCGATTTCCCGCCCCTCGACCGCTCGTCGGCGAGGCGGTGCAGCCGGATTGAGTGTTGGTACCGATTTCGCAGATGTGGGAGACTTGGAGATGGCACACTGAGTCTTCCACCCATAGGAGATCGCCGTGCTTTGGGGCCTTGTCGCCGTCGGTGTGATCGGCATTTTGCTGGGATTTCGTTTTCGAGTTGCCGCGCTCATCATCATGACCGCGGTGACGGTCGTGGGCGGCGTCGCTGCAGGCGGCATCGGCAGTGTATTTGATTGGCACCACCTCATCTCAATCCTGCTTCTCGTTGTCGTTCTGCAGGGTGCCTACTTGCTCGGCCTCTTCCTGGGCGTAATCTGGCGCCAAGGCATGTCACGTGAGCAGTAATGGTCTGTGGCTGCCGTTTCGCCGCGGCCGGCCGGCGCCGCACCTTTCGCCATTGCGATCGCGACAGCACGCCGCGGTTTTTAGGCAAAGCAATGCATCGGGCAAGAATTTGCGATGCGCATTAATCAAGACGCACGGTCGAATTTCATCACGGCGCCCACGGTCCGGACGAGAATGACAACATCGGCCCATAGGGACCATTCCCGCACATATCGGCTGTCGATAGAGACACGACTGGGATAGTCCATTGCGTCTCTGCCGGCCACCTGCCAAAGGCCAGTCAGCCCAGGCCGGGTTTTTAGATAATCGATCGCAGAGGAGCCGTAACGTTGAAGTTCGTCGGGAACGACTGGACGAGGGCCGACGCAACTCATCTCGCCGCGCAGCACGTTGATGAGTTGAGGCAGCTCATCCAGGCTCGACTTCCTTAGAATCCGCCCCAGGAATGTGATCCGCGGGTCATTCTTGAATTTCCAATTCTGCTCCCACTCCTTGGCGGCTTCGGGATTGCTCGCGATATAGTCGGCCAGAACCCGCTCCGAGTTGGCAACCATGGTCCTGAATTTGTAACAGGCGAAGCGCCTGCCGTTGAACCCTACCCGGGTGTGTGAGAACACCGCCGGTCCGCCGTCGGTCACTAATATTAAAAGGGCAACCGCCAACATCACCGGCGCAGCGAGGACAAGCGCGATCAATGCGACGGTCATGTCCATCATCCTCTTGCGCCGGCCTCCAAGCGGACGGAGGTTTTGGCCGACGCGGATGCCTGGCCCGCGGTGCTTTATGTCAAAGGCGCTTATTGTCACGGATGTCACCAAGAAACGCTGCTGGTTTCGCTGCCCAACTTCACAGCGGCGCGTCATTCTCGGCAAGAGAAGCAAAGGAGGTAGCGCCGTACCCAGCGCTCGTTACCCCCTTAGCCTGATCCGAGCGTCGCAGGCGTAGCCTCGGTAAGTCTTCCGATCAAACGGGGTATCACCTAGCATCCGTTTGCTGCAGTAGCAGTTCGGGCAGGTTCGGCTGTATTGCCAAAGCGCGCATTGGAACGGGTTCGGCCACCAAAAGGTCAGAGGGCCAACCAAATTGGACCGTCACTCGCCTGGGCGAGAATAGAATAGACAGGAACTACTTTACCAAATGCGAAGGCCGCAAACGCGTCAGCCAACGCAATGCAGGAAATGCACGCGCATCGCGCCCAGACGAGACCGGCAGGGCAGCGGATCCGCTTAAAGGACATTGCCGGCCTACCAGATAGTGAGAGCGCGCAACGTGGTGCCCAGCTTCATGCCTACATCACGTCATTTTTCAGCAAGGTCGTTTGCTCGTGATATTTCCGAGATCGACCGTGCCGAAGTCCTTGCTCTCGTGCGCAAGCAAATAGCCTTGCTCGATCTCGATCTCTCCGGCCTCACCGTGGTCGTTGGCGCTGCGACAGGCTACCAAGCAGTGACTGCGGCAGCGGCGGCGCTCGCTAAGGCCAGCCGCGTCGTTGCGCTCACTCGCATATCCTCCAGACATCCGAGCCTGGCAGCAGCCGCGACCGCGACGTTGGCATTTGCCAATTTTGCCAACGTGTCGGAATGCGTGGAAGTGACCGACCGCATCGACAGCCGCAAATGGCAGGACGTCGACCTCGTCACGAACTCCCTCCAGGTCGGGCCGATTTCTAGATCGCTTGTCGAACTCTTACCCTCTCATGCTGTTGTTTCGCTAATGGCTGGAGCGTGGGAGCTTCGGCCTGGAACTGTGGACTTCGACGCCTGTGACGAGGCTGGCATTAAGGTTGCGGCTCTCAATCTCAACCATCCAGCCGTAGACCTGCTGCCAGAGTTCGCGCGGTTATGCTGCACCTTGCTGGACGATGCCGGTGTCGATCTACGCGCGGCCAAGCTCGCCATCGTCTGCGACACGCCCTGTGCATCATCCCTTGAATATGCGCTCCGCGAGCGCGGGGCGGGAGTAAGCGTTTTTTCGCACCCGGTGCTGCTGACCGAAGATGCATGGGATGTCATCGTCGTAGCGATGCGACCCAGCGACAAACCACCAATGGACATCAACAGCCTGGGCCGAATTGGCCGGAACTCGAGCCAAACGCTGTTGGTGCAGTTCAGCGGCGGGATCGATCGCTCGGCCGCCAGCTATTTCGGCCTCACGGTTTGGCCGCCGAAGAGGCCCGGCCGCGATCAGCTAGGCTTGCCACTTGACGTACTCGGAGCAGCTCCGACGGTCCGCAGGCTGACGGGAGGGCTGAAAGCCGCCGAAGCAGCATATCGGGGCGCAGAACTGGGCGAGGACAGTGTTGGATTCCTCGTGAAGGCAAGGTCCGCGACCATTGCGAGGCAACGCACTTAAACACCAGCGCGAGCTAGTCTGTTTAGCGAAAACGATCCGGACGGGTGTCCAACCTCAACGGGTCCGGCAATTGTTGCCGGACCAGCTAGGCAAAGTCCGAAGCAGCCGTCATAGCAACATCTGTCTGAGCTTGTAGGCTACTTCCGTGCGGTTCGTAGCCTTCAGTTTCTTCATGATGTTGCGGATATGGACCTTGACGGTGCTCTCGCAGAGATTGAGTTCGTAGGCGATTATCTTGTTCGCCTTGCCTTTCCTGAGCGCCTCTACGACCGCAGCCTCGCGTATCGTGAACATGCCGGCGAGCGGTCGGGCACCGTTTGCCGTCGAGTGGATGATCTCTCGAAGCGCCAGCACGCAACTGGCGGGTACAAAGATCCCTCCGGCGCGAGCGAGACCAATGGCCTCGGCAGCGACCTTCACCTTCACACTTGTGGGAATGTAGCCTCGGGCTCCGCATTCGAGTGCGGCGAGAACCTCCCCCGGGTCGTCGGAATCCACCACGACGATTACGGGTACGGTGCCAATCTCAGCAATGAAGTCCGTAAGTTCCGCCCGAACACTCTGCTCGGAGACCTTTCTGGCGCCAAGAATGACCAGGACCGCGGATGGCTCCTCTTTCCCGGCAATGTGCTGGATCTCGTCAAGCGATCCTACCGCGCTAACGCGCAAAGTGGGATTGTGTTCGATAAGGCCACGAGCAAGGCATTCACGTTCAAGCGCTCGCTTGTCTACAATCAGGACTAGGCCTTCGCTTCGGTGCTCTTCTTCGACATCGGATCTGCCTAGACCATTCGCGCCCGGCAGATGTCCATTGTGTAGCGGTACTGCTGCATCATTCCAGGAATCGGAAATTTGGTGAGGTCCCATCGCCTTACATACTCCTCTCCGTCGCCGACTTGCTTTTCTCCCATTTGATTGGGCCCCGCAAAGCTTGTCAGACGCGTGAACTGATACGCTCCATCGTGTCAGGCTGCCTAGATTTAACCGGGGATTGGATTCAAGGAGTAGAGCATACGCCGCCCCAACGCACGGACGTATGGCCTCCCCGCCCTATGGAGGTAACCCAACCTAAAGGGCATACTACAATGCTGTGGAAAGGCCGCATTAATCCTGGTTAACAATTGGTAATTATATATTAGCTAGCTAATATGTCCAAAGGTATTACAACCTGTAATTGCGTTAGCTTGTCTCGCATCAATAAGCTGAGACGGGGGGTGCGACTGGTGATTTCCTGTTTGCCGGCCAACAAACCATACGGCCGCCAATCGCGGCGAACTCGGCGACCGAGGTGCACATTGGTTCGACCTCGCCGCCATGGCCAAGCGCCTCGGCAAGACCAACACATCGATGGTGACTTGGTCAGCTGTTTCCCGCCAAGGCGTGAACGAGGGATAGTAGCAGCGCTGCAAGCCTGATCCCGCAAATAGCCGGAAGAGAGCGTGAGGCGGCGCCTGCACGTCACTGGCTGATCGGTCATCGGTTGAGCCCCGAATGTTGCCCTCATACTTCTTTCGTATGCTTTGCGCGTCTTGGGTATGAGCGCATATAGTCCGTTATCCCCCGGTGCCGTTTCTCACGAACTGCCCGTCGGTTAGGCCCGGTGTCCTAGCCCCATCCCAACAAGGGCTGCCGGGCCGCTCCATCCAGACTGAAGCCGCCACCCCTCTGCGAGGCGACTGCCATCCGCCCTAGCCACATCTACCGACGCAATTGCGGTCCCAAGCGTGCTGACCCGCAACAGGTCACGTTTGGCCCAGCGGCGGATGGGCTTCACATCAGGGCTTGCAGGACCGATAGTCTCAACCTGAAGCGCGAGGGGTATTTCTGACCATGCGCCACATCAAGGCAAAGAGCCTCGCTCCCAAGGATGGCGTCCGCGACTATCTGGCCGCGCAGGAGAAGAAGTCGCTGCTGCGCTTCCTGACCTGCGGTTCGGTGGATGACGGCAAGTCGACGTTGATCGGACGCCTGCTGTCCGACACCAAGCAGATTTTCGAGGACCAGCTCGCCGCGCTCGAACGCGATTCGCGCAAGCACGGCACGACGGGCGACGACATCGACTTCGCGCTCTTGGTCGACGGCCTCGAGGCCGAGCGCGAGCAAGGCATCACCATCGACGTCGCCTACCGCTTCTTCGCCACGCCGAAGCGCAAGTTCATCGTTGCCGATACGCCCGGCCACGAGCAATACACCCGCAACATGGCGACCGGCGCCTCGACCGCCGATCTGGCGATCGTGCTGATCGA